>CAYTBC010000081.1:0-8388 GCA_964435765.1 uncultured Desulfosarcina sp.
AAAACAGAGGACAGAAGCTGGGAGGTTGAGAAGGTGGGAAGGTGAGATGAAACCGGATGAGATTTCAGAGGGCAGATAACGGCTGGTCGGATGCTGGGATGCAATAAGGCAGCTAAAGTATCAAAGCTGAAAGTTGAATGCTTTATTATAGAACAAACTGATTTAATTCGACATTCGTCATTAGTTATTTGTCATTTGAGAGCCTTACACCTTAGACCGTATACCTTAGACCGTGCGCCTTGAGCCGTGAACTACCAACTCAATCAACTTTATCAACCGAATCAACCGACTGTATGGTAACCAGAATCCAGTGAGCAGCAAACAGACCCCAGTGAAACGAAAGCAAAAAGAGGATAACAGCAAAGCCAGGACGGAAGGCGGCGATTGGCAGCGGATGTGGTTTAAGGCCAACAAGGTCTGGGTGGCGGTCGATTCACAGGGCGCCCCTCTGATCAAAGACGGCCGGGTATTGATCAAATACCAGCTTAAACAGGAGCACGAATACTGGGTAAATAAAGCCAACGTGGCCCCGCTCGATTCCCCGCCGCCGCAAACGTCGACTTCGTCCTCCTCAAAGACTACCCGCCGCAAAAAGTCCGCCCAAAACAAATCTGACGATGCGGCACCCCCCTGGAATGAAACCGCTTACAAGGATAAAGTTTGTGTATTTACCGATGGGGCCTCATCCGGCAATCCGGGACCGTCCGGAATTGGGGTGCTGCTGCGTTACGGTGAGCATGAAAAGGAAATTGCTAAATTTATCGGAAATGCGACCAACAACATTGCCGAGCTCCAAGCCATCCAGGCCGGCTTGTCAGCCGTGAAGAATAGGACGCTTCCCGTCCGGCTTTTTACCGACAGCAAATATGCTTACGGACTGCTGGTTCTAAACTGGAAAGCCACTAAGAATCAGCTAATTGTCGCATCCATCAAAAAAATGATGGCCAAGTTCAAAGACCTTGAAATTATCAAGGTCAAGGGCCATGCCGGCCATCCGGGCAATGAAAGGGCTGATTTTTTAGCCACCTCGGCCATCAAAAAGGCAAAGAGCCCGGCCTAAAAAGCTGCCGGGCTCCCGATATTAACCGTCATTCCCAGTTATTATTCTTTTTTCAGATTTTCAATTTCTTCTTTGAGTTCATTGATCTCTTTTTTATATTTTTCAACTTCTTCCCCGGTTTCTGAATCAGTCTGTTCGGCTTCCTCCTTGTTCCAGGTATCTTTAAGCTCATCAACACCCAGGTAGATAGCCAGAGCGCCGCCGAGCAGAAGCATTATGGGGATCGTGCCGCCCACAACTATCAGAAACTGCGGGAACCAGACCACAATTCCGATCAAACCCAGAACAGCTGCAATTGCGCCGCCAATTAATGTCTTCATATAGTCCCGACCTCCTTTCACTTGATAATAGAAAAATTTATTTTGAAAAATAACATAACACAGGATGCCGAACAAGCCAATAAATTATTGCAAAGCAAGAGCTATTCTGTTAGTTTTAAAGACAAAAATTGTAAAAGCGCAATAACGATCCGGTAGCCAAACCTTCATTATACCCTCCGAATCAGGCTAAATCTTATTAACATGATCCCTCGCGGATTCCAGTCATGAAGAAAAATAAAAAAGCAAAACCGGCCGCCAAAAGCGCCGCCTCGAACCGGGGAACCGGCAGACTTCTGCACGGCGCCGATGGCCCTTATCTCTGTTTGCTTCCCGACAACATGGGCGGCTTTGCAAGCCTCATTTTGAGGTTGTTTTACTCAGGCATAAAGGTGGACAAAACGCAGACCGAAGCCGTCCGGCAACTGGAAAAAAATGCAGTGGTGGTATATGTAACCAAATTTAAAAGCTATTTTGAATACCTCTTTTACTACAGCCGCTACCGCCGTGAAAAGCTGCCTTTTCCCCAGATCGGTTTCGACCACAAAATGGTTATCTGGCAGCCGGTATCACGGCTTCTCAAAATCCTGCTGGCCCGCCTGGATTACTTTTTCCGGTACCAAACCCTGCCCGATCCTTATGAGTGCGGCTGCCTCAAACAGGAATTGATTAACGGGCGCAGCGGCTTTCTATCCCTGGTCGGCAAGAAAAGCTTTTACCGTCGGTTTGTCAAAAAACAAACCGACCCCATCCAGTACCTGGTCGAAATCCAGAAATCCATTGACCGGCCGATTTACCTGGTGCCCCAGCTGATATTCTTCAGCAAAACCGCCCGCCGCGAACAACCGACCCTGCTGGACATCCTGTTCGGACCTGAAGAAAAACCCGGCAATATCAGGCGGCTTTTCATGCTGTTTAAAAACCCCGGCAAGGTATTTGTGGAGGTCTCGAAACCGGTAAATCTGCAACACTGCCTGCAGGCGGATCATTTTCGGAACCGATCGACGGAATATCAGTCCTTGGTGCTGCGGCGTGATCTGCTGGTTCAACTCAATCGCCACCGCCACAGCATCACCGGACCCGTTCGCAAATCCAGAGAAGAATTGAAGGAAAGCATCCTGACCAGTGACCGCCTGCAGCAGTTTATGAAAACCTATGCCCAAAACCGCAGCATTGCCCTTCAGGAAGTGCACCGCCAAGCTGACGCGTGCCTGGAAGAAATCGCCGCCAATTATAAGCCGGCCTTCATCAAAATAGCATCGGCGATTGTCGGATGGATCATCCGGACCATGTTCGATGGGGTGACGACCAATTATGAGGGCCTCCACCAAGTCAAGATTATGTCTCTCAGAGGTCCTCTCATCCTGATCCCCTGTCACAAAAGCCACATAGATTACCTGATTCTGGATTACATTCTGTATCAAAACAACTTATCGGTACCCCATATCGCAGCGGGAAAAAATCTTTCTTTTTGGCCGATGGGCCCGTTGTTCCGCAGCGGCGGCGCCTTTTTCCTGCGCCGGTCGTTTCGAGGCGCCGTGCTCTATTCCAAGGTTTTCTCCGAATATATTCACAAGCTGCTGGAAGAAGGCTATAATATCGAGCAGTTTATTGAGGGCGGTCGCAGCCGCACCGGAAAATTGCTGATGCCGAAGCTGGGCCTGCTCTCCATTATCATCAATGCGTATAAAAACGGCGCCTGTGAGGACATGCTTATCGTACCGATCTATGTCGGGTACGACCGCATCATAGAGGAAAAATCTTATCTGCTCGAGCTTGGCGGCGGTCAAAAAGAACAGGAAAACATCCTGCAGGTGATTCAGGCACGCAAATTTCTTAAAAAACGCTACGGCAAAATATATCTTCAGTTCCATGAACCGATATCCTTAAACCAGCTGCTGCGCACCTATGACCGCCCGCTGGCGGAAATGAAAAGCAAAGAGCAAAATGCCCTGATCAAAATTCTGGGTTTTCAGGTAATCAATGCCATCAACCGGGTGACGGTCATCACGCCGCATGCCCTGGTTGCCAGCGCCATTCTCAACTTTTCAAAGAACGCCTTCTCTTTCAGCGAACTTCTGGAGGTTGATGAAATCTATCTGAAACACCTGGCCGTTCAAAACGTCAAGTTCTCCGACACGCTCATCTCCGATCATCGGCGGGCTTTTGAACAGGTGGTCGAATCTTATTGCCAGAGAAAGTTCATCGAGCCGATCATCAAAAGCAAGGAGGAAAATCCAGGCGAAAAACAATATCTGATCAATGAAAGCAGAAGACCCTACCTGGAATACTATAAAAACAATTCGATTGCGTTTTTTATCCCGGCTGCTTACACGGCCATGGCGATCCTGGAAAACAATGCCTTTCGTTTTTCCGGCTCGGATCTGCACACCGGCTATATATTCTGGCAGGATTTCTTTAAGTATGAATTCGCCTATGACGTTAATTTCGGACCGGCATTCAGTGTACGCAAAAGCATCAAGGCCTTCATCGACATCGGGTTCGTGGCGCCCCACCTGACACTGCCCGATACCTATGACATTACCCCGGACGGTTTGCGCAAACTATCCCTTTTTTCCATATTCCTGAAAACATATTTCGAGTCTTACTGGATCGTACTCAGCTACTACATGCGCAATCCGCAAAACCCGGACAAAATAAAAGACCGTCTCAAAAAAATTGCCGCCCGCGGCAATCGCATGTACAAACGCAAAGAAATCGAGCGTAAAGAAGCACTTTCCAAAGTCAACTATCAAAATGCCGTTGAATTGTTTACCAGCAAGGGAATCAAAGGATCCGATGATACGGAAAAAATTGAATTTTATGCGAACGCTCTGCAAAAAGCGCTGAAGCATCTGCTGCCCTAAACCTATGAAAGCAATGATACTGGCGGCCGGATACGGCACCCGTCTGCGGCCCTATACCAGCCACACGCCCAAACCCTTGTTCTCGATCGCCGGGCGCCCGCTGCTGGATATGATCATCGGCCGCCTTCAGAAAGCCGGCTGCCGAGCTGTGATTGTAAACACCCATCATTTACATGAACAGATCGAAACCTTTATTGCGGCTCAAAACTACGGTATCGAGGTCTACACACGGTATGAGCCGCAGATTTTGGGAACCGGCGGCGCCATTAAAAATGTGGCGGACTTCTGGGATGATCAGCCCTTTATGGTCATCAATGCCGACATTGTAGCCGACATTGATTTGGCAAAAGTCTATGACAAGCACTGCCGCCGCCGACCTGCCTCTACGCTGGTTCTCTGCGATAATCCCGAATTCAACAGCGTGGCCGTCGATCGCAAAGAATGGATTACCGGGTTTCACGACCCCTCCCGGGACAGCCGCCAATCGTCCGGCCGCCTGCTGACGTTTACCGGAATCCAGGTTCTGGAGCCGGAAGTGTTGAATTATATTCCGCCGGCCAGACCTTACAGCAGCATTGATGCATTCAAGCAAATTTTAGCTGACGGCAAGAAATTAAGGGCGGTTGTCGTACCCAAAAATAGCTGGCAGGATATCGGCTCCGCGCATCGCTACCGCCAGGCAGCGGCTGATCAGGCAATACCCGAAGCTTTCAAGCAGGCTTTTGGGGCTTCCTCCGGCCGGCCGGTCCGGCGGCTGCAGCTCAAAGGCGATGGATCACAACGGCATTGGTACCGGCTGCAAAGCGGCCGGCACACGCTGATCATGGCAGATCACGGGATCCGCGAGAGCCGGTTGACCTCTGAAGCCGATGCTTTTGTTCGACTGGGAAGGCATCTTTTCCGCCGGGGGGTGCCGGTGCCGAAGATTTATTTTGACGACACCTTCTGCGGCTTGGTTTTCCTGGAAGATCTGGGTGACGTCCACCTGCAGCAAAGCGTGAGATCCGCCGCAGAGCCCCGGGTGGTGATCAAACTGTATCAGGCCGTCATTGATCATTTGATCAGGCTTTCACGCCAAGGGGCGGTCGGATTCGACCGGACCTGGACCTATCAGACGGCCGAATACGATCAGAAACTGATTCTGGAAAAGGAATGCCGCTATTTCCTGGACGCCTTTGTTAACGGCTATCTCGGCTTCGACATCCAATTTGAGGACCTGGCCCCGGATTTTATCGCACTGGCCGACAATGCACTGCAGCATTCTATCCAGGGGTTTATGCATCGAGATATGCAGTCGCGCAACATCATGCTCAAAGACCACCGTATTTTCTTTATCGATTTTCAGGGGGGGCGCCTCGGGCCGCTTCAATATGATCTGGCATCCCTGCTGATCGATCCCTATGTGGAGTTGCCGCCGAGCATCCAAACCCCTCTGGTGGACTACTGCATCCATCGACTGGCTGAGGTCAGCGCGGTGGATCCGGTGAAATTCCGGGCCTGCTATCGGTACTGCGCGTTAACCCGCAATCTGCAGATCCTTGGCGCCTTCGCATTTCTGAGCCGAGTTAAAGGAAAAAAGCAATTTGAAAAATACATCCCGGCAGCCTTGAGAACCCTCAGATCAAATCTCAAAGCGAGCAATCGCCAAGAATTTCCAGGGCTGACCGGGATCGTCGATGAGGTCTGCAGCTATTTGAAGATAGTTTAGCTTCCTCGCCCGTACCTATTTTGTGTCTAGAAATGTTATTTTGGTTTTTTGCGGCAAAAAACAGAACACAAGCACCAAATTTCAAATAATTTCCAAATTCGAAACTTCAATGGCCGAAACAAAATATTAGTCTACTGGGTCATTGGATCTTGTTTGTAATTTGAGTATTGTGATTTGTGATTTATTTACACCCTGTCAGGATTCTTGAAAAGATAGTGGTTCTAAGAATGGTTAATACCATACACGGAGGTATCGTATGAGCCCCATCAAAGTAATGGTCAACGGTCTGCCGGGAAATGTGGCCCGAATCGTGGCGGGTCACCTCCTAAAGGATCCGCGGTTTGCACTGCTGCCCTACTCGTTGACCGGACCGGAAATATCAGAAACTGAAACCACCATCGGAACCGCATCCCTGGAGTTCATCCGGCCGGAGGAAAAATGGTCAAAAATTGAATCCATCAAAAAAGCCTGGGGGCGGTTTCTGAGTGTGGATTTTACCCACCCGTCGGCGGTCAATTCCAATGCCGAATTTTATTGCCGGGCCGAATTGCCGTTTGTCATGGGCACCACCGGTGGAGACCGCCAAAAACTGGAAGCCACTGTGACGGCATCGTCGATTGCAGCCGTGGTTGCGCCGAATATGGCCAAACAGATCGTCGGTATGCAGGCCATGATGCAGTACGCCGCCGACACGTTTCCGGATTTATTTAAGGGCTACACGCTCGAGATCAAAGAGAGCCATCAAAAAGGCAAAGCCGACACCAGCGGCACGGCCAAAGCGATGGTCACTTATTTTAACAGACTGGGCGTCCCTTTTTCGGAAGATAACATCCTTAAAATAAGGGATCCCGCAGTCCAAAAAACGCAGTTGGGCATTCCCGAGGAATATCTGGCCGGCCACGGCTGGCACACTTACACGCTGTTGTCCGAAGACAAGACGGTTCGATTCGAATTCACCCACAATGTCAACGGCCGTGAGATCTACGCCCGGGGCACCCTGGATGCGCTGCTCTTTCTGGCCGGCAAAGTGCAAACAGGCGCCGCCGGTTTGATGTTCACCATGATCGATGTCTTGAAAGGGCGCCAAGAATAAAATTCCGAGGCTGGCGTCATTCAATTGCGGACCGCGGACGGGAGGCTTGATGCCCCTCTTGGATCCGATTTGCGCATCGGTTTGACAGCACCGGCATATTCCATTATGCTTATATGACAAGCAAACTTTATTAACCCTTAAAACATAAGCGGATTTTCGCCCAGTTGCACCGACCGGATGCGAGCTAGAATAGATCCGAAACCGACTCTATCCGACTCTATTGTCCGCATTTTTCGCCGATGAACCTTAAATAACAACCTGAAAAGGTAGAAATTTGAATGAAAAATTCGGACGACCAACATCTTCGGCTAGCGGACGGCAGCCCTGAACCCCAGGCCGAACCGGCATCAGCCCGGGCCGTCGAAAAACAGAGCCGGTCCAATTTGCAGACAACTGAAAACATGGACAAATGGCGTATTCTGCTGGTAGATTTGGTTTATGCTCTGAACGCCGCATTTCGCGATGTCCATTATTGGCAGGGGGTGAAAACCGATAAAGATACCTGCAAAGAAATCGTCCAAATTCTGCATAAACTTAATCAGATTCCCAACCACGACGGCACGGCACGCATCATGTACCGCGGATCGCCCGGCACCAAAATAGCGCCAAAAGCGGATTATATAATCAAGTTGGGTGAGTTTACGGTCGATATCGCGGCCATCAACGGCGTTGTCAAGCGCATGGGGCTTCGGGTTAAACATTATGAAGGGCGTTTAATCAAGTCCTTTGAACAATTTGCCAACCAGGGCATCAACACCGCCTTTATCAAAATTCCGGGCGAATCCGAGCAATGGCTGGAAAGGATGCGAATTTGCCTGCACATTGTATCCAGCTACAACCACGCAGTGGAAACCGAAACAGCCATAGAATATGTCAGCGACACGAAGCCCTTCTCCATCCATCCGGTTATAAACGAATATAATCAGCCCGACCCCAATCTGACCCAATTGGCCGCCCTGAACAACCTGAGCCCTGAAAATATGCAGCAGCTGATTCAAAAATTGTCAGCGCTGATGCAGCGGCCGGAGTTTGTTCGATCCGCCAACAGACCGGGCAACGTCTACCAGACCATATTTCAAGTCAAAAATTTGAAAGAAAAATTCCTCAGGCCGCTGATTGAAATAAACAGTATGACGGCGCAGAGCGCGGATATGGACGAAGGCCAGGCGCCGACCGGCGGCGGTCAGGGGGGCCAGGGTCCGGCAGCCGGCGGCATCGCAGGTGCCTCGACCGGCGGAAGCGGCCGGGAGGGGTCGGAGGCTGCAGCCGCGGGAGTGCCTGCAGATCATGGGGTCGCAAACGACGCGGCCCTGGATGAGGCTGGGGCTGTCGGCAGTCAGACC
>CAYTBC010000081.1:8488-19881 GCA_964435765.1 uncultured Desulfosarcina sp.
GTTCTGGGCGATGTCATTGTGCAGGAAGATGTTCTTAAGGTATGGGACGGCGATGAAGAAAAAATTCTGGGAAAGGCCAATGACGATCTCTTAACGATGATCGACACCTCCAGAGAGCGAACTGCCAACCGAAAATTCACAAGAAGATCCCGGCAACCGGAGGCCCATATTGCGGACCGGGATCATGAAGAGCTGGCGGAAACGTTTAACATTTCAATCCATGAGTCGAAGGAGATCATCAAGTTTTTCAAAGCCTGTTTTGACCGCCAGAAAAATTTCCAGCGCGCCCTTTTCGAAAAAAACATTCCCAATTTTGCCGGCTATCCGAAACGGATATTTGAAATTTTATGGGAATTTCTCTGGGAAACCCCGCACCGCAAGGATCGTCTGCCATTTTTGAATTCACTGCAGCTGCTGGTCTCAGAAATTGGGCAGCCCAAACAGACACTTAAGGTTCTGATTTCAGATTTCGTGCTGAATCCGACTGAGATCAGCTACCCTGATCGAAATGCACTTATGCTGGCGATTCAGTTTTTACGAACCTACAATAAAGAAATCAATACGGACATCGAAATCACGCCGGAGGAAGTGCTTCTGGTTCAGGTTGGACTGGATAAAAGCATCGTTCGGTATGCGGCCTGGAAAATCAATGGGGAGCAGAAAAAAATCAAAGAAAAAATTGCCGCCCTACGCAAAAAACTATTTATGTCGTTAAGGATGGAAAACTCAGACGAACAGGCCATGCCGGTTCGCTTTCTGATGGCGCTGGAACGGGAGCTGCATATTTTTCTGGCGCTGGTCGGCGGCAGCACGGCCGCTGAAATTCTCCGCGATGCCCTTGATTTTTATGGCAACCCGGAATCCGGGATCTACCAGAGTGAAGAAAGCCGGCAGCACACCTCAAGCCTGCTGCAGCATCTGGCGGTTTTGATCCGTGCCATCGGCCGCGTGGGTCATCCGGCTGATGTTGGGCTTCTTGACAGTATCAAGGACCGGGAACAGGCATTTTTGGAGTTTTCTGACACACCGCGGCACGCGGCCCAGGTGCGCCGCAACATGGGATGGATTGATGCAGCCAAGGTCGAAATCAATTCGCGGGCAGCATCGGAATGACGAATGGCGATTGAGGAATGTTGAATTAAGGAATCCTGCCATCTTTATTACGTTTATAATCAGATAGACGGAGCGCAACGACTTCATCAATTCGTCATTCGGCATTCCAACTGTTCGTCATTTCATCCCTTCCACCACCTCATACACCTTGGCCAGCGCCTGTTCAAGATGTTCCGGCTGGCTGCCGCCAGCCTGGGCCATATCCGGTCTTCCTCCGCCACTGCCGCCCACCACCGCGGCAATTTCTTTAACGATATTGCCGGCATGATATTTGGCGGTGAGATCCTTGGTAACGGCCACGATCAGCATGGCTTTTGATCCGGATTTGCTGCCTAGCGCCACAATGCCCGTTTTGATCTTATCCTTGAATTGATCGGCCAGATTTCTCAAAGCTGAGGGCGTGTCAACGGCGACCGTTTGGGCCAGGACCTTGACGCCGTTGATTGATTTTACGGCATCCGCCGATACGCCGCCGGCTTCGGAAGCCGCCTTGGTTTTCAGATGCTCGACCTCTTTTTCAAAGGCCTTAAGATCGGACAGCATTTTCCTGACCCGCCGGGGCACCCCGGGGGGATTTTCCTTAATCAAGTGGGCCGTGTCCTGCAGGATCCTGGCGGTCTGCTGGGTGTAGTCCAAAGCCGCCTCCCCGGTCAGGGCCTCGATTCTTCTGACCCCGGAGGCAACACTGGATTCACCGACAATTCTGAAAAGGCCGATGTTGCCGGTCCGCCCGGTATGAGTTCCCCCGCAAAGTTCCCGGCTGAAATCGCTCAACGCCACAACCCGGACCCGATCGCCATATTTTTCTTCAAAAAGCGCCGTTGCACCGGACTTGAAAGCATCTTCCACATCCATTTCCTGGGTGCTGGCCGGTAAATTTTCGCGGATACGGCGATTGACGAGCCGCTCGATGGTATCCAGGGTGTCGGGATCGACCTGGGAGAAATGCGTAAAATCAAACCGCAGCCGGTCCGGAGCCACCAGGGAGCCGGCCTGTTTGACATGATCCCCTAATACCTGGCGCAAAACCGCATGCAGAATATGGGTGGCCGTGTGATTCAGCGCGGTCGCCTCACGCTTGGCGCGGTCTACCTGCAGGGTGACCGTTTGCCCTTTTTTTATTTGTCCCGCAAGGACCTTGCCTTTGTGAATAATCAAACCGGTGGGGTCTTTGACCGTGTCACGCACATCCATTTCAAAACCGGGGGCCGTGATCTTGCCGGTGTCGCCGACCTGTCCGCCGGATTCGGCGTAAAAAGGGGTGCTGGCCGTGACCACTTCAACCTGCAACCCTTCAACCGCAGTGCTGATTTCACTACCGTCAGCCACCAGCACCAGGATCTCGGATTCACCGGTCAGCGAATCGTATCCCACAAATTCGGGCTTGACTCCCCGGGCCGAGAGGCCTTTGTAAGCTTCGCTGATCTGGCCGAAGGTTGCCACCGATCGGGACCTGGCCCGCTGCCGATCCATGGCCCGTTCAAACCCTTCCATGTCCAGGCGCATGCTGCTTTCGCGCACGACATCCTGCACGATATCCACCGGAAACCCATAGGTGTCGTACAACTTGAAGATAACCTCACCCGGCACCAGGCTGCGGCCGCCGACCTGGATCTCGGCCAGGGTATCGTTCAGCAGTTTCAGCCCGGTATCCAGCGTTTCCAGAAATCTGACCTCTTCGTTTTTAATAACGTTGGTGATGAAGGCGGCGGCGGCGGAAAGCTCGGGATATGCTTCTTTCATGATGTCAAACACGACTTCAGCTGTTTGAAACAGAAACGGCCGATTCAACCCGATATTGCGGCCGTAGCGGATTGCGCGGCGCATAATCCGGCGCAGCACATAGCCGCGCCCTTCGTTGGAGGGCAAAATTCCGTCACCGATGAGAAAGGCTGCCGCGCGGCTGTGGTCAGCGATCACCTTCATGGCCACCTCGGTCTCACGCGATTGTTCCAGATGCATTTCGGCCAGACTTTCGGTCTTTTCAATGATCGGCCGGATGAGGTCGGTGTCGAAGTTGGTCGCCACATCCTGAACGATGGACACAATCCGCTCCAAACCCATGCCGGTGTCAATGCTCGGCTTCGGCAGGGGGGTCATCTTGCCGGATTCATCCCGGTTGAACTGCATAAAGACCAGATTCCAGATTTCCAGATAGCGGTCGCAGTCACAGCCGGCGGTACACTCCGGCCGCCCGCAGCCGAATTGTTCACCGCGGTCAATCAGGATCTCCGAACAGGGTCCGCAGGGGCCCGTGTCACCCATGGACCAGAAATTATCCTTTTCACCGAGTCTGATGATCCGGTCTTTGGGAATTCCGGCGATTTTATGCCACAGGTTATAGGCTTCGTCATCATCCAGATAAACCGACGCCCATAACTTATCCGCCGGCAGTCCATAGCCGTTGGTCAGAAGGTCCCAGGCAAACTCGATGGCCCCCTCTTTGAAATAATCACCGAAGGAAAAGTTGCCGAGCATCTCAAAAAAAGTATGGTGGCGGGCCGTGTAGCCGACATTCTCCAGGTCATTGTGCTTGCCGCCGGCACGCACACATTTCTGCGAGGTGGTGGCCCGAACATAATTTCTTTTTTCCTCACCCAAAAAAACGCGTTTGAACTGAACCATGCCGGCATTGATAAACAGCAGCGTCGGATCTTCTTGGGGAACCAGGGAAGAACTGCGCACGATCTGATGATTTTGTTTTTTAAAGTATTCAAGAAATTGTTTGCGTATTTCGTTGCCTGTCATTAAAAACTCCGTTGCGAGTTCCGCGTTGCATGTTGCGGGTTGCGGGTTGTACTGTGTCTATTGAGTTTGTTGTGTTCGTTGTGTTGGTTTGGATCGTTTAGATCGTTGAGAGCATTTAGATGGTTTCAGGTTGCGAGATTCCGGATTATTAGCTGGTTCGGCCGATTAAGTTTATTGAGTTTATATACGCATACCAGCATTTTCAACTTGATCAACTACAAACTATGAGCTATCAGCCATGAGCTATGAGCTCTTTTCTCAACTTCCCGGCCTCTCACCTTCCCACCTTCTTTCATCGGTCTTCCGTCATTTGGCCTGCGCCGTGGCCGCTTCGGGCTCCTTTTTCACAAAACCCAAAGCCTCTCTGGCTTTCTGGTATATGCTGTCATAAATGTCCGGGTTGTCTTTGAGAAACCGTTTGACATTTTCACGTCCCTGACCGATTCGCTCGCCTTCGTAGGAATACCAGGAACCGCTTTTGTCGACGATCCCGACACTGGCACCGACGTCTATCAGGTCACCGGTTTTGGATATGCCTTCACCGTAGGTCATATCAAATTCCGCTTCGGTGAACGGCGGGGCCATCTTGTTTTTAACCACCCGCACGCGGGTTCGATTGCCCACAACCTCCTGTCCGTCTTTGATCGCGCCGATGCGTCGAATATCGAGCCGGATCGAGGCATAAAATTTGAGCGCATTGCCGCCGGTAGTGGTTTCCGGGTTTCCGAAGACCACGCCGATCTTCATGCGGATCTGGTTGATAAATATAACAGTCGTCATGGTTTTGCCGATGGTACCGGTCAATTTTCTAAGGGCCTGGGACATCAGTCTGGCCTGCAGTCCCATGTGTGAATCGCCCATCTCACCCTCGATTTCGGCGCGCGGCACCAGGGCCGCAACCGAGTCAATTACGATGACGTCGATGGCCCCGCTGCGGACCAGCATGTCGACGATTTCCAAGGCTTGCTCACCCGTATCCGGTTGCGACACGAGCAGTTCATCACAATCGACACCCAGTTTGCGGGCATAACCGATGTCGATGGCGTGCTCGGCATCGATAAAAGCGGCTATCCCTCCCTTTTTCTGTGCTTCCGCCACGGCATGCAGGGCCAGGGTGGTTTTACCGGAAGCTTCGGGTCCAAATATCTCCACCACCCGGCCGCGGGGCAGTCCGCCGATGCCCAGCGCCTTGTCCAGCGACAGTGAACTGGTAGAGATTACCGGCACCTCAACCACCTGCTTGCCGCCCAATTTCATGATGGAGCCTTTGCCGAATTGGCGCTCCACCTGAGCCATCGCTGATTCAATGGCTTTTTCTTTGTCAGCCGTAATATTAGACATGATTGCTCCTCCTCTACAGAATGGCGAATGACGATGGACGAATTACGAATTAAGGTATTCTATGATTAAGAGTTAGAAAAATGACAGAGCTCAGCGAATTCCTCAATTATTCAATCTTCAATATTCATTTTTCAAGTTCGACCCACTTCAGATGCGAATAGACCGCACCGGACGGATTCAGGTCACTTTTGAACAAAACTATCCGGCCGGCCTCAAACTGCTCATTTTCCATATCCGAATATTCAGCCATCGCCCGCCGGATGGTATCGGGGTTGGCCGGCTCTTTGAAGCGGCCGAGCGTGAGGTGCCCTTTGAAAGATCTTTTCTCTTTCGGAAAGCCGACATCTGCCAGCCGATCTTCAAGATTGTGCTGCAACGCAAGCAGGGGCTGAGTTTTTCCGGCCAGACCAACCCAGATAACCCGCGGTCGCTTCAGGTCCGGAAAAACACCAATCCCGCCGACCGCCAGTGTCAAAGGCGCAGCTCCTTCAGCCGCAGCCGTCATCGCCCCGCAGATTTTCTCAACCTCTCCGGGGTTGATGTCGCCTAAAAACTTGAGGGTCAGGTGGATATTTTCAGGTCGCACCCACCGGGCTCCGACCCGCAGTGATTTCAGATCCTGCTGAATTTTACCCAGCAACGAGATAACCGGCGGCGGCAATTCGATGGCGATAAAAGCGCGTATGGTCCGTGACATAGTAAATAAGGATGTTTAAAACCTTCAGTATTCAATTCACTCGCGCGGCAACGTAAACTGCGGCTCCCCTAACAAAAACTTTCCCTGTGAAATTTTTTTTTTCAGTATATCGGCAATCGCACGCGCTTTGACCATGCTGGAAAGCGGAACCGTTGGAATTTCCTTGCCGTTGAGTTTGATAAAACCGCTTTTAAGCTCAGCATAACTCACCTGGCCGTAGCTATGGGAGATATTGTTGGGGTAATCGCTGCCGTAGTCGATAATCTGGGTGAATATATCTTCATCGGATACGGCCGTGTAGCCGGCGATTTCCTCGTTCAACAGGGGAATCGGGACCCCCAGCCCCACCGCCAGTGAGCATCCGTAACCTTGAATACTGACCCCCACCAGCCATTGCGGACTCATATTTTTTAAGTCTCCCATGACCCAGAGGGTTCCGGCCGGAGTCAGCGGGATCCCCTTGGGGGTTCTATTGACCGAAGGCTTGTGCTGGGTGCCGTGCCAGGTCACATAGCCATCACCTCCGCCAAGAAATATCCGGCTGCCAAGACCGATGGTCAGATAATAGGGATCGTTGAACAGGGGGCTCAGTTGACCGGCCGAGCAATAGTTGGCATTGCCCGCGTTGGGCTTCAAGGCGCCCATGTACGTGTAAATGGTTTTCTTTGTCAGATTGACGGCGCAGTTGTAATTCTGATAGCCGTTTCTGGGATTGCAAAGGGTTGCCTGCGGCAGGGTGCGCAGGGTAATTTCCTTTTCCACCCTGCGGTTCGGATAACAGTCGGTGCCGTAGGCAGTGGCCGTCAGCTGAACTTTTTTCCCGGCAACCAGATCCTGGATAACATGGCCGCCGCCGTAGTTGAATTCCCCGGGATACACTTTATTGAGCGGATCATCCTCGACGACTTCCGTGGCCCCGATGTAGCAGTCCACCGCTGCCACCCCTGCATAGGCCGGAACTTTGTTCAACCACACTTTAGATGCCTTGATCGTCGGTGTTGAGTGTCCGAAATTGACAAAAGCGCCGGACGAACACATGGGGGCAAAGGTTCCGGTGGTCACCACATCCACCTGATGCGCCGCTTCAACGGGCCCCTCGTTTCGGACAATATCAATGATCTCATCGGCCGTAACGACGACCACATCACCGGATTGAATTTTTCGATTGATTTCCTGGATGGTTTTATTGACTTTGTGTTTCTGCATGCACCATCACTCCTACTTTATCGTGGTTTTGACCTCTTCAATTTTTGACATCACGTTGTTTTCAATCCATTTTTCGTCCCACCACTCCACCGGATTGACAAAGGTGCCGTTGACAAGCATGCTGAAGTGCAAATGATCACCGCCGGCCAGCCCCGTGCTGCCGGTGCGGCCGATATTGTCACCTTTGGACACCCGGTCGCCGGGTTTAACGGCGATGTAGCTTAAATGGGAATACATGCTAAAAAGCCCCAAACCGTGATCGATCATCACCGTTGCGCCGTAAATTCCAAGATTTCCTCCAAAGACCACCGCTCCGGCATTGGCTGCCGGAACCGGGCTTTGAGCCAGCGAGGCCAGGTCGATGCCCAGATGCACCTGCCGGTCAATCTCTTTGCCATTGTAGTAATAGGTGCGATGATCTGCAAATCTCGCCCGGTTGGCGGATTTCGGCAATCTTAAAAATTCACCCTGCCACAGCATTTTATTCCCGCTGGTGCGGCAGACTTCGGTAATTTTACGGTAATCGGCTTGGCGAAGATCACGATTGATTATCAGAAACCGGTCCAAATCAGACATCTTGGGATCCTGCGGAAGTTGGGCAGAGAAGTCCGGTAGTTTGCGTTTTAAAAAGTGATCGGATATGTTGATGCGATCATGTCTGAAGTCTTGGTGCCGGATATGATGATAAAAACCGCTCTCTCCCTGATTGCCGGCCGGATCCGTTGCTTTGGCGAGGATTTCGGTATCGGGTCCCTGCTCGTACCCCAACGCAAAAAACGCGACATAGACTCGGGGGTCGCTGAATAAGCCGGTATATCCCTGGTAAAATTTGCTGCCGACCTGGACGCCTGCCAATGAACAATCCTCGGAAGTGCGAAAGATCACCACCCCGGCCCCGCCCATGTTGATGTTGTGCGCACGGCTGAAAACTTCGATTACAGGCGCACGGGTGTCGATCACCACAGTTTTTTCAATGTAGGTTTTGTTGCCCCGCCACCAATCCCTCCAGGAATAATCCCGCGCGGCCATGCGCAAGACCGCTTCCCCGTCGCTGAATCCTAAGTTCTGGGGCGCTACCGGTATCTTCACCGATGTTTGCCGAACCCTTCCACCTTTAAACAGGCCGCCGGAAGGAAAGGCCTCATCATGCAGAACCGCCTCCTTGCCGTCTTTAACGAGTGCGACCCAAAGTTCGCGCAGACCGCTGTCGGCGTCCGAAACTGCTACCGAAAGCTCCTGAGAACGGCCCAAAAAGCCCGAAACCAGGCCCACTTCCAGCTTCGGTCCTTGGCCCTCCAGACGCACTGTTAAAAACCATGCAACGGGCACAAGGACAATCAGGCACCCGATGATCACCAGCCAAAATTTGGTATGCTTTTTTTCTTTTTTCAAACCGGCGTATTCATTCCTTTCGTTTATTAAAACAGTTTTAATAACAATTAACCCGCCGATAATCAAGGCCTGTTTTCGTTTCTTGACTTTTGGAAGGGTGCAGGATAAATTGCTGCTAACAATTGGGTTAACGATGCCCGAAAGCGAATACCCGATCACAGCTGCCGGCTGCTGGATTCTTGATGTTGGAAATTTGAAGCCGGAAACTTTAAACCATCTAAAATGATCTCAACGATCCTAACGATCTTAACATATTAAACATATGTCGCATCAAATAAAAACAGGCAGTGTCGTCATCGGCCGGGGCGCGCCCCTGGTTCTGATTGCCGGTCCCTGTGTGATCGAAAATTACGAGTCGGCCCGCGAAATCGCCGCTTTTATGAAAAAAACAACGGTCGAACTGGAAATGCCGTTCATCTTTAAGGCTTCCTATGATAAAGCCAACCGCACGTCGGCAACCGCCTTCAGAGGGCCGGGAATCAGCGACGGACTCGGGATGCTGGCTGAAATAAAAAAAGAATTCGGCATCCCGATCCTTTCAGATGTTCACCGCATCAGTGAAATTGCCCCAGCCGCCGGGGTGCTGGATATTATCCAGATTCCGGCTTTTCTGTGTCGTCAAACCGACATGCTTGTTGCGGTGGCCCAGACCGGCAAATTAGTAAATATTAAAAAGGGCCAATTCCTGGCACCCTGGGATGTTGCGAACGTCGTTGAAAAGGTTGCTGCCGCCGGCAACCGCCGGATCCTGATTACCGAGCGGGGCACCATGTTCGGCTACAACAACCTGGTCGTGGATTTTCGGGGCTTTGAAATTATGCGCCGGACCGGTTATCCACTCATATTTGATGCTACCCACAGCGTGCAGTTGCCCGGCGGGGCGGGCGCAAGTTCGGGAGGCCAACGGGATTATGCCCCGCTGCTGGCCCGGGCGGCGGTTGCCGCCGGAGTGGACGGTATTTTCATGGAGGTTCACCCCGACCCCGACCGGGCACTTTGCGACGGCCCCAATTCGCTGAAACTGGATACCGTGTACGACCTGTTGACCCAGCTGAAATCAATTCACCAGACAATCAACCGCCGGTAAAATTTAACATGGGACCCGATCCAAAGAATCGTTGAAATGAAGATAAATGCATCGGCGCAAAAATTAAAGCGTATTCGGCTGCTGCTGCTGGATGTGGACGGGGTCCTGACCGATGGCAGCATCACTTACAGCGATACCGGCAGCGAAACAAAGGTTTTCAATGTCAAAGACGGCCTGGGTTTAAAGCTGCTGATGGAAGCCGGCATTCAGGTCTGTCTGGTGACCGGCCGAAGAAGCGAAGCGCTCCAGCACCGCTGCCGCGACCTTGGAATTAGGTATTTATTCGACGGGGTCGGACGAAAAGACCAGCTGCTCGAGAAAATTCTCGAGCTGACCGGCGCGGACGCCGACAGCACGGCCTTTGTCGGAGATGATTTGCCCGATCTTTGTCTGATGCGGCGGGTGGGGTTGGCAATTGCCGTCGCCGATGCCCACGATCTGGTGCGCAAAAACGCCGATTGGATCACATCGGCGGCCGGCGGCCGCGGTGCGGTCAGAGAAGTTTGCGACGCGTTGATGGAGGCCCGCGGAATGTGGCAAAAGATGATCGAACGCTTTTAGATCTTTTTAAAAGCGCAAGATCGCAAGAAGCGGGATTTCCTGCTTCTGAAACCTGAACACTGAAACCTGTCTTTTTATATTGCCTTGGCTCGATTAGGGAAAGCTAAAAAAATAAGTATTATCTTTCTGGTGATCATCATCCTGGTCGTCGGAACGATTGTGGCGGTGTTCGTCGGCTACCGCCGGGTATACAACGCGCCGGAAATGCTGCTCTCATCCATCAAAGACGGCGCCAACCTGTCTCTCGGTAAAATAAAGCAAACGGCAACCCGCGACGGTAAAAAAGAATGGAGTCTTGAAGCCGGCTCGGCCCATTACATTGAAAATGAAAAAAAGGCGGTCTTAAAAGATTTATTCGTTACCTATTTTCTGAAAGATGGCCGCGAAGTTTACCTCGATGCCGATCAGGGAATATTAAACACCGACACGAATGACATTGAAGTTTCAGGCCATGTTGTGGTAAGAAGCCTGGAATACCGGTTGACAACAGATCGTTTAAACTACGAACAGGCCCGGCGCCTTATCTTTTGCAACAATCCTGTTCAGATTGAGGGCAATTCGACCAAGATTACGGCAGATTCATTGACCTTTGATTTAAATGCCAACAAAATCGTTTTGTCCGGAAATGTGGTCGCCGCGCTTCCCAGGGATTTCAGGCTTCAGCCGGCAACCGATAAACGTTGACAGCCACACCTGCAACGGCGTAGACGAGGCTGCTTCAACTCGTTTTGCGAGACTCATATTCATAATTCGTGCCAAAGACCGGATCCATGCGCTGAAAAGGTTGCAATTTTAAATCATCTCAACTAAAATAAGAGAATTTAAACGTTTCGGAATCCCGCTGACCGGACACCCGAAGCGTCATTGTTGACGATCCAGCGAAAGCTGATTATTCTAAAATGCTAACACAAAACAACACCCGCAGGTAAAATGGCACTTGAACTGAGACAACAACTCAAATTAACCCAGCAGCTCATCATGACGCCCCAGCTACAGATGGCGATCAAGCTGCTGCAGTTGTCAAGGCTGGAAATGGTGGAAACGATTCGCACGGAGCTGGAAGAAAATCCGGCTCTGGAGGAAGTGCCGGAAAGCACCTCTGTCGAGCAACTGACAGACCAGACAGACTCCTTGGCCAACGACACCTCGCCCGAAAAAGAAGTCACCATCGAAGACAAACTCCAGCAGGATATTGACTGGAGCAATTATCTGGATGAATACAACACGCCCGGTCGGGTTCTCTACGAA
>CAYTBC010000082.1:0-19460 GCA_964435765.1 uncultured Desulfosarcina sp.
ACCACTTGAGTAACCTTAGAGACATAATTCACCTCCTGTTGAAAGTTGGGGTAAAGAAAGCCGGCTTTCACTGGAAAAAAATTCAATTTGATATCGACAACGGTCTGAGTCTAAAATATCATGTCACCCAAGCAACACATTGACTTAAGTCAAAGGGGATACAAACAAAGCGTCGAGCATGCCAAACAGAGTGTTTGCCGTTGCAATTAAATCGACTCCTAAATCATTTAAGGTATCGATTTGAGTCTGTTAGCCGCATCATTTTTTTGGGTTGATATATCTGTCAAGTGTGAAATACTAGAATTGGGTATGATTATTTTTACGGGAGGAAAAATCTATGTTCGGCACGCAGGAGCGGAAAAATAATTTTGGTCTGTTAATTATGCGCCTGGGACTGGCGACGGTTCTTTTGATACATACCCTGCCAAAACTAATCAGCGGCGCCCATTCCTGGGCAGGCGTCGGGAAAATTATGAATTTTATCAGCCTCGATGCGCCCGAATCATTTATAGGCTTAGTCCTTTTGCTTCTGGGGGTGCTGGGATCGATCAGTTTACTGGTCGGCTATTTTTTTCGGGTTGCCTGTATTACCTTGTTTATTATTTTTGGCATTTACTTCTTCAACTATTTCAGTATCGGCTATATGACGCTGATGTTGTGGTCGGCCGGTCTGGCAGCCGTATTTTTGGGTCTTATTTTTGTGGGTCCCGGCCGTTATGCGATTGCCGTTAAGCTCGAAAAAAAATAAAGCCCGCCTCACCATGCAGGCAACCCCATGGAAGGATTGTTCAATTTATGAATCTCGGTGGCATAGCCGGCCGGCCGCATGAAATAGGCTGAACCATCCACCTTAAATGGCCCCTGTTTAAGCCGGCTCTCGTATTACAGGATGCAGCTGTCGAGAGCAATTTTTTTGGACCCGCCCGTTATATGGTCGATATTCATTTATTGAATTGACATTCAAGCCGGTTTTTTTTATATTGCCGGGCAGATGTATCGTGTTAATCGACAGCCCGGAGTCGCGGATTCTCCCTCCTGTAAACAGGCTTCATCGATGGTGTTGCAAAATTATCTGGCCGGAAGTGAATTCTAACACTTCAAACGCTAAAGCTGTTTTGAAAATGCTTCTCGTTTTTGGCAGTAAACCTATCTGGATGAAGAGCACATGATGGAAAATAAAATACTAGTAGTGGATGATGAGGATTATCACAGGGAACTCATGCAGAAGCTTCTTTCTAAATTGGGCTACGAGGTTATAGCCGTTGAATCTGCCGAAGATGCCTTTTCCTTTTTAGAAACTGACAGGTTTCCGATTATCATCACGGATTTGATCATGCTAGAGATGGATGGGGTGGAGTTTTGCCGGAAGATTCGAGAAACCGACAACAAAACGGTTGTGATTGCCTTAACGGGGCATACCGAATTGTACGAGCGGGATAAGCTCAAAGAAGCAGGTTTTGACAATCATCTTTCCAAACCCTTCAAGATTGAAATCCTCCAGCAGGCGATTCAAGAGGGATTTGAGGAGTTCGAGCGCAGATCGGAGATTCAGGGCAATACGCCTTAGGGTGGAACACCGGCGCGGCCGACTTAGATCCGATTGAACCGTTATATCCCGCCTGCACTCGCGGATCCGCAACCCGGCCTGCGGACACAGCGTGCATCTCATCCCGTCAATTCAGACCGGTCTTTGAATAGGGGCCTCTGAAAACCCGGTTGCGGCCCTGGGCCTTGGCTTCGTACAGGCAGTGGTCAACCATCTTGATCAGGGTTTCAGACGTGACGGATCGCGGCGAGCTGTCGGCGTTAAAGCCGGTAACCCCAAAGCTGGCTGTAATCGATATTTTATCTCCCTGGGTTTCGATAGCTTGCTGCGCCACATGGTTGCGCAACCGGTCGGTTAGGCGAAACGCATTATCCAGATTAGTTTCGGGCAGCACCAGCAAAAATTCTTCACCGCCATATCTTGCCAGCCAATCGGTATCATGTCTTATCAATTCCGAGATGCTGTTCACAAAGTGTTTGAGAACCTCGTCGCCGCATTGGTGGCCGTAGGTGTCGTTGACTTTCTTGAAGTGATCGATATCGCACATGGCCACTGCCAGGGAACGTTTGTATCTCAGGGCGCGGGTAATTTCGCGCGGCAGGACTTCATTGAGGTAGCCGCGGTTGTAGCATCCGGTCAGAGAATCGGTTCGGGACAGGAGCTTGATTTCCCGGTTGGCTTTTTCCAGAGACAGATGTTTTTTTCTCAGCCGTTCATACAGAAGTGTATTTTCGATTACCAGGGAGCATTCTTTGGTTAGAATGGTCAGCAGCTTCATGTTTTCTTGGGTGATCAGGCTTTCCTGAATGGGTGTAAGGATCAGAATGACCCCCAGCGTACTTTTCACCGTGGACAATGGCAGCATCACAATCGATTTTTCTTTTTCAAACGCCAGGCCCGGAATCAGGGCCGGCTGTCTTCTGTTAATGATCCACGAAAAGATGCCGCATTCGATTTGAAGATCAATTTCCTGCCGGCAGAGATGTGCCATGTTTTCCGGCACGGCGTATTTCAGCATGAATTCATTGGTGGCTTCGTCGACAAGAAACAGCGCACAGACATCGATGTCAATTAAATTTCGAACATCGGCCAAAAAGGCGCTCCAAATCTCCTGGGTGCTTGACGGAAAATCAATGCGGTCTTGGAACTGACCCAGCCGTTCAATTTTTTCGATAAGCTCTAAAAGGGCGATCCGTTTTTCAATCATGGTATTTTGGTTGTGATCGTTTTGATGCTTTCGATCGCTATAATCGCCTTAAATTCAATATGATGGCGAGATTTTTAATCTATAGTCCGCATTCGGATCATTTCGCAAACCTTAAGAAATTGTCCATAGTTTAGCACAACCGGCTGCTGATCTAAAGGCTGGAGTTCACATACAATTTTTAACCATTTTTTTCCACTGGATTTTTTAACCTGTTCATTGTAGGGATAGGGCTTACGAATAAGGCCAAAATTCTATAAACATAAAAAACCATGCGCAGCATAAAGTAATTAATCCGCCGGCGCTTGGAGCCAGCGAATTCTTCAGTTTCCAAAAAACAATTTATAGCCCTGGATGAGCCGTTTTTCAGGGCGGATTAATTAGGATCCTTGGCAGTGACTGAAACAAAGACCGTGACCCTGTTTATTCAGTGCCTGGTGGATGGCGTTTACCCGGAAGTCGGTGAAGCCCTGGTGCATATTTTTCGTAAACTGGGGATCGACATTGATTGCCCGACCCAGCAGACCTGCTGCGGGCAGCCGGCTTTTAATTCCGGCTATCGCCGGCAGGCAAGGGTGGCCGCCAGACGATTCATTGAAATTTTCGAAGCCGCCGAGACGATTGTCTGCCCTTCAGGGTCGTGCGTGACGATGGTCAAGCACCACTATCCGGAATTGTTCCATGACGATGCTGCGTGGCTGCAGCGTGCCCGGCGGGTGGCCGCCAAAACCTTTGAGCTTACGGAATACCTGGTGGACATCCTGGGGGTGGATGACCTCGGCGCCCATTACGATGGCAAAATTACCTATCACGATTCCTGCCACCTGCTGCGCAGTCTGCGTGTCAAAGAGCAACCCCGCAGGCTGCTTCGCAAGGTGTCCGGCGCTGAATTTGTGGAACTTTACGATTCGGATAAATGCTGCGGATTCGGCGGCGCCTTTTCGGTAAAGTATGCCGATATCTCGGCCGCCTTGGTGGAAGACAAGGTCAATAACATTATCGCCTCCGGTGCCGACACCGTGACCGGCGGCGACATGGGCTGTTTGATGAACATCCAGGGGAGGCTCAGCCGCCGGGGATCTGACATAAAGACGCTGCATATCGCACAGATTCTATCCGGAGAGTAATGACTACAGTTAAAATCGATAGAATTCCTTTAACCCTGAACCCTGCCTGCCCTCCGAAGCCTGGAAGGTGAAGGGGGGGGACCCGACGCGCATAGCGCGCAACAGGCAACCCGTAACCCGTGACGCGTACCCGGAACCCGCAACGCGCAACGCGAAACTCGAAACTCGTAACGCCCAACCGTGTCTCGGAACTCGAACCCATGAGTGAAATTTTTGTTGGAGATTATATTGCGGAAGCCCGCAGGGCCTTGAAAAATCCTGTTCTGCAGCACGCGTTGGCCGACCTTCAAAACCGGTTCGGCCGGGGCACGGCCGCTGCCTACCGGAATTTACCGGAAGGGCCGGATCTGCGCCTTAAAGCGCATGAGATCCGTGAAAAAGCCATTGCCAACCTGGATGTTTTGCTGGAAACCCTGGCTGACAACATCCGGGGAAAAGGCGGGCATGTCTTTTTTGCCCGCGACGCCAACGCCGCCGCCGACTATTGCCTGAAAACCGCGCACCGACACAAGGTGAAAGTGGCCGTTAAGGGCAAATCCATGGTGAGTGAAGAAATCGGGCTCAACACCGCCCTGATTGAAGCCGGCATCGATGTGGCCGAGACCGATTTAGGGGAATACATTATTCAGCTGGCCGGCGAACGCCCGTCCCACATTATTGCGCCGGCCATCCACAAGACCCGCATGGATATCGGCAAGCTTTTTACCGACAAAATCGGAATTGCCTACACCGATGACCCGCCGCAGCTGACCCGGGCCGCCAGAAAAGCCCTGCGTGAAAAATTTCTGACCGCCGGCATGGGGTTTTCGGGTTGCAACATTGCCTGCGCGGAAACCGGTCATATCGCCACGGTGTCCAACGAGGGCAACATCCGCATGTCCACCACCATGCCCAAGGTTCATGTTGCCATTATGGGCATGGAGCGCGTCGCGGCCCGGCTGGAAGATCACGACATCCTCCTGCGACTGCTTTGCCGCGCGGCGGCCGCCCAGAATATGGGCACTTACGTCAGCTACATCGGCGGACCGCGGCAGACCAACCAGGTCGATGGGCCGGATGAATTTCACCTGGTGATTCTGGACAACGGCCGCAGCCGCATCCTGGCGGACGAGGAATTCCGGGAAATGCTGTGCTGCATCCGGTGCGCCGCCTGCCTGAATGTCTGTCCGGTCTACGGCAAAATCGGCGGGCACTCCTACGGACACCCCTACTCCGGACCTGTGGGGGCCGTGGTCATGCCGCTGCTGGCCGGCATCAACGCGGCCAAAGACTTGTGTCAGGGGGAAACCCTGTGCGGCGCCTGCCAGGATGCCTGCCCGGTCAACATCGACATTCCGCGTATGCTGCTGGCGCTGCGGACCAAATTGGCGGAGGGGGATCCCGCCTGGGATGTGAGCCCCGCGAGCGGTACCGAAAAATTGTTTTATCAGATGTGGTCCTGGATGATCCGCAACCGCGGCGTCTATGATTTTTTTCTGAAAATGGCATCCGTCGGGCAAAATATTCTGCCGAAAAATAACGGCATGCTCCGTCGCCTGCCGCCGCCGATGAACGGCTGGACGAAGGACCGGGATATGCCGCCGTTGGCCAGTGAGAGTTTTACCTGCAGATGGAAGAAAGGCCTTTGAGCCCAATTGAGAGCTATTTGTTTGTTTTCTTAGTCTATTATTACCTTTTAAATTGTTGATATACCAATTGGCAGATAGAACAAAGAGAGAATATAAGATAAAAAAATGCGAAGCATAAAGTAATTAATCCACCGTATCTTTTCTTCAGGCACCATTTTGGCTTAAACTCTCATTAACATTTCTGAACCCTTTGTTTTTTGGGGGCGGAGTAATTAAATGGACAATTCAGGACAACAGGCATTTATCGGCCGGATCCGCTCCGCCCTCGGGTATGATCCCGATGAGCGGCGCAGCCGGGAGGATTTTTGCACCGGTAAATTCACTGATGAAACGGGTGCCATCCTCGATCGAATCAAACACCGCTCCGCCGCCGACAGGCAGCTGTTGATCGACCGGCTGATTGAAATGGCCGTGCCCATCAACCTGAAGGTCACGGTTTTAAAAAACCGGGCAGCCGCAACCGGGGCCATTGCCGAGCTGGTTGCAGACACAGCGCCTGAGTTTGGCGACCGAAAACAGGTGGTTATGTGGCAGCACCCCCTGCTTGAAAGCCTGAACCTATCGGATGCATTGGCGGCTCAAAACGTGCCGTTGCACGTCACCGAATTTAAAGGTTCTTTCGCCGACCAAGATTCCGCGAACCGGGAAAGAGATCAAATTCGAAAAAACGTCATCGATTCATATATCGGAATTACCTCGGCCGATTTCTGCATGGCCGCTACCGCCACCCTGGTCATGCGAACCCGACCGGGGCAGGCCCGCTCCGTGTCCCTCGTCCCTTCCATTCACGTCGCCATCATCACCTTTGATCAGATCATCGCCGACCTCAAAGAACTTTACGCCTTGATACAATGGGACCCGGAGGTTCAAAAGGAGGGCCTGACCAACTGCATGACCTTTATCTCCGGTCCCAGCAAAACCGCCGATGTCGAAGCCACCATGGTTCACGGCGCCCACGGACCCCGCGAGGTTTATGTTTATGTGATTGCCGGTTGAAACTCAAATGTAACCTCAGGCGTGTTTCCGCGTTATAGTTTAGAAAAGCATTTTCGCCAGGCTTTCCCCGCCTCATAAATGTAAGAGCATAAACTCTCTTGCGTAACTTTTTGGTTTCTACAGCGGAGTGGTGATTAGTCATGACCGGTTTCACACAACAGACCCGCGAAAGTTTTGACAAGGAGGGCAAGATGTGCCCGATCCTCGATGATCCCCAACCGAACTGTTACTGCGTCGACATGACCAGCATGAAAATACCCTATGCCGTCAAGTACTGCCTGAGGGATTTCAGGGGGTGTGAAATTTATCAAGGGATGATTAAGAAAAATCGAAATTTGCTATGACCCTGATCGAGTAAAAAACGCTCGATCAGATACTATGTGGTTGATTGTTAGTATTCGGTTGTGAAAAAAAAGAATATCACGAGAACATCCCTCCGGCGGGAAAACCATGAAAGAATGAATGGTTTTTTGTGACAGCTGCTGGAAACAATATGATAATATGCGATAAAGACGATAATCCTTTTAGAAACAATACCCAGCTTACAACTTACCTTGAGCGGAATCGCTCAATTTTGTAACCTTTTAACCCTTAATTCGTTTAATTAGAAGAGTGCGAAATTTCAAGGAATTTTATAGCGAGCACCGGGACCGGCTTTTTGCATACCTGATGAGGAGCACGGGGGATTACCACCTTTCGAGCGACATCCTGCAGGAGAGCTTTACGCGGTATCTGGAAAAATACGGTGATGCAGGCCAAAATCCGGCCCTGCTGTATGCCATTGCTCGAAATGCCGTGGTCGACGGCCACCGCAAACAGCGGCGCGACACGCCGCTGTTCGATGAGCCGGAGCTTTCGCATTCCAACCCGGAAACACACCTGCTGGTGCGCGAAGACTACCGCCGGGTGCTGGCGGCCATGCAGGAGTTGGCGGCCGAAGAGCGGGACGTTCTTGCGCTGGTGGTCAGCAGCGGTCTTTCCTACCGGGAAATCGCTGACATCACCGGCACCAGCGAGGGCAATGTCAAGGTCCGGGTACACCGTGGCCGGGTGAAACTCAGGAAAATGATGAACACAGGTGAAAAATGAAGGATTATCTGATAAGCAGCTATATAGACGACGAGCTGGACCTGGACGAGAAGGTCGAGTTCGTCGAAGCCGTGCATTCCCAGGTCCGCTTCAAAGACGAAGCCGTGGATCTGCTGCACCAGGAAAAGCTGGTTCGCGGTGAGGTGGTTGACCGCGTGCCGGCGGTCGTGTTTGCTGAAAAAACCCGATTTTTGAATACGCTGTGGCGGCCGGCCGGCATGTTTGCCGCCGGGCTGGCGGCCGCACTGCTGGTTATGTTTTTCGTAGCGCCGCGGCAGGAGATGCCCGCGCCGCTGACGCACCGGTTTGTCCTGTATCAGCCGGATGCGAGGCAGGTGGAGATTACAGGCAGCTTCCTTGGCTGGGCCGCCGTACCCATGAAGAGAAGCGGCGCCAGCGGCTACTGGGAGGCGGTTCTCGAAGTGCCGGCCGGCGAGCACCGACTGTGCTACATCATCGAGGGGCACAAACGGATCCCCGACCCGACGATCCCCATTCGCGAAAAGGATGATTTCGGCGGCGAGAACTCGATTCTGGCCGTGAACATGAAGACGTGAAAATACGGATACTGCAACTGGCGGTTGTCGCCTTCTACCTTGCAGGGTGTGCCGCAACCCACTATCACGAGCAGCAGTCGGACCGGGTGACCTTCTATCTCAGGGCGTCTGGGGCCCGGGGGGTGGCGTTCGCCTCGTCGCTGGACGCCTACAGCCCGCACCCGGCTAGCAGGGTAGACGGCTCGCGCTGGGTGGTTACCGTAGCCGCCAATTCCGAATTCCGGTATTTTTACCTTGTGGACGGGGTGGTGTACGTGCCCGAGTGTAAATTTTACGAGAAGGACGATTTTGGCTCCCGCAATTGTGTGTATGTGCCTGAAAAGTGAGAAATTAAATGAAAGCTATGATACCAAAACTAAAAATTAAATATCGGGCCACTGGGTTTACGGCGGTGGCTTCGGTGATTCTGGTTTTGCTGTTTGCGCCCGCAGCCCTGGGAGATGCGGTCGACGACGGTCTGCCGGCGAATACACCGGTAGCGGTGAAGACCAGCGCCCGGCAGGCGATCCAAAACGGACTAGAACTGGAGAGTGTGGTCAATCTCACCCGCGCCATGCTGCAAAACAAGTTTGACGACCAGCAGATTCAGATGGCCCACGCCCTGATGATCGAAGCCAAAAACAGCGGCTTACCCGTAGAACCTTTGATGAACAAGGCCTTCGAGGGAATGGCCAAAAACGTTTCGCCGCCCCTGATCGTCAGCGCTATGGAGGCGGTTCAGGCCCGGAACGCTTTCGCCTTTCAGCGTGCGGCCCAGCTTACCAATCAGCAAAGCCGCACAGAGAATCTGGGGCGCGCGCTGGCCGCCGGTCTTGCCGCCGGTTTGTCCAGAGAGGGAGCCGCCAAGATCACGGGCATGATTCAGCAGCGCGCAGGCTCTATGAACTCCGACCAGGCTTACAGCTTGGCCCTGGTGTGTTTTCAAACCGCGCGGGACGCCTCGCGCCTGGGTGTTTCGTCACAGGCCGTCACGGGGATGGTAACCACGGCACTGGCCAAAGGGTTTAACCATGAGGATATGCAGGCCCTGCACAACTCGTTTGTGACCCAAGCGCGGCAGTCCGAGCCCCAGAACCTTGCCCGCGGCTATACGGCCGCTATCCAGGAAGGCAGGGGGGTTCAGGGCGGCGCCGGCAGCTCCGGCGGGAGTGCTGGCGGCTCGGGTCCGGGCGCGGCCGGTCTGGGCGGCGGCAGCGGCGGCAGTGGCGGCACCGGGGGCGGCGGTGGCGGCGGTGGCGGATCGGGCGGTGGTTCCGGTGGTGGTTCCGGGGGCGGGTCGGGAGGCTCCGGCGGCCCGGGCGGCGGCAATCAATAAAAATAAATTATTTCAACACGGTCCACTATGGTCCCGGGGTACGCCCTAATCAATGGAGAGGGAACTTTTCAAAGCCGAGCTTTGCTATGAAATAATTTATGTATATAAAAGTGAACATTCGTTCTGATTTTTGAACCAATCGTATCTTTTATCAGTAATTCCTTCTGTTTTCTCTGCCATATTTATCTTTTTAAAAAAATATGTGAAAAAATTTGTAACCTTCCGGCCTCCTGTTCGTTTAACTGTCAAACTGTATTGAGAAGTGAGCCCGCCACGAAGTCCGGGTCCTTTAGGGCTATAATATCAGCCGGGCGTCGAACATCGGATAGGAACCAATCAAATTCATTTACAGGAGGATGCAATGAAGAGAAAAATGTTGAAAAAATTCGTGTGTGCTTCAGGGCTGGTGTTCATGACATTTCCGGCCTGGAGTGCGGTCCCGTCGAACCTGCCTGTGACGGACGGCAGCTGGAATCAACCTTCGGTGATGGTCGACACTGCTTCATCCCATGTCGAGGGAGGCATGATTCTCGCCAAGGGTCCCGGCGGCGGTGGAGGCGGTGCTGGTGGTGGATCAGGCGCTGGATCAGGTGGTGGCGGTGGCGCTGGTTCTGGGGCAGGCGGTGACGGTGGTGGCAGTGGCACGGGTGCGGGAGTCGGCGGCAGCGGTGGCGGCAGTGGACCCGGAAGCGGCGGTACCGGCAATGGAAATGGCGGTGACGGCGGTCCGGGCGGCAGCGGTAACGGCAGCCAGGGTGGCAACAGTGGCCAGGTCGGTTCCGGCAGCGGGACCCAGTCCCAGGTTCAGTCTCAGACCCAGACACAGGCTAAAACCCAGCTTCACACTCAGTCACAAAATCAGGATCAGACCCAAGCCCATACTCAGACGCAGACTCAATTGCATAGCCAGTCACAAAACCAGGAGGAAAGCCACTCCCAGATTCAATCACAATCCCAAACCCAGATTCAAATGGTCAATGCCCATGGCCAGGAAAACGATAACGGCAACGGTCCAGCCCGATAACGACGTATTATCGGGTCTGAAAGACAGGACGGGGGGGGCACCGGGTGGTGCCCCCGCCTTCCCCAAGCTTTTGCAGTTCAGCACTTGCCAAAGTATAATTTGATTCTACTTTCTTTCGATGTTAAAGTTTATTTTAAAAACATCGGTGGGCTTTTTCGACACCGATGCAACATCGTGAGCTGTCTGTCGGAACCTTAGCCTCACTACTTTCAAGCCTTTCGGCTTCCAGGCCTCAGGCCTAATTAAAACCGGTCTTGGTTTTAACCCCAGATGCAGGCCGGATTTTGTCCTCACATGTACTTACTGCCTTCAAATACTTTTGCTATGCACCGACCGGGACGCTTCTTAATTTTTTTGTTGTCAGCGGCCCTGATGATCAACGGGTGCGTTCTCGAACGGATATTCAGGGTCAAAAACCAGCTGTGCGACTTTGAACATAATTTTCAGATTGAAATCTCGGAAGGATTTCGTGTCATACTGCGGGAACCGGTCATGCTGGATGAAGACATCACCTGGTTGGCCGGTGCGGAGCCGTCCGAACGCGAATATGTAGGCGATGAGCTCGTGATGATCTACCTTGCCGCAAGAAGCGTGAGGTCCGCTAACAGACAATATGATATTCCCGTTGCTTTGCGCTTTTTAAGAATGGACGGAAACTATCGTCTGAAGGAAGGCTACCTGAGCAAAAATCTAGCGGATGTTATAACCGTCGAGTTGCTGACCCAATTGATGCAGTCGGTTTGCAGGGCCGAAAAAAGCCTGGCCAAACAGCAGGTAACCATCGATATTAAAAGTCTGGACCGCTCGCTGCTGCCCGCCAGATCGGATATTATCCACATTCTTGGCCCGCCGAACCTAAATAATGGTGACGGGAGCCGCCTTGTCTATGACTACCGGCTCAAAAACAACGATGTGGTCGAGCAGATGGCCGCAATTGATATTCAATTCGACGGGAGCGGTGAAAAGATCCTCAGGCTCAAAATGAAATATTTGCGGTACCATCTGGATGCTGATTTCGAATTGGGTGAGGCCGTTCTGAAAGTGGATATTTTTATTGATGAGAAAACTTAGCTCGGGGTTCAGAGGTTTGAGCCAGCTGCGGGCTTAGTGAGGCAAAGACTCTCATAAGGACTGAGCAACGAGGACTGAGGATTGAGTTAAAGATAGTTCGGTCGATAAAAAAAGCTACATGCTCAGTCCTCAGTCCGCATTACTTTTTCATTGTTCCTGAGCTTTTCTTTCAGCTGCTCGGCGTATCCGTGGGCCTCCATGGAAGTGTACAGGTCGTGAGCCTTTTTGAGCAATCGCAGATGGCCGGCTTTATCACCCATCAGTTCGGCAAATTCGGCACGCCGCATGAAAATCAACGGCATCATCACCTCACCTCCGGTTTTTTCAATCAGTTCGTCGGCCAGATCCAGGGTTTCCGCAATGCGATTCTGATCCTCCGCTCGACCCCGGCGCAAAAGAACGGTTGCCAGAGTCGTTTGGGCCTGGAGCTCCCAGAACAGGGTTTCCTTGCGGCGGGCTACAGCAACTGCCTCGCCGGCAGTCCCAAGCGCCTGCTCTATATCACCACAGCCAGCCAGGGCCTCCGCTAAAAAGGCCAGATAGGAGGCTTCTGCCTCCAGGCCGAGCTTGTGCTGCCTGGCTTGCGCCAGTGCATATTCGAGTGACTCCCGGGCTTGCGACCAACACTGCCCTGCTAAATGCGCCCTTCCAAGGGTTGAAGCTGAGACGCCAATGGCCCAGGTAGAGCCTGAGCGGCCCGCCAGTTCAACGAAAACACGCGCATCACGCAGGCAGGCATCGATATCTCCGGTATAAAGGGAGAGATTCGCGCGAATCAGCGCCTCGGTATGGGTTGTGCGTGAGTCTTGTTTGGATTTGTCGGCTGACGGCATGAGATGTGCCGCTTGATCGATGAGTGCTCCGGCCTGTTTAAGTTTGCCCATCATCGATAGGACATTTGCTCTGGCGAGTAGAAAAGAGCGCAACAGACGATTGAAAACCGGGTTTGGCAGGGCGGACTCCGCAGCTTCACAGCCGGCAATTCCTTCCTCAGTCATGGTCAAGGCCGCCCTTAAATCGCCCTGGTGGAACTGCGCCACATAGCGGCGCTGCAGAAGCCCCAGTTTTATTTCAGGATCGGGCACCTTTTCAGCGATAATAGTTGCTTCATTGAGATACCGCTGCTGACCCGCGAGGTTCCCCGACCACCCGAGCCGCGCGGCCATGTCCTCGTGAAGGCGCAACAGAGAGCGGGGATCGCCAAACCTTTCGGCCAGTTTGCGGCCTTCTTCGAATATGTCCCCGGCCTGTCGAGGAGAGACATCAACCCGGCCGCCGATATCAAGAGCTCCGCAACAGGCCTCCAGCTGCAATCGCAACGCTTCCTCGGTGTCCGGCACCTGCTGAATCAGTCTCAGTGCTTGGCTCCAATGGAAGAATGTGCGATGAACTTCAGCAAAGCCGGATGCACGCGCAGCGCGCCGATGACGGCGGGCGGCCTTGAGCGGTTCACCGGCATTTTCCCAGTGAAGCGCCACAAGTCCGGCAAGCTCGTCCTTGCGGTCGGGATAACTCATTTCAATGGCGCGTGCGATGCGGCGGTGGAGCTTGGCGCGGGGTTTGGTGAGCAGCGAGTGATAGGCGACTTCCCTCACAATTGGGTGTTTGAAGGCATAAATCGGCACCGGATAAAAAGCCTTCTGATAAAAGAATTCAACCTCCTGCAGCGTATCCAGGCTGTCGTCCAATTCTGTTTTGGATAAATCCACGGCCTGGCGCAGGATTTCCGGTTCAAATTCCTGACCGATGACCGAGGCCGTTTGAAGAACCTGTTTAGCCGATTCTGCGAGACGGTCGATGCGAGCCGTCAGGACAGCCTGTACCGTGCGAGGCAGTGTTTGCACTTTTAAGGGTTTTACCAGACGATAGGCGCTGCGTTGGCCGGCAAGAATGCCGGATTCCACCAGCGACCGAACCAACTCCTCAATGAAGTAGGGATTGCCGAGCGCACGTGAAGCTATCGCTGGCGCCAGATTATCCAGCGATGGATCGGTGCCGAGCAGATCCTTCAGCAGTTCCCCGGAGGCTGCGGTATCCAGGGCCGGCAGTGGTAGACGCCGGTAAATGGATCGGTTCATCCATCCGCGGCGATACTCGGCGCGGAAGTTAAGCAGCAGCAGGGTTCTTGTATCGGTGACAGCATCAACTAGACGGGCGATGAACGTATCGCTTGAGGGGTCGATCCAGTGAAGATCTTCAACCAGTATAATTAAAGGTTCACGTTGGGACATATTTTGGACCAGACGCTGGATCAAGGCGAAAAGTTTCCGTTGTCGTTCTTCCCCATCAACCTTGAGGGTCGGTTGTTTACGATCGGCCACCGCCAGGAAGTCAAACCAGATCGACAGTGTATCTTTGAAAGCGTCGTCCAGCAAAATCAAAGTGCCGGCAATTTTTTTGCGGGCGTCTTCTTCGCGCTCCTGGGGAGCTATGTCAAAGAAGCTTCGCAGCAGCTGCAGGACGGGCAGCAAAGGCACGGTTTTAATGTGAGAGGCGCAACTGGCCTCACAAATGGTAATCCCCATTTTGCGGTTGAGTTCGAGAAATTCATAGCATAAACGGCTTTTGCCGACACCCGGCTCACCGACGATGCCAACCACATTGCCATTACCACTTAAAGCCCGCTGATGAGCGGATAGGAGAACGGCCATTTCATTTCCGCGGCCGATGAAGCGCGAAAAACCCCGCTCCTGCGAGATATCCAACCGGGTTCGGTATTCCCGGGTATCCTCCAGTTCATAGATACGCACCGGCTGCGTAACGCCCTTGATGGAAGACAATCCAAGATCACGTAGTTTGAAGAATCCTTCGACCAGCCTGTGAGTGTACTCGGTAGTATAGACACAACCGGACTCGGCCAGCTGCTCCATACGCGCCGCCAATCCCACCGTTTGGCCCTGCGCCGTATAGTCCATACGCAGATCGTCTCCGATCCGGCCAACCACGACCTCGCCCGAGTTCAGACCCATGCGCACCCCCAAATTGAGTCCCCGTTTTACTCGCAGCTGATCGGCATGACTTCGCAGCGCCCTGCGCAGATAAAGGGCAGCATAACAGGCGCGCACGGCATGATCTTCGTGAGCGATCGGTGCACCGAACAGGGCCATGATGCCGTCACCGGTGTACTGGTTGACCGTGCCTTCGAAGCGATGAATGCCGGCGGCCAGTATCTGGAAGAGTTCATCCAGAATTACGTGCCAGTCTTCGGGGTCGACCTGCTCGGCCAACCACATTGACCCTTTAATATCCGCAAAAAGTATGGTGACCTGTTTGCGTTCGCCCTCCAGGGCGCTGCGGGTGGTCAGAATCTTATCGGCCAGATACTGGGGGGTGTATGAACGGTTTGCTTGGCTGCGTCCGTCGGCGGTGCCGGTCGGCCGGCCGCACCGGTGACAGAATTTGGCATCCGGTGAAATTTCAGTTTGGCAGTTAGAGCAAATCTGGTGGAGCCGAAATCCGCACTGCTGACAGAACTTTGCTTCCCGCGGATTCTTATGCCGGCAGGAAGGGCAGCTCATCCCGTCATTGTTGGATTGTTTGCCATCCATCATTTGAAATTCTGCGGCTCGGTGCTGGGCCAGACGGAGCCTCATACGAAAGCTAATTTTTAACCGTTGAACCCGGAACCATTAAATTTTGGGCAAATCCCCGCCGCCCTTGCCGGGCAGTGCTGAAGCCCCCATCAAATAGGTGTCCACACAGCGCGCAGTCTCACGTCCTTCGGAGATGGCCCAGACAATCAGGGACTGTCCGCGATGGGCATCGCCTGCAGCAAAAATACCCGGTTTGTTCGTCATATAGTTAGCGTCGGTCTGAATAGTGCCGCGTTCATCCAGCTTCAGGCCGCAGCCGCTCACAATCGTATTGGGCTCGGGACCGATGAATCCTAACGCCAGCAGCACCAGGTCGGCCGGCCATTCACGTCCGGATCCTTCAATTTCCCTGATTTCAGTGCGTCCGCGGCCGTCAGTCACGAATTCAACATCAACCGTTGTCAGTTTAACGATTTTATCGGCCTTGCCGATAAACGTTTTGGTTAATATTCCCCACTGCCGGTGACAGCCCTCTTCATGGGAAGTGCTGGTGCGCATCTTGATGGGCCAGAAAGGCCAGGGTTGATTTTCCGGTCGATTCATGGGTGGTTTCGGGAAAAGCTCAAAATTGGTTACGGATTTAGCCTTCTGGCGAATGCAGGTGCCGATGCAGTCACTGCCGGTGTCTCCGCCGCCGATGACCACGACATGCTTGTCGGCGGCCGAGATCGAATCAATATTCAATCGCGCCAGGCTGTCTCCGGCGATTGATCGGTTCTGACGGGATAAAAAATCCATGGCAAAATGGATCCCCTTGAGGTTGCGTCCGGGAATTGTCAGATCTCGGGAAATTGTCGAACCGGCACAAATCACCGCGGCATCAAATCCATTGAGATCTTCCGGTGTCAGATCCACACCGACGTTGACCCCGGCCTCGAAGCGAATACCCTCCTGCTGCATAAGGTCCAGACGCCGGTCCAGGACCCACTTTTCCAGTTTGAAATCCGGAATTCCGTATCTGAGCAGCCCACCGATGCGGTCGGCGCGCTCGTACACGGTGACACTGTGCCCGGCCCGATTCAGCTGTTGGGCACAGGCCAGACCCGACGGTCCCGAGCCGATGACGGCCACCGTTTTTCCTGTTCGTTTTTCCGGCGGTTCAGGTTTAATCCAGCCTTGCTGAAAAGCGTGTTCGATGATCTCCTTTTCAATCTGTTCGATGGTCACCGGCGGTTCATTAATGCCCAGAACGCAGGCTTCCTCGCAGGGGGCCGGACAGAGCCGGCCGGTAAACTCCGGAAAGTTGTTGGTCAACAAAAGTTGTCCAAGCGCATCGCGCCAGCGGTCGTAATAGACGAAATCGTTCCAGTCCGGTATCAGGTTGCCTAAAGGGCAGCCGGCATGGCAGGTCGGCACACCGCAATCCATGCAGCGGGCTGCCTGCTTTTTGAGTTTTTCTTTTGGGAAAGGTTGATAGATCTCATTAAAGTCGTTTATGCGCTCGGCCACCGGGCGTTTGCCGGGAAGCTCGCGGTTGTATTCTTTGAATCCTGTTGGTTTGCCCATATGTAATCCTTGTCTGACTGTCTGGGATTTAAATTCACAAAAAATAATATTTGTTCATCTCCAATCAGATGCCGGCATAAATTCGAAGCACGAAATCCTAAATCCGAAATCCGAAACAATACCAAAATCTTAAATTCAAATGTTCAAAACCGGTTTGGGGCTTCTGTATTAGATATTCGAATTTTTATTGCCCACCAATATGATTTGCTTCAATAAGCAGAAAATTCATTCCATTAGGCGTCCTCTGATAATTGTAGAAGCGCTTTTTTATAGTCCACCGGCATGACTTTGACAAATTTTAGCAGCATTGCCGACCAGTTTTCAAGGATGCGCCGGGCCACGGTGCTTGCGGTGTAGCGATAATGGTTTGCGATCATCTCCCGCAGTTCGGCGATGTCTTCCGGTGCACTGAGGGCTTCGAGTTCGACCATTTCCAGGTTGCAGCGATAACGGCCGAAATCGCCAATCTCATCCAGTACATAGGCCTTCCCGCCGCTCATGCCGGCGGCAAAGTTGCGGCCGGTTGATCCCAGGATAACGACCCGGCCGCCGGTCATGTATTCACAGCCGTGGTCTCCGACCCCCTCAACCACGGTTTTAACCCCGCTGTTGCGGACACCAAAGCGCTCGCCGGCCATACCGCAGACATAGGCTTCGCCCCCGGTGGCTCCGTATAAGGCGACATTGCCGATGATGATGTTTTCTTCGGGCCGGAAGGTGCTGCCTCGGGGCGGACGTATGGTCAACCGCGCGCCGGACAGGCCCTTGCCGAAATAGTCGTTGGCATCGCCGTGGATGTTGACGGTGAGGCCCGGTGCGCCGAAGGCGCAGAAACTCTGGCCCGCCGATCCGGTTGCATGGATGACGATGGTATCGGCCGGCAGCCCTTTCAGGCCGTAGCGTTTTGAGATTTCGTAGCTGAGCATGGTGCCCACCGTGCGTTGCACGTTGCGAATCGGCAGTTCAAATTCAACCGATTCTCCGTACTCCAGGGCCGGGCGGCATTTTTCGATCAATTGATGATCCAGTGCGTTTTCAAGGCCGTGATTCTGGTTCTCCACCGAACAGGTGCCGGCGATCGCTTCAGGTATTTCGGGTTTAAATAAAATTTTTGAAAAGTCAAGCCCCTGACCTTTCCAGTGATCGATGGCTTTGTGGACATCAAGCAGGTCTACCCGTCCCACCATCTCGCGGACGGTCCGAAATCCAAGACGGGCCATGATCTTTCTGAGATCCTCGGCTATAAAATACATTAAATTGATTAAATGTTCAGGTTTGCCGGCAAATTTGCTGCGCAGCTCCGGATCCTGGGTGGCAATGCCCACCGGACAGGTATTCAAATGGCAGACCCGCATCATGATACACCCCAGAGCCACCAGAGAGATCGTACCGAATCCGAATTCTTCGGCCCCCAGCAGGCAGGCGATGGCCACATCCCGAGCAGTTTTCAACTGACCATCGCATTCCAGCACCACCCGGCTGCGCAGTCCGTTCATGACCAGGGTCTGCTGGGTTTCCGCCAAGCCCAGTTCCCAGGGCAGGCCGGCGTGGCGAATGGATGTCTGGGGAGATGCTCCGGTGCCGCCGACGTCGCCGCTGATCAGTATCAGATCGGCTTTGCCCTTGACCACCCCGGCCGCCACCGTACCGACGCCCACCTCGGATACCAGTTTGACCGCGATCCGGGCCTGGGGATTGGCATTTTTTAAATCGTGAATCAATTGCGCCAGATCTTCGATGGAGTAGATGTCGTGGTGGGGGGGCGGCGATATTAATCCAACATAAGGTGTTGAATGACGGGTTTCGGCAATCCAGGGATAGACTTTGAAGGCCGGCAATTGTCCGCCTTCGCCGGGTTTGGCACCCTGGGCCATTTTAATCTGCAGGTCCATAGCGCTGGCCAGATAGGCTCCGGTGACCCCGAACCGGCCTGAAGCGACCTGCTTGATGGCGCTGTTGCGCCAATCGCCGTTGGCGTCGGGCTGATACCGATCCGGATCTTCACCGCCTTCCCCGCTGTTGCTCTTGCCGCCGATACGGTTCATGGCAATCGCCAGGGTTTCATGGGCTTCCTTGCTGATGGAACCGTAGGACATGGCCCCGGTTTTAAGGCGCCGCACAATGGTTTCAGCGGGCTCGACTTCGTCCAGTCTGATGGCGCAAGAGGGCGTTTTAAAATCAAACAGACCGCGGATCAGACCTTCCCGGCGATTTTGCGCATTGACCAAATCTGAAAATTCTTCCCAGGCTTTTGAATCTTTTGAGCGCACGGCTTGCTGAAGTTTGGCGATGCTCATTGGATTGTATTGATGCGTTTCAGCGTTGCGGCGCCATTTGTACTTGCCCCCCAGATCAAGGTGGCCGCCGGCCGGCAGTTTTACAGCCGGAAAAGCATGTTGATGCCTGATTTTCACTTCGCTGGCAATTAGATCTTCGTTCGCACCGCTGATCCGCGAAGGAGTGCCGCTAAAATATTTTTCAACAAAAGTTTCATTTAAACCCACACATTCAAAAATCTGGGCACCGCGATAACTTTGCAGAGTGGAAATGCCCATCTTTGACATGACTTTCAAGATCCCTTGACCGGCGGCTTTGATGTAGTTCAGGACGGCTGTTTGCGGTGCAACCCCTGCGAGCTGCCCGACGGCTATCATGTCAGCCAGCGTTTCAAAGACCAGGTAAGGGTTGACGGCCCCGGCACCATATCCGATCAGACAGCAGTGGTGGTGAACTTCCCGGGCTTCGCCGGTCTCGACCACAATGCCGCAGCGGGTCCGCAATCCCTGCCGGATCAGGTGATGGTG
>CAYTBC010000083.1:0-19389 GCA_964435765.1 uncultured Desulfosarcina sp.
ACCAAGATGGGCCAAGATCACAATCAGCACCCTCGTCGCCCCTCATTGTTAGAATCCGACCACCGAATCGCGTTCGGGCTTCCATCACACTTGCGCTTTTACCTGCATATCGCAGTTGCCATGTTGCGAGAAGTCCACTAAGTCCACCACCAATAATCAAGATGTCTGTTTGCATAAGATGCCCGTTTTGAGTCCTTATTTTCGTGGCTCAAAATATACTTCTAAGGTCAAAAATTACCCCTACTTTACAAGAAATAAAGTGTCAAATCTTGATTAGGGATAAACTGGCAATCTTAAATAACGAATCAAGACATGAGTCCCTTTTTTCCAACAAATAACTCCCAATTTTCAAAACTATAGTACCTTCATACTCGATCCCTATTCTCGAGCCCTAGGGGTTTTTAAAGGTAACTTATATCCTTCGTTTAATCACTAATCAAGATTTGACCCCCAGTGCTTTCATTCATGTGCTATCCTTGGATAACGCCGGCGGTCAGAGGCAGCCAGGGCAGCTTCGACCTACTATAAATATTCATAATTATCATTTTCAAAAAGCGATGAAAACCGCTCGGCCCTGCCTGTCCACTGAACTGCCTTGTTCTGTGGTCATTCTCTCCACCGGGTTTCTTCGCCATCAATATGAATTAGAAAATCATTCATTTCCTTATTTTGGTCTAACGAGACTAGGCGAAGTCCTGGCTCAATAATTTTGGACCAAATATTTTCCCATTTATCGTTATCTAAGTCATCTGACTCCACAATTCTTAATTCTTCATCAAAGAGTTGTTTAACATCCTCAAAATTTTCGGTTGGATTAAACGAGCCCTGGTGCCAAGGAAAGTCGTCACTAATATGTGTAATGGTGCCTAAATTCTTAGTGCCGCGAATAAGATGGTATTTTATCTCAGCCATATTTTTACACACAGAACGGGCTGGTCAGGGGCGCGCGGCTTTTTGCGTGTCCCTTGCAGCAGCGAGGTTATGCACCATTTCCATACCTTGAACGAACTTCCTGAAGGTTTTTATGTAGGAGTTTGTCCTCGGCAACAGCACTGCTCCCAAGCAGTTCATGAAGACGAATTGTGGCAGACCCTTCTCAAATTCTACCTCAACTGCAAGCCCGGCCTGTCGACTCAACATTTTTGATCAGCACCGATTGAAGAGCCTGAATACCCGCGAGATGGCAAAAGCTCTATGGAAAATGTAGCCTTCAAAACCTCACTGCTTTGGGCGGCTGACAACAGGCTTCAGTAAAATTTTAATATAAAACCTTTTTCAATTAGAAAAAAGAAACTCCCCTAAAACCGTCTAATAGCATCATAAATACCGAAAATAATCGGAATGATCGAATAAAATACTAAATATCAGAGTCCATGAATTAGCTGCGTACCGGGCTTGGCCCCGTTGCTAATGTTTAACATTATGACACGCATATCGGGCAAAGTCCAGACCCAGCCCGACGTGGGCGGAGGAGAGTAGCTGAAGGCAAGGGGGGTGCAGTCATGTACACCTGAAGGAGGCTGGAGGCAAAAGCGCGGGTCGATGCTGATGCACGCTTCCGTTTTCAGCGGCCAAGAATTTCTTGCCCAACTCCAGACCGCCGCTCCGCATCCCGGGCGGCAACTCCAGGCCCGCAAGCCTTACGCACGGCTTCCAATTTGAATTGTAGATTGAACTTTCCGGGCATAGACACACTTCCTGTTTCCTCACTTCAATCCTTTTCAAACAATTCACATTCCATGAATACGACGATTGGCTTCAACTTTTCGCGGAAATCATCCGGCGCTCTTACCTTTTTGAAGCCGAAAGTCTGATAAATCTCATGGGCTATTTTCATGGAAATATGGCTGTCCAGTATCATGCGCTCAAACCCGGCTCGACGGGCTTCTTCAATCAGTATCCGCACTAGTGCCCGGCCAGCACCTTGACCTCGAAAGGCGGGACGTACATACATTCTCTTGAGTTCACATATCAAGTCAGCGTGACCTTTGAGGGCAACACACCCGGCATGCTGCCCCTCCTTCATTGCGAGCAGCAAGCGACCATGCGGGGGCGAATATATCCCGGGCAATGTCGCTAATTCTTCTTTTGGGTTATAGATCCGTTCTTTTATCGTCGCGGAAGGATAGGGGATGCTCCTATTCCCGATGATAGCGATCAGGAAGGAGAAGGGATGCAGCCATCCCTTCCCGAAACAAAATCAAATTAGAATACCAGCTTTTTACCATCGTAATCAACCATATCCGCATCCGTGAGATAACCGATCTTAACCGACTTCATGTATTCAAGCTGGGACTTGAAGGCCTTCATCGCCAGCGGCGACTTGCTGGCCCACTTGACCCACATCGCCGGTGCAAACCGTCGGAACTTGGCAATGTCTTCTTCGGTCAGACGGATGACCTCCACGTCCTGTTCTTTCTGAAACTTATCAAAAGCCACGATATCGGCGGCCTGAATCGCCGTGTATTGGTCCCTGGAATGTTCGACCATGGCCGCCTGCAGGAGCGCCTGCAGATGCGGCGGAATCTTTTTCCAGTTTCATTCCATTTTAGGCCACAATATTACCTTATAAGTTCTCATCATAAGCCCTAAAGTTGACGACAAGATGACGGCAAGATGACCAAAATGTTATGTTATCCTGATGAGTGAGACTGACTTGTTTAACCGGGTAGTTTGCGGTGAAATTCAGCGAGGCGATTCGTAGCATCCTGATCACTGGGCGTCCTCCAGTCGCTGCGAGGCGACAAAGAACCCCCCTGAATTAATTTCCTAAACGTTTGGCATTGCCTCGCTGGGGAGCGGAAAAATTCGTTAATATTGCGGTGTAATCCGGATTAGGCGTTTGCCGAAATTTTCGCCGCGGTAGAGGCCGGCTATGGAACCGGGTGCCTGCTCGATGCCTTCAAGAATGTCCTCGCGGTAACGGATCAAATCCTGCCGTACCCATTGAGTGAGTTCCTGTAAGGCTTCGGTATAGCGCTCGGCGTAATCGAAAATGAGAAAACCTTGCATGCGTGCTCGTTTTACCAGGAGATGGCGCTCAACCCGCGGGCCCTCAGGAATCGGCTCCCAGTTGGCGATCGACGCCGTGCCGCAAATCACAACTCGAGCACCCACTCTTAGGTGTTTAAGTACTGCGTCGCTGATCATTCCGGCTGTGTTGTCGTAATAAACATCAACACCTTCCGGGCAGGCCGCAACCAGCGCCGAGTCAAGATTTTCAGCTTTATAGTCTATGGCCGTGTCGTAGCGAAACTCATCACGGCATATCCGTGCCTTCTCAGGCCCCCCTGTGATTCCGACTGTCCGGCAACCTTTTATCTTGGCAATTTGTCCGACGCAAGAGCCTACCGCACCTGCGGCAGTCGAAACCACCACTGTTTCACTTGTTTTGGGCTGACCGATCTCCTGCAACCCGAAATAGGCGGTCAGACCGTTCAAACCAAGAACGCCGAGCGAAGTCGAGATTGGCAGATCGGTTGCGGTGACTTTCCGTTCGATCACCTTCGGCTCGACTGCAGCATAGTCCTGCCAGCCGAACATACCCCTGACAAACTCGCCCGGTCTGAAGTCCGGATGGCGAGATGCAACCACTCGCCCAACAGCGAGCGCGCGCATCACCGCACCGAGCGTTACCGGCTCGGAATAGTTGGCGACGTCGCTGACCCAGCCACGCATCGCCGGCTCCACCGACAGGTAAATATTACGTACCAACACCTCGTGGTCGCCCAGATCCGGCACAGGCGTGTTGACAATCTCGAAGTCTTCAGCTTGGGGAATGCCGGCCGGTCTGGACCTCAGCCTGACTTGGCGATTAATATCTTGTTCCATGATTATCCTCCATCTGTGTTACAACCCCGGCTGTGATAGGTTGCCACGCCGTTTATCGAAGAAACACCCCCCTGTGACGATAATAATTGCACTCTAACCCGGTTGCGGATAACCAGCAGGCTGTTTCATCCCTCCTTATAGGTTATCTCTTTATAAGTTCAGGGCAAATTGTATAGCCTCGCTCACTTTTTCTAATTTATCTGCAGAAAGTGTTGATATTAGTGATCCAATCTTTCCTTTTGATACCGTTTGGATGTGATCGAAGTTTATTGCGCACTCCTTTATCATCCCGTCCTGTTTTGAGAGGAATACTTCGCTAGGTATGTCCCGAATGGTCGTGGTGATCGGGGCCACGGTGACCTCCCCAAGATACTCCAGTATGGAATTGCGGGTTAAAATTAGCACCGGCCGTTTCTTATCAGGAGCTTTGAATTTGTACCATCTGATCTCACCCCTCTTCATTCATCCCCCCAATTTTGTTCTTTTTCCCAGACACTGAACTCCTCTTCATTGACGGGGCGAACCGCGTAGCCTTGGCGGTGCTTCAATTCAAGACGGCGAATGTTGTATTGTTGGACCGCCTCCCGCAATGCATCTCGCGTAAACGCAGAGCGCGTTGTTTGAAGCTCATTTGCTATAGCGTCGACCTTTTTTACGAGATCATCATCAAGGGTCATTTGAATAGTGCGCATAGTATACTCCATCTATATTGATATTTATAGCTATAATATGCCAACATTGTTATGTGTGTCAATATGAAAATAATTCTGTATGATAATGGTGATGTGGAGAGATAAGTGGAGGGCGGGAAGACACAACCGACCTTGCTCCAGGGGCGTCTATGCGGGCTTTTCGAGGCATTACAGCCGGGTATCGAATAAATCCGAATTTGTAACCCGTAAATCCGAGGAACGTCCCCAATGCCCCCATAAAATTCATTTCATCATCAGAAAGGAGCATCTATTAATGAAGGCAAAAGTGGCAGAGAGGGGAGGGAGGAGAAAGGGCAGAAACGGGGAAACGGTGACAAGGAGAAACGGTGAAAAGGAAGGGCAGAAATGCGGGTTGAAGGTATGAAACGGGCTATGCTCTTTGAGCTATGACGGGCGACAGGGCGACCTGATAAGGCGATAGAGCACGCTGAGGTCGCGGAGGTGGTTTTTATTCAGCTGGACGGGTGCCCAAAATAAGGCAAAACAATCAAATGTTAACGGGACAACCCTGTCACCCTGTGAGAGATACAGGGATCACCGGCTACTCCTGATGCACCTTGGAGCTTACGGACAGAACCGGGCAGGTCGAGTGTCGAATGACACGATCCGTGGTGGATCCCAGAAACAGGGTTTTAACCAGTCCATGACCGCGCACGCCCAGCACGATGATGTCGATGTCCCGGGTCGTTGCGTATTTGACAAGTTCGTCGTAGGGCCAGCCTTCCAGAATGCTGGTCCGGGGCCTGCACCAGTTGGCGGCTTCTTCGGGGACCATGTCTTTGAGTTTTTGGATGAGAAGGTCCTGGTAATCCTCCTGGATTTCTAACGGTACCGTCGTTTCTTCTCTGATTAAATTCGGCTGGACCGGGGGTTCAATCACATGGACCAGATGCAATTCGGCCTGGAATTCCTGGGCCAGGCTTAAAGCGTGATTGAATGCCTGGTCGGAATCCTGTGAGAAATCGCATCCCACCAGAATCTTTTTCAGCTCGATCTTCTGGTCCCGGGGGTTGATTATTTCATGCTCATGACTGCACACGACCAGCAGGGGACAGGTTAGGGTGCGCATCAGGCGTTCGGTGACGGAGCCAAGGATCAAACGCTTGAATCCGGATCGGCCCCGGGTGGCCGCTATCACCAGGTCGATGCCTTTTTCTTCAACCGCGCGGGATATCTCATCGGCCGGTTTGCCCACCGTGATCAGCGGTTCCCAAGCCACCGGCTGATCGCCCGTCAACTCTACGAGCTGCGCATTGGCGTCTTCCATGATGCGGTTTTGCTGGCCGACGGCATCCAGTTGAAATTCGCCGTATATCGCCACCGAAGACAAATCGATGACGTGGCAGATGGTCAGCCGGGAGCCGAACTCTTTGGCCAGCGCCACACCGTAATTCACGGTTTGATTGGAGAAATCCGAAAAATCCGTGGCACATAGAATATTTTTGAAATGCACGCGCATGGGGTCCCTCCCTTTTTTATCATGTTTTCGTTATACATTTAATTGCATAGAACTTCAAGTGAGCCACTGGCCGGAATAATGGATTTTTGGAGTGATGGAGTCTTGGAACTTGCTTTTATTCATTTTTCTTTATCAGCGCTTTTTCCCGGCCCAGAAAAATCATTCGCAATTACTGGTCTGGGATACGCAATGCATTCGTTTTCCATGCTCCATGACTCCAGCACTCCATCACTCCCGCCTTTTGGTCAGTCCGGTCAATTTACCATGCTTGCAGCCGGTTGCCGCACTTTGTTTATTTAACCTTTAATTACCGCCAGCGGCCTTAGCCGCGCCACCTTTTTGGCTATGCCGGCGCCATGGACCACATCCACCACCCGGTCGACGTCCTTGTAGGCAACCGGCGCCTCTTCCGCCAGGCCCGACATACTGCCGGCCCGCACGTGAATCCCCTTGGCTTCGAGCTGCTCGCGCAGTCCGGGGCCATGGACCGTTTTTTTGGCTTTTTTGCGGCTCATGGCCCTGCCGGCTCCGTGGCAGGTGGACCCAAAGGTCTGGTCCATCGAGGTTTGGGTGCCGACCAGCACCCAGCTGGCGGTGCCCATGGAGCCGGGTACCAGCACCGGCTGGCCGACATCACGGTAGGCGGAGGGCAGCTCCGCCGCGCCGGGACCGAAGGCCCGGGTGGCACCCTTGCGATGGACGCACAGTTTGACCCTGCGGCCGCCGACTTCATGGGTTTCAACTTTGGCCATGTTGTGGGCGATGTCATAGATCTGGTAGATTTGATGGTTGCTTACTTGGCCGGCCAGGACCTGTTCAAAGCTGCGGCGAATGTGATGGACCAGTACCTGACGGTTGGCAAAGGCGTAGTTGGCGGCGGCTTTCATGGCCGCCAGGTAATCCTGACCCTCCGGGCTGCTGAGCGGTGCACACACGAGCTCCCGATCCGGCAGATTGAGGTCGTACTTGCGAATGGATTTTTGAAATCTTTTGACATAGTCAGTGCACACCTGGTGGCCGAGTCCGCGGGAGCCGCAGTGAATCTGCACGACAACCTGCCCTTCAAACAACCCGATGCGGCGGGCGATGGATTCTTCCAAAACACTATCGACAACATCAACTTCAATAAAATGATTGCCGGCTCCCAAGGTGCCGACCTGTCCTTTGCCGCGCTCTTTGGCCCTTGGACTCACTCCGCCGGCATCGGCGCCCGCGATACAGCCGTTTTCCTCGGTTCGCTCCAGGTCCGATTCGGTGGCCAAACCGCGTTTCAGCGCCCAGGATGCGCCCAGCTCCATGACCTGGTCCAGCTCGTTGGATTTAAGTTTGATGTTGCCGCCTTTGCCGACCCCGCTGGGGCAATTGGCATAGAGGGCCGTAGCCAGGTCGTCGATATAGGGGGCGACTTCCGCCTGTTCGAGATGAGTTGCCAGCAGGCGCACACCGCAATTGATGTCGTAGCCGACGCCGCCGGGGGATATCACCCCGTCCGGCAATTGCGTGGCGAGGACCCCGCCGATGGGAAAACCGTATCCCTGGTGAATATCCGGCATGGCCAGGGCATATTTGACGGCTCCCGGCAGGGTGGCCGTGTTGACCAATTGTTCCAAACTCAGGTCGTTTTTAACGCCTTCCAGCAGGGCGGCATCCGCGTAAAACCGCGCCGGAACCTGCATGTCACTTCGATACGAGGTCGGAACCTGGTAAACGAATTCCTCGATGTGTTCGAAATCATTAATGTTGACCATGCGGCACCTCCATCAATGCGGAGAGATACTCGGGTTTAGCCCGTCAGCCGGTTGACCCGTTTGCCCGCTGACGGCTACCCCTGGAAGTTCAGTTTTTCCCCCAGAAATAGTAGTCAACTTAACTCAAAAATGTTGAGTATCCTGCTTAGCTCGCTTTGCCGGATTAGGTTAAATATAAGCCGGCTGACCGGTCAACGGGCGAACCGGCAAACCTATCACACATCAAATACAACGGTGGCCGTCAGGCCTGCGGCGGTCTGCACGATTTCCAGGTTATGATAGGTCACCGCTTTAATGTGCTTTTCCAGCTGCGGCGCCCGGCCGCCATATACGGTTGCCGTGACATGGGTCGGCGAGACTTTGTGAAAATCAAATCTTTGAAATACGAGCATCTCGGTTTCAGCCCAGTAAGCCAATTCGCTCAGCCAATCCACCAGCAAACTTTCAACATCCGGGGCGTCCAGCACCACCGATTTTTTTTTCAGCCGCGAAGGGGGCGGAAAATCCGGCGCCATCAGGCTGTTCATGCCCTGAGCAGCGTGGCGCAGGAGGTCCTCCAAATTGGAACCGTAAATTCGCAGCGCCCAATCGGCGGTGTGCTCTATTTCCTCAAACGCAAGAGCCTCGGATGACTCACGGATCGTTGTCGGCGTTTTTTTCGACATGTTTTGCCGCTATAAAATTTGTTTTTAAACCTCAGTCCGAATTAAAGGCTCCTGCCAATTTCGAATTGCCGGATTTACCCCCAGGCGCGCATTTCGATATGGCAGCCGTCGACCCGGCTACCGAAACGGTCGACATGAGGGGGTGGTCCTTTCAACTGGACGGAAAAGGGCAATCCGGCGCTTAAGCGCTGAATCAGGATATTGTGCTGATAATTGATACCGATCAATTATTTTAAGGCGTTGTTTGACGATTTTACGCGGCTGTGTATCCATACATGTAATATTTAGTAATAGGTTGTCAAGCAACAAATCATCCGATCGGTTTCAGGTTTGGGGCTCCGCCTCCGAGAGCGCGACAGGATATAGATATGAATTCGGAAACCCATTGACAGCGCCGGGTGGGGGGCGACCCGGAACGCGGAACCTTGAACCGCTCATAGGGCGCACTCAAAAATAACTTCGGAAACGAATTACCAGTAATATTTTTTGACCGCAGAGGCGCAAGGGGCGATTATTTTTCATTTGCCCTCCTCTCAAAGGCAAATGAAATGAAAAGTTCTCTCTGCGCTCCCTGCGCCTCTGTGGTGAAACTTAAAATTATTTTTCTGTAGTGAGGTCAAATTATCGTTAGAGCATCAATAAATTATACGTTGCCGTACGTGTGACAGTATGCACTTGGGTTGAATTTACGCTGTAGCTGGCCGTCAGAAAAAAGCCTTTACTTAATGCGCCCGGTCATTTATATTTTGCCTGATTAATCAAGCTGTTCCTTTTCCCTTAACCCCTTAATTTCTTCTTGCCGAAACGAAAATGTTGGATATCAACAACCTAACCCGGATATAAATGAGGTGAATTATGCAACATCAATTTGACGCCATTATTATTGGAGCCGGTCTGGCGGGGTTGCGGGCGGCCATCGAAATCGGACAGGGTTCCAGCGTCGCGGTGCTCAGCAAAGTGTTTGCGACCCGCTCCCACTCGGGCGCCGCCCAGGGGGGTATCGGAGCGGCCCTGGCCAACGAGGAAGACGACAACTGGGAATGGCATATGTTTGATACGGTCAAAGGCAGCGACTATTTAGGCGATCAGGACGCCATCGAAACCATGGCCAAAGACGCGCCGCGCACCATTTACGAGTTGGAACATCTGGGGGTGCCCTTCAACCGAACCGCCGAGGGAAAAATTGCCCAGCGCGCATTCGGCGGCCACACCAGCAACTTTGGCAAAGCCCCGGTCAAGCGGGCCTGTTTTGCGGCCGATCGCACCGGCCGGGTCATTTTGGACACCCTCTGGGAACAGAGCCTGCAAAGAAACATTAAATTTTTTGACGAATTCCACGTGCTTGCCCTTATCGTTGACGACGGCCGCTGCTGCGGTGCGATTGCCTATGAGCTTGCCAGCGGCAAACTCCACACGTTTCACAGTAAAGCGGTCATGCTGGCCACCGGCGGCGCCGGCAAAATATTTAAGACCACCTCCAATGCGTTTGCATCGACCGGAGACGGCCTGGCACTGGCTTACAGCGCCGGCGCGCCGCTGGAAGATATGGAATTTGTTCAGTTTCATCCCACCGGAATCTATAAGCTGGGAATTCTGATCAGCGAAGCCGCCCGCGGCGAAGGCGGTATTTTGCGCAACAGCGAAGGGGAAAGGTTTATGGAGCGGTATGCCCCGGTCATCAAAGACCTGGCGCCGCGGGATATGGTTTCGCGCTGCATACTGGAGGAAGTCAGGGCCGGACGCGGAATCGACGGCAAGGATTATGTCCATCTTGACCTGACCCATCTCGGCCAGGATGTCATCAATTCCAAACTGGCGGAGATCACCGGTTTTGCCCGCACCTATGCCGGGGTGGATGCCGCCAAGGAGCCCATTCCGGTTCAGCCGACCTGCCATTACATGATGGGCGGCATCGCCACCGACGTGGACGGACACGTCATCATGGATGCCGACGGCACGCCTTTTACGGGGCTTTACGCGGCCGGTGAGTGCGCCTGTGTGTCGGTTCACGGCGCCAACCGTCTGGGCTGCAACTCCCTGTTGGACACCCTGGTCTTCGGCCGCAGGTCCGGCATCGAGATCCGGCGTTTTGTTCAAACGGTTGACATGCCCCGGCCGGCAAACGACGCTGTCGCGCAGGTCGAAAGGCGCATTTCTGATTTAATGGCCGCTGAGGGGCAGGAAAAGGTCGGCCGCATCATGGTTCGAATGCAGGCGGTGATGATGGAAAACGTTTCGGTTTTCCGCACCGCCGCCGGCCTGACGAAAGCGCTCGACGAAATCAGGGAATTAAAAACACACTACCAAAATATATCCCTGCATGACAAGGGCAGCTGCTTTAACCGGGATTTGCTGGATGCCGTCGAACTGGGCCACATGCTGGATCTGGCAGAAGTCATCGTCATGGGGGCCCTGCATCGCGAAGAAAGCCGCGGGGCCCACTCCCGGGAGGATTTCCCCGCGCGCAACGATCAGAAGTTTTTGGCGCACACCCTGGTCCGCCGTACCGATGAGCTTCCGCAGATCTTTGAGAAACCCGTCACGATAACCCGGTTCCAACCCAAAGAAAGGAAGTATTAAAATGAACTGCACCTTTATCATCTACCGTTTCGATCCTGCGGTTGATAAAGAAAGCCGCTATCAGGAATATCGGGTGGAAGCCGAGCCCACCGACAAAATTCTAGACTGCCTCAACAAAATTCGTTGGGAGCAGGACCCGACCCTGGCCTACCGCTTTTCATGCGCGCACGGAATCTGCGGTTCGGATGCCCTGGTGATCAACAGCCGGGTCGAACTGGCCTGCCAGAAGCTCGTGCGGGATTTTAAAACCGGAAACAATTTTGTGATCGAGCCGCTGCCTTTTTTTAAGGTGATCAAGGATCTCGTTGTTGATTTGGAGCCTTTCTTTGAAAAACACCGCTCCGTCAGACCTTACCTGATCAATGCGCAGCCGCCGCCGGACAAGGAGCGGCTGCAGGACAGCAAAACCCAGCAATCCTTTGAGCCCGCCCTGCGCTGCATCCTGTGCGCCTCCTGCACATCTTCCTGCCCCATTACCCGTGCCAATCCGGATTATCTGGGGCCGGCCGCTTTGCTGCGGGCTTACAGATATATCTTCGATTCACGCGATGACGCGGCCGACGATCGCCTTGCGAAGTTGGACGACGACAACGGAATCTGGGGCTGTAAAACCATGTGGTGGTGCACGGACGTTTGCCCCAAGGGGATTCCGGTTACCAAATGTCTAGGCCAAATCAAACGGGTGCTTAAGCAGAAGCAAAAGGCAGGCAGCTGATTATTGGATGCTGGGTACTGGATACTCGATACTGGATGCTGGATGATGGATATTGGATCCTGGTCGGGGTGAAGCGGAGATTTATCCGCCTCTGGCGTTCATTAAGTTTCATATATGCGCCGGCGCTGGCCGCTAAAAAATGAACGTCGAATCACGCCTTGGCGTGATTCGACGTTCAATCTGTTCACTGTTCCAGCCAGGCGGAGTTTCATATTCGGTGGAAGATAAAAGCCAGGCCGGCGTATGGCTTAAGCGTAAAGTGCTTCATGAGGTTCCGAGGTTTAGCTTCCCAGCCTCCCAGCCTCCCGGCCTCCCGGCCTCCCAGCATCCAAGCCTGCGGCTTTGGTCATCTGGCAGCCGATATCGGGTCGTCAAAAAGACTGGAATTTAATCCGTTTTATTTGCATTCGGCACCGATCGTATTTAATATAAACGACAGAATTGTTCCAATTTGCACTCATAAACCGTCAATCCAACATCTGATACGGGAGAATAAAATGTTCAAACTCAAGCCCTTATCACGCCAAGGCATTCCGGCCGCCCTTGAAAAAGCAACCTGCTACCGTTATTTGAACGAACCCGCCGAAGCCGAAAGCATCTGCCTGGATGTTCTGGCGGTTGACCCGGAAAATCAACAGGCGCTGATGACGCTGATCCTGGCGCTCACCGACCAGTTTGAAAACGAGTTAAGTCAGCCGTTCATCAAGGCGCGTGAGGCCGTTAAGCGGCTGACCGATAATTACTGCCGGAATTACTACCGCGGGATTATCTGCGAACGCCGCGCCAAGGTCCATTTTGGCCGGGACAATCCCGGGTCGGGCCACCTGGCTTACGACTGGTTCCGGCAGGCGATGAGCGCCTACGAAACGGCGTTGGATCAGCGGTTGGCCGGCAACGATGATGCGGTATTACGCTGGAATGCCTGTGCGCGCGTCATCATGAACAATTCCGATGTGGCGCCGGCCGGCAAAGCAACCAGAGAGTTCATGCTGGAATAAAGGTTCCGGGTTCAAGGGGTCAGGGTTCAGTGTTGCCCATGGTTGTCGGGGCCGCCGGCCGACCCCATTGCTAAATAAAAACCCTCAACGGTAAACTCTGAACATTTGAACCCAAGCAAAAAAGGAGGTCGGCATGAAGGCCCAAAACCCCTTGTCAGGATTTAAATTTTTCAGCGGCGTGCAGCCCGAAACCCTGGAGCGGTTAGCCCTAACGGCCCAGACCCTGAATTTTAAAGCCGGAGATGTCATCTTTCGTTTTGGCGAGCCAGCCCAGCATCTTTACGGTGTGCTGGAAGGATCAGTTGATCTGAGCGTCGTTTTTAAAGACAAGGTGCTGCGGACTGAAATAGAATACGAAGAAGCTATTCAGGCCAGCGTGGTCGAAGAAGAAAAGTCGATTACCGTCGACACAGTGCAATCCGGGCAGGTATTCGGATGGGCCTCCCTGGTCGGGCCCGGCAAACGAACCGTCAGCGCCCATTGTCCGCAGGACACCCGCGTCATCGTGCTGCCGGCGGGCGAACTCAAGGCCATGTTCGAAAAGGATCATACGCTGGGCTACGTGATCATGAAAAAGATGAGCGATATTATTTCCAAGCGCCTTCAAAAACGGACCGAAAAATTGATTGAAGCCTGGGTGGAAGCGTTTGATGTTGATCAGATCTGAGCGGTTCATGTCATAAACTCACCCGAGAAGGTATGCAGCATATTTGAAGTTATCGTGAAAAAAGTCAGTCGTTTTGCTTGAGGCAGGAAGGCTTGAAAGCTTGGAGGCTTGTTCTATCGGCAGGCATCCCAGCCTTCCAGCTTCCTTGCCTCCCGGCCAAATAAAGGAGATTTTTTGTAATGAAAGCGCTATATTTTGATCAACACGGTGAATTGGAGGTTGTCAAATACGGAGATGTGCCGGATCTCAAACCGGGACCGGGGGAAGTGCTCGTGCGGGTGCGGGCCTGCGCCCTGAATTTTTTAGACATCTGGGTCCGAAGGGGATGGCCGGGGCTCAAACTGGAAATGCCTCACTGGTGCGGTGCCGATGTCTCCGGCGAGATTGCCGAAGTCGGCGGCCAGGTGACGGACTGGCAGGTGGGGCAGCGGGTCGTGATCGATCCGGGTGTCAATCTGTTTGAAGACGAATTTACCCGGCGCGGCGCGCACAGCCTCAGTCCGGGATACCACATCCTGGGCGAACACCGGCGCGGCGGCGCGGCCGAGTATGTTTCTGTTCCAGCAGCCAACCTGGCTGCGATGCCCGCTGAAATGGATTTTGCGGATGCCGCGGCACCTTTGCTGGTCGGTCTGACCGCCTGGCGCATGCTGATGCATCAGGCCGGACTGCGGGCGGGTGAGTCCGTGCTGGTGGTCGGCGCCGGCGGCGGGGTGAACAGCATGGCGATTCAGATGGCCAAATTAGCGGGTGCCGTCGTTTACACCGTGGCCAGCAATCCCGCCAAAGCCGAAATGGCCAAGCAGTTGGGTGCGGATGTGATCCTGGATCGCTCCCGGGTCGATTGGGGCAAAGAAATTTATAAACTCACCTCAAAACGGGGTGTCGATGTCGTCGTCGACAATGTGGGCAAGGCCACCCTGACCACCAGCATGCAGGCGGTCGCCCGGGGAGGGCGGATCGTCATTGTCGGCAATACCAGCGGGCCTCAGACCGAAATTGATATCCGCTTTATCTTCGGCAAGCAAATCAGTCTGATCGGCAGCACCATGGGCTCCCATCAGGATTTTCGCGACGTGCTCAATTTGCTGTGGGCCGGCAGGATCAAACCCGTTGTTCACAAGGTTTTGCCGTTGAGCGAGGGCGTGGAAGCCTATAAAATGATGCAGGCCGGGGAGCAGTTCGGCAAAATTGTTTTGGTGCCTTGACAACTCGCCGATACACTGTCCATAGAAACTTCTATTTGATTTAGGCGAGCTGGTAAATTGATTTAACTGGTCATAAACAAAGCCTAAGTACATAGTTTCATAAATACAGCAACGTAAAATCTGAGGAATGGATTCTAATTATATAAAAAATATTAGACAGGATTTACATGATCGTCCGGATAGATGGGCCTTCCGCCGGAGGGCATCTCGCTTGCCGCAGGCAATAAAAATCCCATTAATCCTGTGAATCCTGTCTGAAAAAGAAATTAAAAATCGAATCCATTCAACACTCACTGTCTTTGTAACCTGATTGATTTATTTACTTGATACCAATATAGTCAGCTATTGGATGCGTGGGGATGAAAACCTTATCAATCTACAATGTACTAATCACCATCACCCCGGTTCTTCATCATTTCACGGAATATAATCAGTTTTTGCACATCCTGGGTGCCTTCGCCCAGCGACGAGCCCCAGACGTCCAGGGGGTATTTATGGATGGGGTGTTCCTGGATGACGGAGGCAGCTCCGAAAATATCCGCCGCCCAGACGGTCACCTGGCGGGCAACTTCAACGGCCAGGTATTTTGCGACTGAAGATGCTTTGCGGAAACCCTCACCCTGATCGATCTGCCAGCAGGCCTTCCAGAGCGCCAGGCGGGCGGCTTCAATTCTGGCGTAAAAATCAGCCGCCTCAAATGCTTTGGATTGAAAATCCAAAATTTTGTTTTCGAAGATGGTGCGGTTTTGCATTCGATCCAGCGCCAGGTCAAAGGCGCCGGCCGCAGTACCCAGGGTCAGGGCGGCAATCGGCACCCGGCTGTTGGTAAAGACTTCCAGCACCTGCTGCAGACCCCGGCCGCGGATTCCCAGCAGGTGATCATCGGGCACGAAGACATGGTCGAATTTCAGTCGCGTCAAATCCGATGGAATCCACACCTGCTTGTTCAGTTTGGATCGCTGGATGTTGCCGGCGTTTAAGTTGACCAGGTACATGGACAGCCGGCTCTTGCGGGCAGCCTGGGGATCCGACACTGCGGAAATGACGCCCAGATCGGCAACGAGTCCGTTGGTGACAAAGGCCTTGGTTCCGTTCAGCACCCACCCGCCGCCGACTTTGTCCGCTGTCATGGAAATGCCGGCGACATCGCTGCCCGCCAGATTTTCTGTGTTTCCAAGGCACATCACGGTGTTGCCGGCTGCCGCCGCTTCTCCGTAAAGCTGATGAAGGACCTTTGAACCAAAAAGGAACACCCCCATCAATCCCAGATCGACATGCGCCAGCGCCGCGATCGCTGCACCGGGTGACACTTTAGCCAGTTCTTCGGCGATAAAGGCCTCATTGAGGGCCGATCCCCGGGACAGCCTTCCGTCCTTAAATTTCAAACCGAACCAGCCGCCTTTGCCCATCTGCCGGAAAAATGCGGGCGGCAACTCGCGCTTCCGGCTCCATGAAGGCAATTCCGGCATTAGACGCGATTTAATAAATTCCCGAAGCCGCACGAGGTCTTCGGATACTTCGGCCGGAGTTGCAAAATTCATGGTGATTTCCTCCAAATCATTGATTTACAGTTGATTACAAAATGTATGACAAAAAAAATATCAAATCAACCGGTAAGATCAGCAATAAATCGTCGAACCGGCGGCAGCCGACGCCGGCGATGATGAAATACTGCATTTATCGTAATAAAATACCCTGTTTACCCCATTTACAACTCCCTGGGATGCAATTAACCATAAAAATACCCAATTCCAAGACATAACTTCGTTCGTCACCAGCACAGACAGATTTATCATTTGCATTATTCCTTATTTTGCGGCAAGGTCAATCTGAGCCCGATGGTGGAGGTGCGTCGGCAAAATTGTATTTTCTGTCAGGATGCCAGGCTGAATATTGAAGTTCCGATACTTAATTTATCTCGCTCTTAACGGGTAATGAAGGAGGATCGCAATGAAAGATCTGGTCGAACGTATCGCCCGCGCACTGGTCGACAAGCCCGATGAGGTAGTGGTGACGGCCATACAAGGCAACCAGGCAACCGTGCTGGAGCTGAAAGTGGCCAAAGAGGATCTCGGAAAAATCATCGGTAAGCAGGGCCGCACGGCAAGATCGCTGCGGACAATCATAGGCGCAGCCTCAGCCAAGGAACGAAAACGGGTTGTGCTTGAAATTGTAGAATAATTTCCTGCATCATACTCGCTGTGAGTATTTCCGTTTTTCAGACACCTGGTGTTTTGTTTGCAGCAGGTTGCCGGATGCATCCACCGTTTCAAAACCGTTCAAACTCCTTGGTCGGTCTCTTTTCTTATTTGCCCGGTTAACGTTTTCTTTTTCTTTTACTAGAACCGGTTTCGGAACCTCCGCTCGAACCGGATCCCAAAAGCCCGGCCTCGATACTTCCCCTTACTTAAAAACAATATGAATATTAAGTAGTTAAATTCTTTCAACCTTGACTAAGTAAAATTTGGTAACATATTGCACTTAACCATAATCGGGAGTAAAACCATGCCAAGGGAAAAGATCAAATTTGCGCAGCATCTGGATTATCTTTCAATTTTAGATGAGAAGGGCGCCTTCGATGCGAAGCTTGTACCGGAAATTCCTGAAGAAATTCTTCTCAAACTCTACCGCACCATGGTACTGGCCCGAAAATTCGATGAGCGCCTGTTGAACTTGCAGCGGCAGGGACGGATCGGCACCTTTCCACCCTGCAGCGGTCAGGAGGCTGCGCACCTGGGGGCTGCAGCCGTTCTGGAGCCTTCGGACTGGTTTGTACCGGCCTTTCGGGAGGCCGCTGCTGAAATATGGAGGGGGCGATCGCTGGAAAGTATCATAATTTACAACAATGGCTTCAGCGAAGGGGTTGAAATACCGCAGGACAGCCATGATCTTCCGATGTCCGTTCCGGTCGGATCGCAAATTCTGCATGCGGTCGGTTTAGCCTGGGCTGCCAAATACCGCAAAACAGATCGGGTTGTGATGGTCTTTTTTGGCGACGGAGCAACTTCTCAGGGCGATTTTCACGAGGGGCTCAATTTTGCCGGTGTATTTCAGACCCCGACAATTTTTGTCTGCCAGAACAATCAATGGGCCATATCGCTGCCGCGCTCAAAACAGACAAGGTCCGAAACCATTGCGCAAAAAGCCCTGGCTTACGGTATGCCGGGCATCCAAATTGACGGCAATGACATATTGGCATCCTATGCAGCCGCTCAAGAAGCTGTCCAGCGCGCCCGTTCCGGAGGCGGCCCCACCTTGATTGAGTGCGTTACGTATCGGATGACGATGCACACCACCGCCGACGATCCGCGGCGCTATCGTACGGAGCAGGAAGAGGAATTTTGGAAACAACGGGACCCGATAAAGCGGTTTCAGAAGTATTTGTCTGATCGAGGGCTTCTGGCACCAGAAAAAATTGCCGATATCGAAAACGCCGTGCTGGATGAAATTCAATCGGCCGTTGATCGGGCCGAAGAAAAGATAAAAACACTGGGCAATCCAATCGACATGTTCAACCACCATTACGACAAGATGCCTCCCACCCTGAAGGAACAAAAAGAAGAATTGGCCGGTGAAATGGACGCGATGGCAAAGGAGGGGCATAATGGCTAAGATGACAATGGTTCAAGCCCTCAACCTGGCGCTGCTTCAGGAGATGGAAAAAGATGACGGGGTTATCGTGCTCGGTGAAGATGTCGGCGTGGACGGCGGTGTTTTTCGCGTAACCGACGGGCTTGCCGCCCGGTTTGGCGAGGAGCGGGTGCTGGACACGCCCCTGGCTGAATCCGCCATAGCGGGAATGTCAATCGGTATGGCGCTTTACGGCCTCAAGCCGGTCTGTGAAATCCAGTTTTCAGGTTTCAGCTATCATACGTTTCACCAGATTGAAAACCATGCCGCCCGAATGCGGCTGCGATCCCAGGGGCGGTACCACGTGCCCATGGTGCTTCGAGCCCCCTATGGCGGCGGCGTGCGGGCCCTTGAGCATCATTCCGAAAGCCGCGAAGCCTACTGGGCGCATACACCGGGTTTGAAGATGGTTATTCCGTCCGGTCCGCGCACTGCCCGGGCGCTGCTGGTCAGTGCCATCCGCGATCCCGACCCGGTGATTTTTTATGAATCCAAGGCGCTTTACCGGTCCTTTCGGGAAGAAGTACCCGAAGAGGAGGAAACCCTGCCCATCGGCCGGTCGCGGGTTGTGCGGGAGGGCAGGGATTTGACCATGATATCGTACGGCGCCATGATGCGTCCAACGCTTGAAGCCGCTGCCGTTCTCGGAGATGAAGAAGGTGTCGAAGCCGAGGTCATCGACCTGCTGACCCTTTCTCCGCTGGACGATGAACTTTTTGTCCGCTCGATAACCAAGACCGGCCGTGCCCTGGTCGTTCACGAAGCCCCCCGCAGCTTCGGCCCGGGGGCGGAAATCGTCGCCCGCATCATGGAAAAGGCGTTTTACTATCTGGAAGCTCCGATTGCGCGCGTGACGGGTTTTGACCTCATTGCGCCGCTGTTCAGTCGTGAAAAGGCCTATATACCGAATGCGCAGCGGATTATCAGAGCAGCCAGAAGGGTGCTGAAAAATGAATAATGAATATCCAATTTACAAGCTTCAATCTTCAACACTTTGGCTGCGCTTGGATATTAAAATTTTATGTGGAAGCTCAAGCAAACAATATGAATGAGTTCGGGGGGGATCTCAATGTCCAAGTCGTTCAAACTGCCGGATCTCGGAGAAGGCATCCATGAAGGCGAAGTTCTGGCCGTCCCGGTTGAGGTCGGGCAGGAAGTAAAAGAGGGCGATATTA
>CAYTBC010000084.1:0-19160 GCA_964435765.1 uncultured Desulfosarcina sp.
ATCGCACATGAGCTGTCCCATGTCATTCAACAGACAGCCAGACTCCCGCAGACGCGCAACACAATTTTCCGGGAAGAGGATGATCGGAAAATCTCTTCTCTGGGTTCCGGGTTGGCTGGGGCCATCGCCGCCGGTTTAATTGCCGGCCTCAGCAACGCAATTGAGACTTTGCCCACCGAACCGGTAACCGATCGCTCGCAGTATGAACAAACCCATCAGTTGCATCTGCAGATAGCGATTATATTGCTGGAGGAGGCAGCAAGAAAAGCCAAGGCCAGAGGCAGCAGCCTTTTCGGCAGAGCGGTTTCAGGCAAATGCTTACCTATTCAGGGCACGCTTTTGAAATATTTTGCGCCATTCTCTAAAATGACACGACTACCTCGGGTCACCCACGCAGCTTTTGACGCTCGTTTTTGGGATTTTAAGGTAGACTGTGATGCCGGTGAAGCCTATTTGTTTCAAAAAGCGGGGAAACCCTCCGAAGCCATTGATGAAATGTTTGATAATCTGGGTATCTGGACCTTTGATTGCGCTGAATATCTACAGGTTGCCCAGTGGTATGCCCAGCGTCATACCATGGGAGCGGTCGCCTTTAATGCCAAAATATCAAACCTGGGCGGGCTGGTTTTAAGACCCCATGGCTCAACCGGCATCGTTACCAATGAAACCTACGTGCGAAGATCACCTAAAGCACAATTTTACAGAGAGAACAACATCCTCAACCAAACAGAACCCTCCGACAAGACGGAGCGGGAGCTGTTGAATGCCGCTCCCATCGGAACCCGGGTAACCTTCACCAATAGGGCTGCCCCAACTGAATCCGGCACCTCCGGAGGATGGTGGGCTTTTGGAAATGAAAACACCATGAAAATGGGAGACAACCAATATGCAGCTCATCCGATGGGAACGCTCAGACGTGAGGAAATTGAATGCCACCTCGCTGCCCGAGGTCATTTTCAGGAACTGAAAGAAGCCGGAAAATCCTCGGGAATGGCAAGGCTAATCCTTCTAAATCAGCTGATAGCTGAATGCAATGTCGGCCGGCCGCGCAAGCTTATTCGTGAATATGTTCAGGAAAAAATATTTATTTCCAGAATCGAGTTTTTCGAGAGGGAGTAAAATAAAATGCTCCATAAAAAAATCAATCCTAAACCTGAAGAAATAAAAGATGAAAAGGCTTTCCCATCCGAATCCTTAAACCATGATAGCCCCCTTTACAGAGACTCGCTGGTTTCCGATCTTCAGCGCACACTTGGCAATCGGGCAACTTACCGGATTCTTGCCGTCGGCGAGAATTCGCCGATACCCTATGCCGCCGGATCAGGGCTGACCCCGATTCAGCCGCGCATTCAACGCTTTCCCGATGGAAATACAACACCACCGGCATCCCAAAGCAGCGACGCGTCGCCGGCATCTGCAAGTGCAGTGGATATGGCCGCATCCGACCGGGCGCCGGCCGGCCTGATTGTTGAAGATACCACCGCCGATCCGGCACCGGGTCAAATGCACAAAAGTGAATTTCTCTCCCAGATGCGCAGCGCGGCCTGTCAAACTGCTGAAACCGAACTGGCGGACACCGTCTGGTCGACGGCCGGCTGCCCCTGGATCGATCACTGGTATAACTATTACCAACAGCGCGACAGTGAGCAGATCGAGCGGGCCATTAGACGGTTCGTACCGGCATCGCAACCTGTAACGTCGGCCCGCGACTATATCCCACTGATCTCTGAACGCCTGCGTCTGGCCATCAGAGCCTGGAGCGGCACCGGCGATAGCGGACAGGCGGCCGAGAGTGTTCCGGCCATTGGAATCGGGAGCCTCTTATCCGGAATTGGAAGAACCGGAAGCGCGATGATCGGCAGTTTAGTGAGCGGATTGGGGGGAATTTTCTTCAAAAAGCGCGGAAATGATGCCGGCGATGCCGTTGATCCCCAGGCTGTTCAGTCTCAACTGGGAGATGGACGTTCGCTGGAAAGCGGCATTAAAAACCCTCTGGAATCCGCCTTCGGGACCTCTTTCGGGAATGTTCGCGTCCACACCGATGCCGGATCCGCCGAGCTTTCTTCCCGGCTGGATGCACGGGCATTTACGGTGGGACGTGATATTGCGTTTGCTCCCGGCGAGTACCGACCCGATACCCTGGCCGGCAAGGCCCTGATTGCACATGAGCTGGCCCATGTCGTTCAACAGGGCAGCGCAGCCGATGTTTCCCGGTCGGCACAATCAGCCGGGCCCCATGGCGACGTGCTGGAAGCAGAAGCCGACCGTTCGGCCGCCCAGGCTGTCGTTTCCCGCTGGGTCTCCCCGCAAGGTACCGCCGGATCGATCATTCCAAATGCGCTGCCCCGCATAAGGTCCGGCCTCAGGCTGCAGCGGTGCAGCAAGAGCAGATCCGGCAACCTGGTGATTGAACACACCAGCGGCAGCCGCTATGAAGTTCCGGGAATTCGTGCCGACCAGAGCGATTTTGCCGCTACCGCAGCCGCGCTGTCCCTCGAACAGCCCGGCCCCCGCCGGGAAGGCCGGCCGATTACCGGTGGTTTTGATGAAACCCTATCACTGGGTGCCGGTTTTGCCACCGGCGTAGATGTCACGGCCTCTGGTGAGGTCGAGCGTTTGATCCGCACAGCCGGAGACCGCATTGATGCCGGACTCGTGCCGGCGGCAACCGCCGTCGCTCAGGACCGTTTTGTGTTCCGCGCCCTGAGCACTTTTCTGACCCGCGATAACGGCCGACTGGTGGCCGCATTAACCGGCGGACACTATGACGCCCAAAGCCCGCCCACGATCACAGTCGGCACGAGTGAAGGGCCGCTGGATACGCGCCAGACATTGGTCCATGAACTTCTTCATTACGTGTTCGATAAATCGGACAGCATCATCAGCGAAGCCCGGGATCCGGGCGGTGCGGACCATCTGACCATCGAAGCGCTGGAGACCCGCTATTTACTCACCGATCTCATCCGCTCCGGCCAGTCGCCGCTGCACGATTCGATTCGCAGCAAGTTCGGCCAATTCATCACCGCCGACGATCTGTTCCCCCAGATGCAGGAAGCCATTGACACCAACAATCCGACCCGCTTGTCCCGCATTGTGACGCAGTCCGGCTTCGTTACCACGGCTGTCAGCAGCGGTCTGCTGCCCGCTGCCAGCGATTATCATTTTGAGGGCACTTCGGACGACTATCGCTACACGGCCGATCAATTTCGGGATCTTGCCTTTCTCTGGGCTCAAAATGCCATGATCGTGCGCCGGGCCATGCGGGAAGCGGTCGCCGTATCGCGCCGTCTGGGGATCCCTTTGAGCGATGTTTTTGCAACCGATGAGTGGAAGCGGGCCATGAGCGCTTTTCTGTCCTCTTTTGTGGGTGCGCTTCAAAGAAACCCTCAGCAAGGTGTCGTCGCCTTGGAATCAAGACTTTAAAATTATCAGAACGCACCGTCATCCATTTTTCCCGGCAGGTTTTTTAGGGCCGCACCACCCCCTGTGAATTTTTTCCTTCAATTTTAATGGTCAGGGGAGATTCGAGCTTTACATGGGCCAGGTGAGGGGTTTTCTCGGCAATGGGCAGGGATTGCAGCCACTGCCAGTCGACAAAATCGCTGCCGTTTTGGGAGATCGTCAGATAGCCGATGCCCAGAGAGGTGATGTTCTGAAAGAAATGAGATCCCTGGGATGGTTCGGCTTTCAGTTTTTCGGTGGCAGCCTCGATGATGGCACCCACGCCGGAGATATCATGCCAGGTCACCGGTACGCCTAGCCAGCGGTCGGCCGATCCCCAGCGGCCCGGCCCGACCAGCAGGTATTTGCGATTTTGATGTGCCAGTTGTTTGTTCACCCGGCCGATTTCCGCTGCGATCTCAACGGTGTGGGCCGGATCAAACCTGTCGGGGGCGACGTAGACGATGTCGGCGATGTCTTTAAGACAGCCGTTGCCCAGGGCGGTGGTTGAATAGCAAACAGCGGCGTCAATATCTTCCGGACTGACTTCCACATCCATGTGGTGTTGACTGATCCCCATCGGCCGGATTTGAAGCAGATCAAACGAAGGCTTTGCCCGGCCGTTAAGCGTCAGGTTGACTGCAAATTCGATTTCCACCGGGCACCCCATTCCCCGGCGTCCGATTTCCAGAACGTCCGCCAGAATTTCCGCCAAAGGAAAAGACCTGTATTTCAGCACGTTGGCAAAGGTCAGCACGGGGTAGCCGGCGGCATGGGCGCCGTCCCTGATTCTATGATCCTGAACGGAATACGAACTGGTCAGGTGCCTGACCGGAGGGTGATCAAGGGCATCATCGATTTCAAGCCTGGCCAGGGTGGGCTCTTCATTGGCGCTGAAATCCGGCGAAAAATCCTTCAGCTTAAGCGCAAAAAAATAACGCTGGGAATTTTTTAAAATATCATCAACGGTCGAAAATTGAGGCATAAACTGCGGGTATTTGGGAGAAAAGCGCAGGGAAATGCCTCCTTCCACGACCGTTTTGCCAAGCCCCAAGGCAATGTGGGTAATGCCTTCCTCCGGCTTCAGGTGGCCGATCGGGTAAAAATTATAGGACTGCGCCACGCCGGAGATGGCCGGATAAAAATAATCGCCGTAAGTTGACCCGGTAAGCTGCTGGATGACAACCGCCATTTTCTCGTCTTCCAGACGGTGGAATGTGCTTTTGGCATAGGCCTTGGGACTTTTGTAATAGGTGGAAGCGTAAACCAGCTTGATGGCTAAAATCAGACGTTCGAGCCGAACGGCCGGGTCCAGATCGTTGTTTGGCAGCATGTAGGTTTTGTATATTCCGGCAAAGGGCTGAAACTGGGCATCCTCCAGCAGGCTGGAGGATCGCACGGCCAGGGGATACGCGGCTTGCTGCACAAACAATTCAAGGTCCGTGCGCAGCCACTCGGGGAATCGGGCGGCTAAAAACCGTTGCGCAATCTGTTGATCCCCGCCCTCCGACGTCGCCAGCGCTTTGAGGTCATTGTCGCTGATAAAGGAATCAAATCCTTCGGTTGATAGAACCAGGGATTTGGGAACCTGGATGTCGACCTGGGGATATTTTTTTTGAAAATCCGGGTGTTCTTTCAGCTGGGTGGAAATAAACGCCAACCCCCGGGCTTTGCCTCCGAGAGAGCCTTTGCCGACTTTGACAAAATCGGCATCCGGATCATATGATCCGGCGGCAAATGCGGTGATCAGCCCCTTCTGGCGCCCCTTGCGGCGCTCGTGAATGCAGTCAACCAGGTAGTTTTTCAGTTCGCCGGCATTCGGAAAATCGCTGACTTTGACCGGTTTCAGTTTGGAAGCCAGCATCACCTCGGAACGGGCCATCAGCCAGCTTGAGAAATGGTTGCGCTGACCATGATAATCAATGGACTCATCCGGAATGGAGGGCAGAATATTTTCCATCTCCCGCAAATTAGACGCGCGGGCGATTTCCCGGCCGATCGGCAGCCGGAAGATAAAATCGCCAAACCCCAGATAATTCATAAAGAAGCTGCGAATCTCAGAGTGCAGACTGGGAGAGTTTTTATTCAAAAAGGTGGCCGAGATCTCCGAAGCCTGTTGCCGATTGGATTCTTCCGAACTGAGGTTGAGCAGCGGCAGATCAGGGTCCTCCCGCCGAATCTCGGACATCAGTTTGAAGCCGGCGCGATCATCCATTTGGCCGTTTTGGGGAAACCGGACATCTGAAAAGACACTGAGCAAATAGGGGCGGTATTTCCGGTAAAGATCGATCGCTTCCTCATAATTTTCGGCCAGCAGGATTTTAGGGCGCGCGCGCATCCTGAGGATTCGATGCTCATCATTGACCGATTCCTCCATCACTGCCTGGGTTTGCGTCACAATTTCCTTGTAAAGCAGCGGCAGCAGTGAGGAATAATGGATAGGAGAGTCTTCCACCAGTATAATCACCCGCACCCGGGCGCGACGGGTGTCGTAAGCGACGTTCATCTGATCTTCGAGATTTTTTATCAGCGCCAGCAGGAGGTCCGTGTTGCCATACCAGACAAACAGTCGGTCAATGGACTTGCGGCCGCCGGATTGACGTTCCAGCAAGTGTCTGCTCGTATCTTGAACCAGTAAATATACCGGCAGTTCAGGATGCTTTTCTTTAATCCACTTGCCCAGAACATACGCATCGGTTTCATCGACCCGGGGCATGGTAATCACGAGCTCAAATTTTTTGCGGGATAAGACATCGAGCGCCTGACGGGCTGAAGACGCCCAAGTCAGCATGGGGGGGCGCGACAGGTTCAGACCGCGGTATTCATAGATGATCCGTTCGGCCAGCCGGCCCTCTTCTTCCATAATAAACGCTTCATAGGGACTGGATACCAGCAGGATGTCGGTGACCTTGCGCGCCATGAGCTCATGGAACACTTTGAAGGAAAGGTCAAAATCATCCGAATTGGGCAGGGTGTCGTTGAGCATAGCAAACTCAGTATAGAAATGTTGAACGATGAATGCAACAGTTTTGCGAGGGGCAAGAAGATGGGAAGTTAAGAAGTTGAGAGGCTGAGAAGGTGAGAGGGTAAGCGTTGCGGGGTGCGGGGGATGGGCATGGGGCATAGGGCATAGGGCATGGAGCATAGCGTAAAAAGCAAGAGCGGCGTATAGGTTCCGGGGCACACACATACCGGCGCACGGCTCAAGGCGCACGGCAAACAGTGTATGCTATAAGGTGTGAGGTTTTTTGAAATTAAAATAAAAAACATCATTAGCCTTAAGCCATGTGCCGTGTGCCGTGCGCCTTAAATTCATTTGCCACTTCGCCGCTCTATCATCCCAGCCTTCAAGCTTCCCTGCCTCCCAGCTTTTCCCCCACCCCCTTCCCCTGCCAGGAATCCCTTTTTTCAAGAGTTGCACTGATCAGGGCCAGGGTTTCGGATTTTTCAAGGGACCATTGTGGCGCCGCCAACTCCGCGGGATGCGGGTCTCCAGTCAGGCGCTGGATGATGATATCTTGCGGAATGTGTTCGAGAAAATCACAGACCAGGTCGACATATTCCCGCTGCTCCAGGCACCTGAATTTTCCCAGCCGGTAAAGCGCCTCCAACCGGGTTCCCTTGACCACATAAAGCAGGTGCAATTTTAATCCGTCAACACCCAGAGCGGCGATGCTCCGGGCGGTATGGAGCATGTCGTCTCTGGTTTCGCCGGGCAGCCCGAGAATGACATGAGCGCATATCTTGATTCCCCGGTTTGATGTCGCTTTGACCGCATCCGCGAAACATTGAGCGTCGTGCCCGCGATTGATCAGGGCCAGCGTTTCATCTTTAGCCGATTGCAATCCGTATTCGATCCAGATCAGATATTGATGGGCATAAGCCTGCAAAAGGTCCAGCACGGCTTCATTGACGCAATCCGGCCGGGTGCCGATGGCAAGACCGACCACTCCTTCGACGGCCAGAGCTTCGTCATAAAGACGTTTGAGCGTATGGACCGGAGCGTACGTATTGGAAAATGACTGAAAATAGGCAATAAACTTCTTGGCCTTGTAGCGCCGGCCAAGCGCTTTTTTTCCCTGCCCCAGTTGATCGGCAATCGACATCCCGCGGCCGAAAGCCCCGGTTCCGGAACCGCGGACATTACAGTAGATGCATCCACCGGTAGAAAGGGTGCCGTCCCGGTTGGGACAGGAGAATCCGGCATCAATGGTTATTTTTTGCACCCGGCAGCCGAAAAGGGAGCGCAAATAGGTATTGAGATCGTTGTATCGCTTGTTCATAACAATCTCAGACCTCCATCATTTAAAAAGGTAATTAACTGATTTTATAAAAATTACCTGCTTAGTGAAATTTATTGAAATTCCAAGCACCAAAACCCAATTATCAAACAAATCTCAATGCCTAATTATCAAAAATTTGATATACATAGCAACAAACAACTGACAACATACAACTGACAACATACATTATGACTTATTACGCTAAAAAATATGACATCATTGTTATCGGTGCCGGCCACGCCGGGTGCGAGGCGGCGCTGGCGGCCGCCCGCATGGGATGCCGGGTACTGATGGTAGCCATCGACCTCGACAAACTGGCGGCGATGCCCTGCAGCCCTTCGATCGGGGGCATGGCCAAGGGACAATTGGTCAAGGAAATCGATGCCCTGGGCGGTGAGATGGCCAAAACCACCGACAAAACAGCTATTCAATACCGCACCCTGAACACCAAAAAAGGTCCGGCCGTACAGTCGTCCCGAACCCAAAACGACAAAGCTCGCTACCACATGGCCATGAAAACGGTTGTTGAAAACCAGCCGGGTTTGGATCTCAAACAGACCCTGGTTGAGCGGCTGATCATCGAAGATGGCCGCATTGTCGGCATCCAGGATTTTACCGGCTTCGGATACCGCGCAGCGGTCGTCATTCTGGCCACCGGTACTTTTTTAAGCGGTCTGGTTCATATCGGGTTCAGTTCAATCAAAGCCGGCAGAGCCGGTGAATTTGCTTCCTATGGTCTGGCCGCCAACCTCAAAGAATTGGGCTTCCATCTCGGCCGCCTGAAGACCGGCACTCCGCCCCGGCTTAAAAAATCAAGCATTGATTTCAGCAAATTTACCGCCCAGGACTCAGATGCCGACCCCCAGCCGTTTTCCTATTCAACGGATAAGATCACCATGCCGCAGATGCCCAGCTACATTGGGTATACCTGCCATCGAAGCCATGAAATCGTGCGCAACAATCTGGAACGCTCCGCCCTTTACGGAGGGATCGTCAAAGGGGTCTCGGCCCGTTATTGCCCCTCATTTGAAGACAAAATCGTTAAATTTCCCGCCAAAGATCGCCATCAGATTATCCTCGAGCCGGAGGGCGTCGACACTGAAGAAATCTATGCCAGCGGTTTGGGCAATTCGCTTCCGCTGGAAGTCCAGATCGAGATCGTTCGATCCGTCAAAGGCCTGGAATCAGTGGAAATCATGCGGCCGGCCTATGCCATCGAATACGATTATGTCAATCCCAACCAGCTCAAGCCGACCCTGGAAACCAAGCGGGTGTCCGGACTTTTCCTGGCCGGGCAGATCAACGGAACTTCAGGCTATGAAGAGGCCGCCGCCCAGGGTCTCTGGGCCGGTATCAATGCCGCCTGCCGGGTGCAGGCAAGACCGCCGTTTATTTTGGATCGGTCCCAGGCTTATCTGGGGGTGATGATCGATGATCTGGTTACCCGGGGAACTCGCGAACCCTACCGGATGTTTACCAGCCGCGCCGAATATCGTCTCATGCTGCGTGAGGACAATGCCGATTTGCGGCTGATGAACATCGGTCATGAACTCGGCCTGATTGCTGACGACGCCATCAAGGAGCTGCAAAACCGCCGGGAACAGATCAATGCCGAGATTAAACGCGTCAAGCAAACCACCGTGAAGCCGACATCCACCGTCAATGAATATCTTCAAAACCGGGGCTCCCGGCCCATCGACAGCGGCATCCATCTGGCACAATTGCTGAAAAGGGCCGAACTGGACTACCCGATGGTGGAAGTCCTGGCCAAAAGTCCCGTCAACCTCGACAAATCCGTGGGTCGCCAGGTGGAGATTGAGATAAAATACGAAGGCTATATACAAAGACAGCTCCGGGAAATTGAACGTTTTAAAAATTTGGAGCGGGTAAGATTGCCCCTCGACTTCGATTATTCGAAGGTCCACGGCTTATCCAACGAATTGAAGGGAAAACTGACGGATATAAAGCCCACCTCTCTCGGACAGGTTTCACGTATCGACGGCATTACACCGGCCGCGATATCGGTTCTAATGGTGGCCCTGAAGGCCGGGGGACGGTAAGATTGATGAGGAATCTCCGTATGCTTGACACCTTTTGCCTTGCACCTTATTATACAAGTCAAAAAATACACACAATGTTCATGATTTAACTTCAGGATGGGAATTCGAAAATGCCAGAGGACTACTATCAGATGCTGGGCGTCAAAAAAGACGCCAGTAGTGAAGAAATCAAGAAGGCTTACCGCAAGCTGGCAATGAAATATCACCCGGACCACGCCAAAGATGATAAAAGCGCTGAAGAAAAATTTAAAAAAATTAGTGAAGCGTACGCAGTGTTGAGCGATAAAGACAAACGCAAGGAATATGACACCTTCGGTTCTGAAGGTTTTCGGCAACGCTTCAGCCAGGAAGATATTTTTCGCGGTTTCGATTTCGGGGATATTTTCAGAGAATTTGGCTTTGGCGGCGGTGATTTTTCCGGTGCCAGGGGTGGCGGACGGCGATTTTCATTCGGCGGCTCAGGATTTAACTTTGGCGGCGAACCGCAGCACACCCGGGTCAAAGGAGCGGATCTTGTTTACGAACTTGCCCTGACACTGCGGGAGGTGGCTGCCGGCACCAGCAAGGTGATCACCCTGCAGCATCAGGGCGGATCAGAGAATCTTACCGTAAAAATTCCGCCGGGATTGACCACCGGCAAAAAACTGCGTCTGACCGGCAAGGGAAATCCCGGTCCCTACGGCGGTCCGGCCGGCGATCTTTATATCAAATCAAAAGTTCTCAATGACCCGGTGTTCAGTGCTGAAAAGCAGGATCTTTATTTAAACCGCGAGTTGAAGCTGAGCGAGGCGATATTGGGAACAACCATCGCGGTTCCTACCATTGATGACAAGCAATTAAGCCTTAAAATCCCCCCCGGCACAAAGCCTGGGACGAAAATGCGTCTGTCGGGTCACGGTTTGCCGGACATGAAGGGCCGCAAAAAGGGTGATCTTTTCGTACGCATCCAGGTCAACGTACCAAAACACCTCAGTGACAAACAAAAGAAAATCGTCGAAGATTTAGCAGCCGCCGGGCTGTAAGGAATCAAAATAATTGACAAGAACGCGCTTTCGCGGTAATCTTATATACAAAACTCCGCAAAATTATTTTAGTGATCGGAACAGATTTAGAATATGATTATGCCCGAACTTTTCACGGCGCTGAAAAAGGGTAAGACGACCGATGGGTGCATTGCGCGGGCAAAAATAATAAACAATGGGGCAACGTATGATTATTACCTGCGATGACTGTAATTCGAGCTTTAGCATTGGCGATAATTTGATAAAAGAATCGGGGTCCAAGGTTAGATGCTCAAAATGCGACAACGTATTTATGGCATATCCGCCGTCATTCGCGGGGACTGCCGCGCAAGGCACATCCGTCGACGATCTGTCTCTGGAATCCGATGAGCAGATGCCGGAGGAAGATGAAGACCTGGGATTGGATGATCTTGATTCTTCATTCAGTGATTTTTTGAGCGAAGACGACGAGGATGAGGATGAAAGCCTTGAGGCATCCTCTGAAACGTACGAAGCTGAACTTGATCTGAATGATTTCGGTGAGACGTCGGATGAAGAGCTGTCATTGGAACCCGAAGAAGCGCCGGATGAACCCAGCGGCGAGCTGGAGCTTGATCTGGATTTTGATAAGGATGAAGGCCCGGATGCTGAGTTCACCGAAGAAGCACTGGATGGCGATGACCTACCGGATCTTGGTGATTTTGAGGATATGCCCGGCTTGGATGATGAGGAGTTGACGACGGAACCGGTCGATTCCCGGCTCGATGATCTCGAGCTTGAGTTGGGTGGAGAATCCGACCAGGAATTGGGTGAGGAAGAACTTGATCTGACCGATCTGGGACTTGAGGAAGAAGGTGCTGCAGCACCGGAAGAACCTTCTTCTGATGATTCCGGAGACCTGGACCTGAAATTGGATCTTGAGCCTGGTTCCGCAGACCAAAGCAATCAAGAAAACGCCCAAGCCGATAAGGAGATGGAAACATCCGATGAGCTGGATCTTTCGGACTTGGAGCTTGCGCTCGAGGATAAGGCGGAGCCTGCAGGCACCGACGGGACTGATTCAGCGGACCTGAACATTGATCCGGAAACCTCGGATCAGGTAGATGACATCATTGCCGAAGCTGGGTTGGAGCTGGAAGAAGCTGAGGACCTGGAGTTGGCGGATTTGGACCTTGAAATGGATGAATCCGATCTTGGCGGGGATACGCCGGCGTCCGGCGCCAATGATTTGGATCTGGATTTAGAAACCGAAACCATCGCCGAAAATGAGGGCAGCGCGGGCGGGCAGCCAAAAACGGGGGATGACGAGCTCGATCTTTCCGATCTTTCAAGCATTATGGATGAAGAGCAAGCTCCGGCAGCGGAAGCTGAGCCGGAAGAATTGAATCTTGAAATGGCGCTTGAAGCCGAGGCATCCGAAGATGAGGGCGCGCCCGCAGCCGCGGCCGCCTCCGAAGACATCGATGAACTTGACTTATCAGATCTGAGCGAATTCCTTGAAAATGAAGAACTCCCGGCAGCCGGCCGAGATACGACGCAGGACCTTGAAATGGATCTTGATTTTCAAATCGATGAAGGTGCGCCGGCAGCGGAAGCCGCCGATGCAGCCATTGATGAGGACGCCACACTGGATTTCTCGGATTTGGAACAAATGCTCGAATCCGATGAAACCCCGTCGGCAGAGGCCGCCGGTGTTACAGATACCGAAGAATTGGATATTCAATTCGATCTTGATGAACCGTCAAGTGCCGCCGCCGCTTCCGGCAATGAAAGCAAAGCAGCCCAGACGGATGACTTTTTAGATATCGAGCAAATGCTGGAATCCGGCGAAGCCGACACTTCCCCGGACTTTTCCGAAATGGGCGGTGAGGAAACCGAATTGCCGTTGGAGATGGAAGCCGCCCTTGATGACGCCTCAAAAGGTTCGAATGCCGAACTCGAGCTTGATTTTGACCTTGAAAGTGAGCTCCAGGAAAAAGAGGACCTTTTTGACAGCGGTTCATCGACCGGCCAACAGCTGGAATCAAATCTGCTGGCATCCGATGAAGGGGATTTTATGGAAGATGAGGACATCGAAGAAACAGTATTTCAGGACGGATCGAATACAAGCGTTCTCGGCACCGACGACTTGGCATCCGATGATTTTTCGGCCACAAATGATGCTTACGGCGCAACCCACGTTCTGCCGGGTTCCGAAGACGAACCGTTTACCGATGAAGCTTTCGAACAGATGCCGGTACAAAGAAAAGCGCCGAAGGCACGGTCGAAAAAGCCCGTGCTGGCCATTCTGTTGCTGCTGCTTTTGGCTGCCGGCGTCATTGTTGTTCCCAACATGCTGGGCATCAAAATCCCCTATATCAGTGACATTAAAATCCCTTACCTCAGCGATTTGGATCTCAAGATTCCTTACCTCAGCGACTGGTTGAACCCCGAGCAGCAAGATGTGGCCGGCAATTTGAAAATCATCCCCTTGGGAAACACAATCAAGGGCAAGTTCATCAAAAATTCCCGGTCCGGCGAGCTCTTTGTTATCGAGGGCAGCATAAAAAATGACTATGATCACCCGCGCAGTCATATCAAGGTGACCGCCAAACTTTATCAAAAAGGGAATAAAATTGCCAAAAAAGCAACCGTTTATTGCGGCAACGTGATCGCAGATTCGGATCTCGCAAGAATGGACATTGGATCCATCAAAAAACAATTGCTTAACCCGGCGGGCAGCAAGAAATCCAACCTTAAGGTAAAAACCGGAAAAATGGTCTCGTTTATGATCGTGTTTGACAACCTGCCGCGCAATCTGGATGAATACAGCGTAGAGGTGGAGGGCTCCTCCATATAAAACCCAAACCCGGATGAACCGGAAACAAAAAGGACAAATTAATCACGAAAGCGCCTGCGCTGCGCGTTCTAAATTTCGTGTTTTCGTGTTGAAAATATTTTTTCATAAAATGCAAAGAAATCAGAATTAAGGGCTTAAAAAAAGCTAAAATTTCACTGATCGACCCCGCCAAACGATTTCCGGTTTGGGCGGGGTTTGCTTTTCAATGAGGTAAAACTAACGGATTAAACCGTTTTTTTCGACTTGACTAAAGGTTGCTGAATTGGTAGATAAGCGTCTCGTTAAAAATCGGCAAGCGCACGACGAACATGTGGCGATGTAGCTCAGTCGGTCAGAGCATGCGGCTCATATCCGCAGTGTCCGGGGTTCAAATCCCTGCATCGCCACCATATCTCCCCCCTTATAGTTAATCCGCGGTGAAAGGCTGGACCCCAACAGTCAATTCGAGAATATCTTCTCCGCCGCAAGGTAATGCAGCCCGATGTCACGCCTCAGATCCAATCGATTGCCGTTCGGGGCTTCGCGGGGTATCACCCGGATCTTTCCATTGTCAAAAGCCGCCAGCAGCTTGTTCCTGAAGCGCTCGGCGACGGTCCCGCGTTTTTCATCCGGTTTGACGGTTACGTTGGCGTTTAGAAAGGCTACCCGGGTCCCGTCGGATCTAAAGCTGCCGTCATCGGGTGAGCACATCATGGCAGACGGAATCACCTGTATCCCCTTGCGCTTCATATATTTGAAATCGATTTCAACGGGCTCGCCCCGGGTGCAGGACCAGGGATATCCTTTTTGACCGTCCGGCCCCCCCGGCCCCGTAACCAGCGCCGCACACATTGCCAGCTGATCCGTTCTGACTTCCGGTTCGACCTCATTCAGATCGCCTTCCAGAGTCGCTTTGACTAGAGCACCCAGGTTACGCAGCCGTCGAATCACCGGCTGTGCCTCGGGTTCGCCGGGGCGGATGTTTATTTCCGACACCCGGATGGCGGTGGGACGCTCGCTGCCGTCCAATGAGACAAAACAGCCGGGATATAAAACGCACGACCGTAAAATGCCCCGGTCTTTCATAATCTGAATTAACGGTCTGGCAATCACTTCAGCAGCCATCTCCATCATTTGCGGTGTTTCCAGCGGATGGGGCGACACAGCCCCCATGCCGCCGGTGATGGGGTTATTTCTGCCGGCCGGCCCTTCGAACCGTTCGGGGTAGTCCATGGCGGTTGGCAAAATTTGAAAATTTCCCTTTTTATCGACAAAAATCGTAAAGCTGATTTCGACTCCCGACATCAGGGACTCAATCAAAAGCGGCCATCGGCCTTTGCCGCCGAATATTTTTTTGTAGCTGTCTTTGTAGTCCTTTATCAAGGTGTCGTAAACGTCTCTGATTTCCCATGAATTCAATATGATTCGCGCTCCTTTGCCGCCGGCACTGTAGGGATATTTGAGCACGGCGCCGCCATAGGCGTGGATATAGTCCAAACTGGCTGTCAATATGCGCTGATAATCTTTAGCATCCACCTCGGTCCAGGAAGCAGCCACCGGGATACCGGCTTCCCGGCAAAGTTTCTTGCATTCTATTTTATCACCTTCGATGAAAGCACCGGATTTCGTCAAGCCGATGATTTGATCACCAAAACCGGCTTGAACAACTGCATCCACCAGACCCTCAAACAAAAGAGCCTCCGGCATGGGCAGCACATAGTCTACGGTTTTATCCTTTAAAGCGGAAATGATGGCCTTCGTATAATCTTCAACCGAGTTGCTGGCGGTCGCAACGAATTCCACCGGCCAGTTCATGATTTCACAAAATTTCGGCATCGAAGGGGTCCCGCGAATGACGACCCCTTTGAATTCCTCCGGGTAATTCTCGCTGATCGCGGTGGCTGTCACCAGGGCACTTAACAGCGTTCTTCCATCGGTTCCGGCAAAAGCTATTTTTTTCATTCATTATTTCCTTCATCAATATTTAATCTGCAATTATCAATTTTTAACTGACCGTGGTCCATCTCCTTACCAAATTGTTGCAGCGCGGGTCAATTATAAGTTTGGGGCGGATATCGGGTAAACATCGAAAACTGAGACCCAGCCCCAAATTTTGTAATTTTAAAAGGTCAGCAAATATGGTATATCTAGAATGTAAATGTAAGGGTCACATAATGAATTAAAAATTGCGGAATTGGGAGTCGAGATTCTTGTTTTTTCTCAATCCCGCATTCCGCGTCGATAGCCGCGGCAGAGTGCCGCGTCCGGCCGAACGAGGCCGGCTCCGAAATTTATATAGCAAAATGTTTCCGGGATTTAGCAAAATAGTCGAAGAGCGCATTCGCAGGGCTCTGCAAAAGGGCGAATTTAAGAATCTGGCGGGATCAGGCAAACCCCTTGTGCTTGAAGATGATCGCCATTTACCTGAAGAGCTGCGGTTGGCCTATAAAATTTTAAAAAATGCGGATTGCCTGCCCCCTGAAGTGGAGCTGAAAAAAGAGATCAAGCGCACTGAAGATCTCCTGAGCGGCATGCAAGATACCGCCCAAAAATATCGAACCCTTAAAAAACTGAATTTTCTCATCATGAAATTAAATACCATGCGCAATGGTTCGATAGAATTTGAGGTGCCCCAGCAATATACCAGCAAGCTGGCCGAACGCTTTGAACCAGCTGAAACCAATAAAAAAAAGAGCTTGCCATAATAAGCACAGAATTCAAACTGAGTTTCCTAAACCCAATTCTTGGCCGTGTTTATCTGCGTTAATCCGTTTCCCATTTAAAAAATTAAGAAGGAAAATTACTATGGATAAACTCACAGTCGCACTTCTGGCCGGTGGCATCTCCTCCGAGCGAGCAATTTCACTGCAAAGCGGCGAACAGGTTTACGCTGCGCTGGATAAGAACAAATACAATGTCTTGCAGTATGATCCCAAAACCGATCTGGCCCGTCTGGTGCAGGAGGCCCCCAAGATCGATGTTGCCCTGATCATCCTGCATGGGCCCTATGGCGAAGACGGCACCGTTCAGGGCCTGCTGGATCTGCTCGATATCCCCTATCAGGGTTCGGGCGTTCTGGGCAGTGCGCTTGCTATGAATAAACTTGCCACCAAACGGCTTTACGAAAAGGCCGGTCTGCCGGTGCCGGCCTATGTTGTTTACGAGCGCGATGAAAGGGTGGATACCGAAAAATGTGCCGCCCAAATCGGCCTGCCACTGGTGGTCAAGCCGGTGGAGGCCGGCTCCAGTGTGGGAATGTCGATTGTAAAAACCGCCGCCGATCTGCAAAGCGCGCTGGAAAAAGCCGGCGATTATGGCAGGGCCGTTCTGGTAGAATCCTACATTGAAGGCACCGAACTCACCGGTGGTGTGATCGGCAACAAAGAATTGGAAGCATTGCCGCTGATCGAAATCATACCGGATAAAACCTACGAATTTTTTGACTATGAAGCCAAATATACCGCCGGGGCTACCCAGGAAATATGTCCGGCTCGCATAAATGCGGAGTTGACCCAAAAAGCGCAAAGTTATGCCAAAATTGCCCACCGCGCCCTTTTTTGCCGGGGATACAGTCGCACCGACATGATTCTAAAAGATGGCGAAATATACGTGCTGGAGACCAACACGATTCCCGGAATGACTGCCACAAGTCTTTTGCCCCAGGCCGCCCAAAAGGCCGGAATGAATTTCAGCCGGCTGCTTGACAAACTGATCGATCTCGGGATAGAGGGGCACCAATTAATCCACCCTGAAAAATAGCACATTAAATCGCTTGTCAGCCCAGCCGCCGGCGGTGAAGCGGCCAGCTTGATCGGAAAAAAAACTTTTCAAATCTATATTAGCTGTTTTTTGATTATGGGAGCGGTTTTTAACCGCGATTTACGCGGTCTAACTGATAAACACAAATGCAGTTTCATTAGAGCAAATTCTTGATACGGCGCCCTTTAGCGTCGACTATCCATTCTTATAGGAGACTATTACAGATGACCGCAGAAAAAGTTTCGAAAGGCGGAGAAGGGGCTCCGCAGGTGGGCATCGTCATGGGCAGTGATTCCGACCTTGAAATCATGAAGGCAGCGGCAGCCATGTTGAAAAAATTTCAAATACCCTATGAAATGACCGTTGCCTCGGCGCACCGCAGCCCGCAGCGGGCGGCTGAATTTGCCGCATCCGCCTTGCAAAGAGGATTAAAGGTTATCATCGCCGGCGCAGGGCATGCAGCTCATCTGGCCGGTGTTTTGGCGGCCCACACGACGTTGCCGGTGATCGGGGTCCCGATTGATTCATCCTGTCTTCAGGGGCTGGATGCCTTGCTGGCCACCGTCCAGATGCCGCCCGGCATTCCGGTGGCAACCATGGCCATCGGCAAATCCGGCGCCCGCAATGCAGGCATCCTGGCAGCCCAGATTATTGCGACCGCTGATCCTGAGGTCGGCGCCAGGCTGGAAGATTTCAAACAGGAAATGGCCCGGCAGGTTGAGGAAAAAGCCAAAGCGGTCGAGGCGTCTGAACTGTAAATGCATGTATCGGGATTCAGGAGGCCGGCTCTGATTGAAACTGTGGCGGTACAAGACGGTTTATTAAAAAACTCTAAATTCGAAATCATAAGCAGGAAATACGAAACAAATCCGAATGACAAATTCTCAAATGACCCAAACACAGGATAAGGATCGCGTCTTATACGCCTTGTTTCGATCATTTCAACTTGGGTCATTTACGATTGTTTCGGATTTCGAATTTCGTGCTTCGAATTTAAGTTGTTACCGGCATCGGTATGTTAGGCAATGAAGCTAATCAATTAAAATGACCGCTAAAGAGAATGTAATCAAAGTCGACCCTGAACATCCGGCCGACGCCGCCATCACAAAGGCCGTCGCCGCTGTCCGGGCGGGTGGGGTTATCGCATTCCCCACGCGCTGTCTGTACGGCTTGGGCGCCGATGCCTTCAATGCGGGGGCAGTTGCGCGGGTATTTAGGATCAAGCAGCGATCGCCTCAAAATCCGATCCTGATATTGATCGACCGGACTTGCCGGTTGGAACAACTGGTTTCATACGTCTCGCCCGCCGCCGGCCGCATCATGGATCATTTCTGGCCGGGCAGGATCACCCTGGTCTTTAAGGCCGGTGGAGCTGTGCCGGGTTATCTCACCGCAGGAACCGGCAAAATCGGGATCCGGCTAGCGGGTCATCCGGTGGCCGCAGCCCTGGTCCGGGCGCTGCAAACTCCTCTGACCGGCACCAGCGCCAATCTTTCCGGAAATCCCGGCTGCCGTCGGATCGAGGATCTGGAATTTCAAATTGCTGGCAGGCTGGACCTTATCCTGGACGCCGGCGCGCTGAAAGGAGGCTTGGGATCGACCGTGATTGATGTGACGGTCGATCCGCCTAAAATTTTGCGGGAAGGCGAAGTATCTGCTGCTGAAATTTTAACCCTTGTCGGACCATAATGAATCCATATCTCTTGACAAAACAGTCATTCTTGCATATAAAACCAGGTCAAAAGCCGGAGTGGTGAAATTGGTAGACGCGCTGGACTCAAAATCCAGTGGCCCTTGC
>CAYTBC010000085.1:0-2836 GCA_964435765.1 uncultured Desulfosarcina sp.
AGCCCACGGCTATTACCTCAAGCTTTTGAGCCGCACATCACCCCGCAGCGAAACGGCTTCGCGGCTGGTGAAATACCTGCTCACCAACCGCAAGCATGCCACCTACTGGAAGAGCACCCGGGATACGGCCGTCGTCGTGGAAGCCTTCGCTGACTACCTTACCGCCAGCGGCGAAGATCGGCCGGATTTAACCCTGGATATTTATTTTGACGGTATCAAGAAAAAAACGGTTGACATCAGCGCGGAGAATCTTTTCACATTCGATAACAAATTCATCCTCGCAGGAGCGGACATCAGCACCGGAACCCATAGCCTGACGCTCAAAAAATCCGGCCGCGGTCCCATCTATTTTAATGCTTACCTGGATTATTTCACCCTGGAAGACTTCATTACGGCCGCGGGCCTGGAAATCAAGGTTCAGCGTAAAGTTTACCTTTTAAAGGAAGTGCCAAAGACAATTAAGGATGCGGGATCCCGTGGCCAGGTGGTGGACCGCAAGGTTGAAAAATTTAAGAGAGAAGCGCTCAAAAACCTGTCCGTAGTAAATAGCGGTGATCTAGTGGAGGTGGAACTGGAGATCGAAAGCAAAAACGATTATGAGTATCTGGTGTTTGAAGATCTGAAGGCCGCCGGATTCGAGCCTGTGGAAGTCCGCAGCGGATATCAATACGATGGTATGGGGGCTTATGTGGAATACCGTGACCGCAAAGTCTGTTTCTTCGTGCAGCGGCTGGCCCGGGGTCGGCACAGCATCAGCTACCGGATGAGGGCTGAAACCCCGGGTCAATTCAGTGCCCTGCCCACCCGGGGTTATGCCATGTACGCACCGGAGCTTAAGGCCAATTCGAATGAGATAAAATTAGTTGTCATTGACAACTAAGTATTATTAATTTAATTCTCAACCTTGTGCTTCTATAGTTTCTACCCGCACCCTGGCGGTTCCCTGCTCATAGAAACCTAATTTGCGGGCGGCCCCGGCACTCAGGTCGATGATCCGATCTTCTACAAACGGTCCGCGATCGTTGACGCGCAGGATAATGCTGCGGCGGTTTTCAAGATTGGTCACTTTGACAAAGCTCGGCAGCGGCAAATATTTATGTGCCGCATTGAGCCCGTTGGGATTAAACACCTCGCCGTTGGCCGTCATGTGCCCGCCATCCTGCTGATAGGTCTCATATCCGTACCATGACGCCGTGCCGGTTTCCTGATAGCTGCGGGCCTGCTCCACGGACATGGGCACGTACCGCCGGCCGTTGACGACATAAGGTGATTTTTTGACTTTGTCCTGGCGAATGGCCTCTTTGGGCGGAAGTCCGTCAATGGTCTCGATCTCCGGCCGCGTCAGGGGCCAGCTGAGCGGTGCGGCAACCACTTCAAAGGCAAAACCACCTATATGATAAATGAGGCTGCCGGCACCGTAAGCGGATTTGGCGGTAAATTTCGAAAGCTTGTAGGTGGTTTTGACGGTTCCTTCGGCGACATCATAAGTCGTTCGAGCCGCCTGGCAGGAAATCAATACAAGGCAGAGGATTAAAAGAAAAACACTCGGAATATTTTTACTGTTTCCCCGCATGGTTGAATCTATTGACTATAGAATTATTTTTTATATACTATACATCTGCTGAAAACGAAATAAAAAAAGGGGAACTCTATGACCGCCAAGGTAAACCAACGCAGCACCGTGCATCAGGGAAAGATATTCAGCCTGATAAGCGAAAATGTCACCCTCGACAACGGCGTCACCACCAATCTGGAATTTGTGGAGCATCCCGGGGCAACCGCTATCGTTCCATTTTTAAATGAATCCCGGGTGCTCTTACTAAAGCAGTACCGCCACGCCCTTAAAAATTACATTTGGGAAATTCCTGCCGGGACTCTCGACCCCGGTGAATCGCCGATGAGTTGTGCGAGAAGAGAACTCATTGAAGAAACCGGTTATTCAGCCGACCAATGGCAGAAGCTGGGGGAGATCACCCCCGTGCCGGGCTATTCCAATGAGCGGATTCACCTCTATTTGGCCTTCGGCTTAAAACCCGACCGGCAGCAGCTTGACAAGGATGAAATCATCAAAGTTCATGAGATTGAATTTAAGGCAGCCGTGGAAATGATTGAGCGGGGAGAAATTCAGGACGCCAAATCCATTACAGGGCTTTTTTGGGCACTAAACCGATTAAAGGGGAATCGTCCCGGATCGGATCAGGGGGTTTGAAATTCGGCGGGCGCATCACAGAGGATAGAAAAAAAAGGCGTGAAGGTGAGAGGCTAAAAGGCTAAACCTTGGAACTCAGTCAAGCAGTCCGCGCATTTATCCAGTATCGAGCATCCGGTATCTAGTATCTCTTGGTTCAAGTTAGACACTCTGCGCGTTAGAGGGAAGCAATAAAGGGAGAAATCAACCAAACGGATATCAGGACCTGGACGCCACAAGCTTACCGTCTAAAGCAATTGGCTGGGGATGTTCTGCCCCCCGGCCTTCAAGTGTTGGTAAAACGGTAACGATTCCCGCCAAAAACCAGAAGGGCTCCATAATGCGGACAATAATAAACGTGTTGGCCCCGATGGCGTGCACGATAAGGCCCGCGAATCCGGCCAAAAACCCAATGGTGAGACCCTGGAAATATGGCGTTTTCAATTCTTTCAAATTTCCAAGGGTAACTCTAAAGATTGAAAACAAGAGATAGAAGAATGCGATCAGACCCAAAATCCCGTTCTCAACCAGAATCCTCGGAAATTGAGCATCCACAAACTGATATCCGGTAACGCCGTATCCCAGCAACGGATGTTTCGGCCAATCCTGCAAGGCCTCGCTCCAGCTTTTGAGTCTGGCAGAGGTCGA
>CAYTBC010000085.1:2936-13384 GCA_964435765.1 uncultured Desulfosarcina sp.
ACTTTGGGAGTATCCGCCTTGGCCAGCATACCGCCGGCCACGACCAACATGAAAAGCAGATACCCACCGAAGGTGTTGGGTTCTCCGACTTCTCCTTCAAACGGGGCACTCACCCGCTCGCCGCCGGGAATCTGCAAGGCGCCGATGAACGCCACAATAAAGCAGGTCAAAAACAAGCAAATGATAAACCGTTTGATCTGATCGGTTTGGTGAACATGATTAACGATCATAAAAAAAACGATGAAGTACTCAATGTATTTTAGTACATACAAAGATCCGGTTTTCAATTCAACCCGACCGGCCATGATGCCAAAGCCGGTGGACAGCACACAGGCCAAAACGTAGAAAAGAATGGCCTTGTTTAAGGGCGTTTTCAAAAAAAGCCCCAACTCCTTGTCGATGGCATTCCTGGCAAACCAGCTGATCCCGATAACTGCCAGCAAAAAATCCTCGAGCCGCAGCGTCACCCCGCGACTGAGAGAGGTTCCGCCGCTATCACCCGCCATAAATTCCGGAGACAAAAGCATTGAAAAAATGAGGATGTAAAGGCCCCACTCGATGTTGATGAAAGACACGGTGAAGATGATAAACGCCAGGATACAGATAAATATCAGGGTGGGTGAATACTGGGTGATGAAAAATCCGGTCAGCATCGCTACCAGCAGGAAAGATATCACAAAAAAAAATAAACGCACGCCTCACCTCTATTTTTAGGCGATCCTATTCGTCTTAATACAAACGTCTTTCGTGCTGCTTGAAGAAATGCAAAAGCAAAAGGGGGTTACTGTGAGACGAATAACCGCTCAAGCGTCGCAAGCCAATCCTTGGCAAAGTATTGTAAATCCTGCCAGTATATCCCCAGCGCCAATAAAGCCAACGCCGTGAAAAGCACGGCAAATTTTATAAATTTGCCTTGACTGACCGGTCCTCTGAAATTTGAAAACCACTTTTTTCCTCTTTTTTTACGCGGAACCACATCGCCTTCCGGCCCGTAGTAATGCTGGGAGTGGTATTTAAAATATTCGGGGCCGGCTTCCGGCTTGACATTATTTAAGATAACGCCCAAAACCTTGGCATCCACATTGTCCAGGGTGGATTTGGCCCGTTTCAGAACACCGCGTCCGATCTTGCCCACCGTGTATACTAAAAAAACCGCGTCCATCAGCGGAGCGATTTCGGTGGCATCGGCCACCGGCAGGATCGGCGGCGAATCGATAAAGATGTAATCATAAACCTTATTGGCTTCGGCTAAAAAATCCCGGAAACGGGATGAGCTTAGTATTTCAGTCGGATTGGGCGGTTTGGTGCCGGCGGTAACGACATTGAGGTTATCCATACCCGGGGTTTTTAAGATATCATCGATGCCGAAGTCACCCAGCATGACGTCGGAAATTGTATTGGTCACTTCCTGCCAGTTATAATTTCCGAGCACATAATCCGTAACCCCGGGCTCGCGCGACAGCCCAAATACCCTGTGGACGAGTGGTTTGCGAAGATCCGCATCCACCAGCAGCACCTTGTTGCCGGCCTGAGCCATGCTCAAAGCCAGGTTGACGACATTTAAAGTTTTGCCCTCCTGCACAAACGAGCTGGTGATCAGAAAGAGTTTGCCCTGCATTTCAAGGCGCAGGAATTGCAGATTGGTCCGCAATGCCCGAAAAGCTTCCGCGCCCATGGATTTCGGTTCATAATGGGTTACCAGATCCCGCGCTCGATCTTCTTTCGCCGATCGCCGGTCAGAAGAACCCCGTTTCCCCTTTATTTCCTCATCCAGCTGGGGAATCACACCCAGAACCGGCACATTCAGCAATTCCTCCACATCCTCGATGGTGCCCATGGAGGTGTCAAACACTTCGGCCAAAAAGGCGAATACCACCCCGATGATAAGTCCCATCACAATGCCGGTGACGACGATCATGAGCTTTGAGGGGATATTAAACGGCAGCTCGGGGGTCACGGCCGGCTTGAGGATCGTGACTTCCTCCACTTTGCCGGATTCCTGGATCAACGTCTCCTGATACTTTTCCTTCAACTGGGAATAAAGGGATTCCTGCAGCTCAACATCGCGCTGCAGCCGCACCAGTTGAAGGCCTTTTTCCGGCAAACTTAGATTCTCACGGCGAAGCTGATAAATCCTTTGAGAAAAGTCCGCCTCGCGAACATTGTAGGCGTTCACTAGAGATTGCAGCTCTTTTTGGGTTTCGTGGAGCACGGCCTGGATCTGGTCGTCAATCTCTTTGACTTTCGGGTGTTTTGGAGTGAAATTGATCAGGAGGGTCTGGCGCTCCAGCAACAGGTCGGTCAGTTTTGTTTTCATCCCGTAGACCGGAGATCCGGCTGAAGCAGCAAAAAAGTTTTCATTAAATTTTCCGGATGGACCCATTTTATTGGACTGAATCAAGTGCAACTGGGACTCGATATCCGCTTTGTTTAATTTGATCTTTTCGTACTCCGTTTCAACCGCATAGAGCCTGTTCAAGGTGTTCTGGGTTTGAGCATCCAGCGAAATGAGGCCGTGGCTCTCTTTAAAGGCCTGAAGTTCATTTTCAGCCAGGGTGAGCCGGTTGGAAGTCAAACGCAGCTGTTCTTCGATAAAGGCCTTGGTCTCGAAGGTTTTTTTATTTTTTTCCCGAATGTTGTACTCCCGATAGGACCGCGCAAATGCGTTGGCCACCAGCGCTGCTTCCCGGGCATTTTCAAACTTCACATGAATGTTAATAATATTGGTGCCTTCCTGGTGTTCGGGTTCGACCATGGATTTCAGACGCCGGATGGCTGCAAGGTACTTTTGATCGTTTTGAACCGCCTCTTCGGAAATGTCTTCTGGAAGCCACCCCAACGCTTTAGCCGTCTGGCATAAGACCGGAAAGCTTGTGATGATATAGGCATGCGTTTGCATATTCTCCGACTGCCGCCAGTACTCGCCGGTCAAAATGGATGCCATGTTGGAAAACCGATCGATTTTGACGGCGGAACTGGCCTCATAAAGCGGCATCGGCTCCTTGAGTTTGGCGAACCCGTAGCTGCAAAGCCCCACCAAAACAACCATGACAATAATCGAGGTTTTCCTCTTTTTGATGATACGCCAGTAATCTCTTAAATCGACATCATATTGTGCCATCGTGAACTTCCCTTATCACGAAAAATGGTATCCAACCGGGCGGCTGGGTCGGCATTTTCAAACCGGATAAATATGAGGGACACGGCCTAAGACAAGGTGACAGCCTTAATTGTTGCTATTCCAAATATCCGAGGCATTATTCCAATCTATGACCGTTCGCGCCGGGTAGAGCAACAGCTCAAAAAGCGGCCTTATACGTTTGTTGAAGACATTAATATCGCCCCACCCGCTGGGCGGCACATAAACCAAGTCTCCGCTGGCCAGAACCAGATTCTGTGACTGATCACCCTCTTCGATCAATTTTTTGAGATCGGCTGCAATAAACTCGGGACGGGTGGGATCTCCGCGCACAACCCGGGTACTTTCGGTCGAAGCAAAGACAGTGGCCCCACCGGCTTCGGAGATCGCATCAAATAGCCGGAAATTTGACCCGGTAAACGTATAGGCTCCGGGCTTTTCCACCTCACCGAACACATAAATCCGGTTGCCCCCTTCGCTAAGGGTCGGAATGAATATCAGGTCATCGGCGTTGAGGATCGCATCCTGGCTCGGATCTCCCTGATTGATCGTCTTAAAAAGATTCACAGAGACAATCTGGCCGTTTTTGCGGCGAATCCTAACATCATTCAAATTTGCATTCTGCGCCGGTCCTCCGGCCTGGGAGATCATTTCCAAAACCGTTGATTTGCCGCGCAGTTTGTATAGGCCGGGGCCGCTGCCCGGTCCATGCGATTGGACGGCACCTAATACCTGAACGAACTTGCTGTTATACTCTTTAACAACCACGTCGATCCGCGGTTTTTTTACATATTCCTGCAGATAGGCTGTCAAGCGGGCATCGAGCTGGGAAGCGGTCAGTCCGTTGACCGCTAAATCTTCAACGAAACCAAAAGAAATCTTTCCATTCGGACGAACCAGGATCTCCTCTTTTGCCGGTTTGGTTCCTTCCCATAAAGTGATTTCCAGGGTATCACCGGCATCAATTTTATATTCTTCGAGGCCTTCGACCGTCTTGTACACATCGTTTTCCAAAGGTGCGGCAGCTGTATTCGGGGTATCAGCGGCCTTTAACCGCTCAATCTGCTGATTAATTATTTTAAAGACTTCATCCTTGCCGGACCATATTTTGATGCCCTCACCAAAGCTGGCGGCGCAAAGATCCATGCGCGCATCTGCGTCCAGATCAGCCAGAGCCATGCCGTAATAAATCCCATTCGAAGGAAAAACCCCCTCATAAGTCTCCCAGCCCTTTTTCCCATTATTGCGCCAGGCCTTGATTCCTTCCGAATCCAGAGAGCCGGCGATAATATCCATCCGGCCGTCCGCATCCAGATCAAGAGCTGCCGCCTGCCAGTAACTCCTGTTTTTTTTCGGAGCCGGCAGGTCTCCGACGCCGGATGCAGTTTTCGCCTGCACCTTGGACCTGCGTTTCAGATATTCTTCGGGACTCATGATCTCTGCGAAAGTTCCCCGGCCATCTCCCTGATATATTCGAACACCGTTTCTGTGGGCGCCTGCAAGGATGTCAAAATGACCATCGCCATTTATGTCACCGATGCTCAGGCCGTAAAAACTGCCTTTTTCCAACGGATTGGTGGATGACCAGCTTCCGGTGCCGTCACCCAGCCAGACCCTCAGCGCTCCGAAGGTCCCCCATCCCGCTCCGATAAGATCGAGATGGCCGTCATGGTTGAGGTCTGCCGCCAGTACGTCCATATATATGCCGCTGATGGTGGGACCCGATTCAACCGGCCAGTTCCCCCGGCCGTCGCCCAGCCAGACCTGTATCCCGCCCTGAGTGTCCGAGGTGGCATTGGCGGCAATGATGTCCAGATGGCCGTCGCCGTTGACATCGGCAGTTCTTACCCCCTGGTATTTATTAATTTCGATGGGGCCTTTAGCCTGTTTCCATTCGCGCTTGGCCATATTTAATAAAATTCGGATTCCCGAAGACTCCTTTTGAACTGAAAATACGATGTCCGCACGACCGTCTTCATTGATATCTGCCACCGCCACCGAAAGGACCTCACCATTGACCTGCAAATATTGGGGATCGGATATTCCGCCGCGACCATCTCCGTAATTTATCGTTACCATTTCGGGCGACGATGCGCCCCCCACAACGTCCAGATTTCCGTCGTTGTCCATATCTTCGATGACAACGGCGCGATAATTGCCGGAGGCAGCCAACCCGTCGGCTTTGGGGATAACGGGCGGCGGCGTATAATTTACGATTTGTTTGACACATCCCAAAGTGCCGATCGCAGCCGCCAAGCCTGCCAGCAGCAACAGGCTTTTTGAATATTTGGCGGCTTTACCAATGGATTTCCTGTTAAATATCCGTTTCATGGTTATGATTCCATATCCTCAATGGCGTCGCGCACGGTGCGGCTGTCAACCATCCTGGCTTCACGCATCAAACCAAGCAATAAGCAACGGTCACACAGGTTGTTGATGCGCAGCGGCAAACCGCCGGTGAATTCAAAGAGTACCTGGACTGCCTCCCGGGAAAAAATGCCCCGCTTAGCCCCGGCCCATTTCAGACGATGTGCGATGTAATTTAAGGTGTTTTGGAGATTCAGCGGTTCGAGGTTGAATTTAATGCTGATTCTTTCTTTTAAGGGCTGCAGTTCCGCAATGTTCTTCAATAAGGGGGGTTGCCCGAGCAAAACCAGTGTAATCAAAAAATCATCGTCAGATTGAATATTGAGCAGCATTCGCAGCTCATCCAGAGTGGCGCGATTGCCGATAACATGGGCTTCATCGATCGCCAGAACGGTGTTGATACCATTTTTCGCGTTTTGAAACAGATGTTGGTGCAAGCGATCGAGCAGGTCCGTTTTGGAGTGGCCTTCGCCGTTTCCGCCCAACTTTAACACAATCGCTTTGATGAGGTCGGTCGGCTGCAAAGCGGGATTGGAAATAGTTTGAAATTGATAGCGGTCCTTGCCAAGGTGATCAGATATAGCTCTGATAACCGTGGTCTTCCCGCAACCGACCTCACCGGTCAGCATGGCGACCCCTTTGCGATGCTCGATGACATACAGCAAACGACGGAGCGCCTCTTCGTGTTGAGGCGACCGATAAAAGGCGCTGCGTGCCGGCACATTGCCAAAAGGCGTTTTTTGGAGTTCCCAATACTCTAAGTACATCAAAACACCTTTGCTCTAAAAGAGGATGAAAAAACCTGCAGAGCAAAGCAATCCATCCCATCATGTTTTTACTAGATTTTAAATCCTGGGGATCGGTGATTCTTCATTTTAATTGTGAAAGCTCCTGAAGCTCGGATTCGGAAACCGAATCGACTATATTCAAAAGAGGATTTTCCGGTAGAACAACAATTCTTTCGGTCAGTACTTTCCGTCTCTGCGAATCGTATATGATCTGAAGCTTGGGGCGCATGGGCTGATCCGCATAGGTCTCAATGACCCGGCCGATCGCGTCCGAATTCAGGCGCACGTAGCTGTGAATCGGAAACACGGTGAAAATGCTCAACAACGACTTCAGGTGTTTGCGTTGAAACCGGTTTTTACAGGTATTGATGACCTCTTTGACGGCAATAAAATGAGTCAGCTTGTCCCGCTGAGGCCGGGAGTGAATTAGCGCTTCGTACATGTCCAGAAGTCCGATAATCTGGGCATACTCATGGATTTCGTCCCCTTTCAATCCTCGCGGATACCCTGAGCCGTCGATTCTTTCATACACCTGAGCCGCCGTTTCAGCCAGGTATGCGAATCCCTCGCCGAACGATCGCAAAATTTTGCAGCTGTAATTCGGCCGCTCTCTGAGTATGTTGATTTCCTGTGGGCTGAGTTCCAGCTGCTTGTAAAGTATTTTATCCGGGATGACCGCCATGCCGATATCGTGCAATAAGGCCGCCATGGCAAGTTCCAATTTCCGCGTATGTGAGAATCCGAGGTCATCGGCCATTTTCAGCGTATAAATGGCGACGTTAATGCTATGGTAGATCACATATTTAAAGCGATCATCCAGATGAATGGCCATTATGAACAGCTCATCGTGGGGGTGATCATTTTCGGCCATCTTCTGTAAAATCCGAAATCCTGTTTCCAGAGCAAAACTCTGGCGATTTTTAACGGCGCTGAACACCTGGTTTAGATAGATACTGGCTTTATCGTACAGCCCTTTGCGGCTGTTGTTAGAGGTGTTGTCGATCCTGGGTTTAGGCGCCGGACTGCCGGTTGCAGTTCGCTTGTCCCGTGTTGCAGCCAACTTTCTGAAGCTCAGTTTCAGGTCCTGCTTGGCTTTCGGACTGCCCTTTTTCCGAGTTTCATTGGTCATATCGTGAAATTTTACCAGGCTCATCATCCACCACATCGAAGCGGGAATCTCATGATTAAAATCGCAATTGCTGCTTTTTTTGCCTACAAACGGCAAATTCAAAATTAAATCATGCCACCGCCATCAAAAATCCCTTCGAACAATATTATGCTTTTATATTTGTCAGCCGGCCATGGACTTCGGCGTTTGGATCGGGGTCTCTGTTTTGCAGTCGGCCTCTTCTTTCAAGCAGCGTAATCAGCACCACCAAAATGGTCGCCTGGAAAATGAGCAGGAGTGCATCAACCAAACGGGCGTTGCGCAGTGCGATGGCACTGATTCCCAAACACAGGCTGAGCAAATAGATGAAAAGTACGCTACGCTTTTTGCTTCCCAAAACATGCGCCAGGCGGTGGTGAAGATGATCTTTACCCACATATTCGATCCATTGACGAAAATTTAAAACCTTACCGGTCAAAATCCGATCCACCGTGATGTGGACCATGTCAAAAACGAGGACCCAAAATATTAAAAGCGGCGAAATCAGAGCGACCACCGCGTCGCCTTCCGCCCAGTCTCCATACACCGCTACACAGGCGAGGATAAATCCGATCACGGTACTGCCGGCATCGCCGAGGAAAATTGCCGCATTACGCTTGACTTTAAAATTATACGGCAGGAATCCGATGCAGCTTCCCATCATCGCAACCGCGATCCACCCGATAAAGGGCTGGGCCGTCTGAAATGCGACCACCCCAAGAAAAAAGGCGATTAAAGCGCCGAGACCGGCAGCCAGTCCATCCATGCCGTCAAAAAAATTCATGGCATTGGTGATTCCGATAATCCAGATGATGGTTAGCAGCGCATTGCCTGCATGTGAAAATAGGCCTAAATCAGCCGGAATTATCCGCAGCACGACGCCGCCGGTGATGACCAGAGCCGAACAGAAAATCTGGATTACGAGTTTTACACCGGCTGAAATTTCCCGGTAGTCATCTAAAACCCCGACTCCGAAAAGTATCAGCGAAGCGACCAGAATGGCACCGAGTTCTAAAGAAAAAATACCGTTTATCAGCAAAGAGGCTAAAAAGCCTGTAAAGACGGCAGCGCCTCCGAGCAGGGGCGTGGCTTCACGATGAAGCTTTCTCTGGTTGGGGTGGTCAAGCATGTTTAATTTGAAGGCAATTTGGGAAAATAACGGGTTCAAGCAAAATGAGATTCCAAAGGACAGCAACATCACATGGGCCCATCGCCACCCGGAACTCAGGAAAAATACTCTTATCCGGGGAAAAAGAAGCATACAGGTCATAGCCGATGACGTCGCGAAAATATACCAGGAAATGCCGCAGAGATTCGGTCGAACCCGAATTTCCGGCACCTTGGTTTCCACCAAAAGGGGAATTTGATGGGTGTCCGCAACCCAATTATCGGCGAATATGCTCGATTTCATAGTTAAAAATAGAAAATATCTGATTTTTAAAAGTCGGCTTTAACCCGGCCGAATATCACTCTGCTTCTGAAATAATAATTTCAAAAGGATTTGGCCGGGTTGGGAGTTCAAAGCCGGAAAACCTTTGGCTATCAATCATGTTATCGGCAACTTTGTTAAAACATTAAGAAAAAAATATATTTGGCCGTGATTTCCAGCACCCCATCAATCAGGTGACACGGATGTGTTTAAAGAGAATGCACAATTTATGCCATCTGCTCTTGCAGCCATGTTGTCTATAACTATCCAATTTATTTGTAAATTTAAATAAACGTCCAAAAAACTTCATCGATTTAGTGAGTCAAAAATGTGGCAGGTTTTTTAAAGGCGGGTCATTTTTCTGTCGTTGGGTTAAATGGGAATAACCCGTCTGACCAACTGAAAAATTTGAAATCAGAACTTAGTTGGTTGCGTACATCCCGCTTTCAACGGGAGAACTATATATTTCTAATAATTTGTAGAATTGCGAGACGGTTAATTAGACTTAATGGGATAACGGAACTTCGTATTACAAGTAATCACGGCATCAACCACGCGGCGGATCTCCTTATCCGTGAGCAGGGGATAGATGGGAATGGACAGCGACTGCCGCCAGGATTTTTCCGAGACAGGATACCCTTGCAATTTTTGGTATTGATGCAGCGGAAGATAGATCGGCCGATCGCAGACGATCCCCATGCGGGCAAAGGCTTGAATCCATGGGGTGGCATCCATTTTCAAATCCAGGACATAGCGGAAATATATGTGTCCGTCATCGTCCGGGGGAAGTTTGATATCACAGGCACGAAAAGCGCTGGTATAAGTTTGTGCAATCGCCCGGCGACGCAGAATGATGGATTCCAAGCGCTCCAATTGAACCCTTCCCATAGCCGCTTGAATATCGGTCATTTTGTAATTATAGCGGACTTGGTAAGCCTTTTTCTGGTCATAAGCTTTCAGATCTCGAATTCGATCGGCAATATCCCTTGAGTTGGTAACCACCATACCGCCTTCAGCAGTGGTAAGTACTTTGGTGGCGTAAAATGAAAAAATGGCCGCGGCTCCAAACGTTCCGACCGGACGCCGGTGATAAGCAGCTCCAATCGCCTGGGCACAATCCTCGATGATCGGCACTTCGAGTTTCATAAGCGGTTCAAGATCCGCTGCCAGACCGAAAAGATGGGGAACGATGATTGCTTTGGTGCGTCGGGTCAGACGCCTTTTTACATCGGTTGTATCCAGATTATAAGTGTCGGGGCGAATGTCGGCCAGAACCGGAGCGGCCCCGGTATAGTAAACGGCGTTGAGCAGCGCACTGCATACATAGCTGGGAATTATCACTTCATCCCCCGGCCCCACCCCCGTTGCGAGCAGAGCAAGGTGCAGTGCCGCAGTGCCCGAACTGGTGCTGACCGCGAATTCAACGCCTAAGTAATCGGCAACGGCCCTTTCAAATTTATTAACCGTTTCGCCCTGGGCAATATACCCCGACACAATGACTTCAGATACAGCCCGGGCCTCCTCCGGACCGAGCGTGGGTTTCGAATGGGGGATAAACCTATTTTTTGATGAAATCTC
>CAYTBC010000085.1:13484-19088 GCA_964435765.1 uncultured Desulfosarcina sp.
TGGCAAGGTGTTCCACCCGGGAACCGGGGGATTTCTCCCGCCAATTCAAATATTATATATTTATAAACAATCTCAGGGAATGAAACGCCTCGGCATACTTCACCCGTCCCTGGATCCCGCGAAAATTGGCGCTGGAATGGGCAACCTCCACTATGGAAAGATCTTCGATATTGGTTTTCATAACCTGGGAGCGATGGGCTTTTAAGGCATTCACCTTCCGATCCAGGGTATCGGATATGTCCACGAAGACCTGGGGGTTGAAATTTTGGGTGGTCGGTCCTTCATAAAACAATACGTTTCGGATATAACGGGTGGCCGACATAATTGCCTGGGCAAGATGCCGATGGTCCTGGTGGGTGTCGTCCGGAAAATTACAGAAAATGAAATCCGGCTTGACTTCAGAAATTACAGCTTCAATTTTCCCGATCAATTCAACATCGACGATCAGGTGCGTGTCCTCATAGTCTCCCCAGAAAATTTTCTCGGCACCCAGTATTTTTCCGGAGTCATTCTGCTCCTGCCTTCGCACGGTCGATGATCCGCCCAACCCGCCGCCGGTCATTACCAGCAAAAAGATCCGATGCCCTTTTTGCGCGTATTTGATTAAAGCGCCGCCACAGCCGAATTCGATGTCATCGGGATGGGCACCAATTGCTAAAATATTTACTTTCCCCATGAGTTGCCCCTTATGCACAAGATTATCATACTTATGGATTAATCTCCTTGATTTTTTCAATGCTTTCCGGACCGCAATTGAACAAAAGATCAACCACCGACATATGAGAGCGAAAATCATTGAATATCTGGGGATAAACCGGATGATTAAAATCCTGAATAACCACCCGGATACCGCTTTGCTTAAAGCGCTCCAGATCCATATAGTTGCCCCCGTCCTGTCCTGAAAGGTATGTATCGGCGTTGAGTGACTTGCAGATATCAATCAGCCGATCGGTGGGATCTTCCCTCAGGTCAAAATCCGAGGCTTTGACTGCCGATCCCTGATCGAGGCCCAGGGCGGCGCTGAGCCGCTCAATTAAAACAATATTCAAATCAGAAAGACGTTCCCAGTCCTGGGAGTAGACCTGCTCAAAAATTGGAGCATACTTTTTAAAATACGGGGCACGGCTGTAGTTGGTTGCCAGGCTCTGAAGATGCTTGGTTTTCCAGGCCACCGCATTGTTGATGGTCACCTCGTTGATTTTCTGCGGGAAACGATAACGCACCGGAACCGTTAACCATTGCCAGCCTTGGGCGGTTTTAAGCCGGTTTCGATTTTGCCAATCATTCTTCTTATACTGAACATTGTCCAAAAAACAAAACACGTCCGCCCGGCGAATTTTATCAAAATAGCCAAGCCAGGGAAGATATTGAGGTTGATGGACGGCTGCTATCAATTCAACTCCTCATATTTTTATTTTCGCATCACAAATATCGGATTGGATAATAAATGTCCGATCGCTTTTCCCTTCACATCCAATCGATAATAGCTTTTGCCGGTCCGGCCATCCTGATCCACCAAGTGAAAATCCAGCGGGGTTTGGCCCTCAAAAGACCAAGCTTGTTTGCCGTCCTTTACGATGGAAACCGAAACCGCATAGCCCCCCCCGTCGGAAGCTGCAAGGCGTCCTTCGATAACGGGGGCTGCCTTTAGCTCCAGTTCCCCGCCCATGAGTGCAATCTTGCCGGTTTCCTTATCCAGCACTTGAAATTGATCCAGCGTGAGACGAATATCAGCGGCTAGCCGCACGGCATAGATTCTGCCCCGCTTTAAAGCCCGCAAGACATCCTCTGGGCGCTTATTTTCAACCCAGAAAATTGTTTGAAAAGTAGCCAGATCAAATCCTTTTTGCTCCTCATGAAAATCAGACCCACCGATGGCCCAAACCGGGTGAGCCCTGCGCCCCCGGCAGTAATCCATCAGAATTTGATCCCAATGCATGCCGGCGTCGGCGGCCCTCCCGCCGTCTCCGTACAGCGCTGCAAAGCCGGTGTAGTTGTCCGACCCAATTAAGTCAGCGGCGTAAGGTCTGGTCACCATCCGGATGGGGCCCAGCCGGACACCTTCCTTTGAATAATTCGACTCCGGGTGCGCCCAGAATACGAGCCCCCCCCGACTGCCCACATAATCGATAACGTCCTGGTAGGGCGCAATGCCCTGATCCCCGTGATAGGCGTCAAATCGGGAGCTTTTAAATGGGTGGTGGTTGACCAGCAGGGCGATACTCAATAGGACGGTGATAAGTCCGCAAATTCTCATGATCCCTTTTTGGAGGAGCAGGTAAACCGAGATGAGCAATACAGCCAAAAAAACGATGAACCGGGGCAGGAGATCTTTCACATAGCGGGTCGAAAATCTGCCGTGAAGCCGGGGCAAACCGTAATAATCAGCGGGAGAGAACAATCCGATAAGCAACAGTTCCTTACGGAAGTTGTGCGCACTGAGCCCCCGGCCGAGAGGATTTCCCTTCCAAAAATAAAAAGGCGAGGACTGGACTCCCGGGATAATCAAAACGGATTGCTGCTCTTCATTTAAGCGCCTGATTTCGTCCAGGTAGCGCTGCGGACCGGCCTGAAGAACCGAATTGCGGACCTCCCTTTTTTTTATAAGGTTTCGAAGCGGGAAAAGCCCGTATTCCATTACCACCTGATCATGATCGGTTAACACCAGCACCTCAAGATTTTTATCTTTGGCTTTTGCGACCAGTTCTTCGATCGAGTACCGGCCTGAGCTGTAAGTTGAGTGAACGTGGATCACCCCGGGAAGTTGAAAAAAATCGCGCGCGCTGACGGTCGTGTCGGAAAGAAACAGTATAATCAAAACGGCAGCTATGGTAATGATTTTGTCGCGTTGCATATTTTCAGATCAGCTCTAATTCGGCAGGTCGTTTCGATATTAAAAAAATATATCATAATGCTGGGTATTTATCAAATAGGTCGCCGTTAAATCTGCGCCATTCAATGCTTGACTCTTTTTGATTATTACGAAAAAATGAATAATACACAGCGTCAAAATTGGATCTGCCTTCGCCTTCTAATGTTTGGCTTTTATACGACCATACCGGATCAATAGGCAAAACGCTGTGTATGTATGCAAAATGATTTAGGTCGTAAGGTATGGCCGCGGTTGGGCGACAGGAAGACCTTTTATAAATCCGCCAATCCTGAACATTCATATCCCAGGGGTCTATGAGCAAGCTGAAACTCGCAAACACATACCATCCGATTGGCATTGTTTTAATCGGACTCCTGATGGCTCAGATTTTGGCCACCATCCAGGTGTACCTGTCAAACATCGATCTTCACGCCACGCTCACAGCAGTTGATTCTGCAGGTTATCTCGCCCTTCCCAACAAACAGGTCATGGGCAGTTTACGGGAATTTCGACCGGCATTTTTCGGGGGTCTATTTTTTACCACAACCATTGGAGCCGGCATCTCCATTGGGGCTATGGCAGCAGCCTGGCTGTGGTCCTGTGTTTTTTCGAGCGCCAAAAGCATCCTGCTTTTTTTTGTGGCGGTCTGGGCCGCAATTCTGGTTCTAATCAACAGCCGCGGATTTAACCTGTTCCCCACCCTTTATTTTCTGGGGATAGCCCCGGTTGTTTTTGTTTTAACGGCTAAACGGGTATCGGGCAGTAATTTGCGGACCGATTGCGCGCGGCGCCTGGTGCATTTGATTCCCGTGCCTCTTTTGGCTGTGCTGTGGTTCACCCAATTTGACAGCGGCCTGTTTCTGGATCTGCGGGACGATCTTCTTTTATCCAATCCTTATGGGAAAAAATTCAGCAATTTCTATTATAACTACACGCTTTATCCGGCAGAAGCTTTTAAAGCGCTCAATCAGAAAACGATCAAAACCGTCAGTGTTAATACCATATCGAATCGCTCACTTAATTACAGACTCAGTCAAAGGTTGTTAGCCCAGGATTATCTGCCGTTATCGACCCCCGGGGTCGATTTGAAGATTGATCAGAAAGATGGCCTCCTGGTGCTATCGGCTGATGGTCGCCGGGTGATGACTATCACCGTGGATCAATTTTTCGCTGATACAGCAGGCGTGCTGCGACGATTTTCAGAAGCGGTAGACCGTTGCGCAATTTTTCGCCAATTTACTTTTTTATCGCTGTTGATAGGGTTTCCGGTATTGATCTACCTGGTCCTGCACGCCGTTTTTTATTATGTGGGAATTTATTTTCTGGGCCAAAAATCTGCGTCTCTGGCGTCTGCGGTCATATGTCTGCTCATCGGCGTCGGTGTTCTGCTTTTTTTTCATTCCAACCGCAGCAGCAGCATACACATTCAGGATATTCCGGCAACGCTGCAATCCGATCATTGGCAAACGCGTGTGGCGGCACTCAAGATGATTCAGCAACATAAAATAGATATTGCCGGTTATGCTGCTTACCCCCGCCTGCTAAACAGCAGAATCCCCCAGGAACGTTATTGGTTTGTGCGAGCGCTAGCCGTCAGCAGCACCTCCAAAACCTACAGCGATTTGTTGAAATTTATGGATGATGGAAATATCAACGTTCGCAGCATGGCGTTTTATGCTCTGGGGCTGCGCAAAAACCCGCAGGCAATCAAACCGATATTAAATCACATTGAAAAATCCGCTGACTGGTACTGCCAGTTGTACGCCTATAAAGCATTAAGGTCGCTTGGATGGAAGCAAAAAAGATCTCTCTGATTACTTTTACGATGTCAACAGCCGCCATTCTCTTCGTAGAAATTGTCTACCGATGGGCGCTGGTCGACAAGATTTCATCGCCCCTAGCGACCCTGGGCTTCATCCGCTGTTTAGAGGCCGCACTGCTGATAGTCATAGCTATAAAATCTGAAAAAAATATTGGTGCCATCGGCCTGGCGCGCCCCCAGTTGGTCACGGGCTTGATAAAGGGCTTGATCTGGTCCGCCGGCTTTGGATTTGTCGCCGCAGTTGGTTATTTTGGTTTATTATTTTGGAGCATTAATGCTTTGAGTTTCCTGCGCAGTCCCCGTCCCTCCGCCTGGCAGCCTATTGGAGTTTTTTTGCTGGTGGGCGGAATACTGGGGCCCGTAACAGAAGAAATTTACTTCAGAGGTATCATCTACGGCTTTTTCAGACGTTGGGGATTTGCAGCTGCAATCATCTTGAGCACGGCCATATTCGTTTTCAGCCACCCCATCGGCGGCAGCCTGCCCGTCACCCAGCTGGTGGGTGGAATTGTGTTTGCGGTTGCCTATGAAAAGGGACAAAGCCTTATGGTTCCAATCACCATTCATTGTTTAGGCAACCTCGCTATTTTCAGCTTGGCCTATATGAGCTGACACAGCGCCGTCCGATCAGACCCGAATACACCTAACATCCTAAAATTAAATAAGATTTCAAATTGACATATTTTGCACTTTTCCCTATACTTGTACACAGCGTCATAATTAATTGCGGATTCGCCGTTTGAATCGTTGATTTAAAAACTAATCAAACGCAGGATGGAGGCAAACCCGAAATGAATCTTTTCCTCAAATTGATAACCGCATTGACCTTGATCACACTCCTGCCGATCGCAAGCGTTCACGCAGACACCGTCTTGCTAAGAAATGGGGACACACTCATCGGCGAAATACT
>CAYTBC010000086.1:0-14702 GCA_964435765.1 uncultured Desulfosarcina sp.
AATCCTGCATCGCGAAAGATTTGCGGCTCATCCGGGTGATGCCCAATATCGCAGCCGCCGTGAAAGAGGCGGCCTCTGCGATTGCGGCCGGTGCGCATGCTACCAAAGAAGATGTCAAGCTGGCCATGCAGATTTTTAATTCCATCGGAAAGTGCATTTTTCTGAAGGAAAATTATTTAATGGACGCCATCACCGGGCTCAGCGGCAGCGGACCGGCCTATATTTTTCTGATTGTGGATGCCTTGGCGGATGCAGGGGTTAAAATGGGCCTCTCACGGCAGGATTCACTTTTTCTGGCGGCTCAAACACTTTTGGGGGCCGCCAAACTATTAATGGAAACCAAGGAACATCCCGGGCAGCTGAAAGATAAGGTGACCTCACCGGGCGGCACGGCAATTGCCGGTTTGGCAACCCTTGAAAGCGGCGGTCTGCGCACCACGCTGATCAATGCCGTCGAGGCGGCCACCAAACGGTCCATGGAGCTGGGCGAAATGATGATCAAAAATTTTTGTGAAGCCAATTCAAAGAATCATTCCGAGCACCATTGACAAGATCTGTCCGGGGTTTCTCAACCCAGGGTAGAGTCGTATCCGGGTGCAGCACCTGTTTTTCCAACAACTATCCCGGTCGATGATCAAACGGCTCTAATCGCGCTCCCATCCCATTTTATCCGGTGTCTGCTAATATTTGCAAATCATCTGATTAAATGCTAGAATTTCAACATTACGCAGATGCACCGAGGGTATCGGTGACGGGAGAATCGATCGATGAAATTAAAAAATCGTGGCCTTATCGCCCTGTTTTTTATCGGCTTAACCTTCGGATTGCTGACTAATCCCGGCTATTCAAAAGAAGTCGAGTGGCAGACTTTTGCGGACGGGATGGCGCGCAGCAAAATTGAGAATAAAAAAATTTTTCTCCATTTTTATGCCAAATGGTGCGGTGCCTGCAGAACAATGGACCTTAAAACCTTCCGGGACCCGGGAGTGGCTGCCTACCTCAATGAAAATTTCATTCCCATCAAAGTCGATACCGATCGGGAGCGGCAAACTTCCACGCTGTTCAGGGTTCGATTCTTGCCCGACAACTGGTTTATTGCCGAAGACGGCAAACCGATTGGACATCGCTCCGGTTACATCGCCCCTGAAAAATTCAAAGGCCTATTGAAGGTGCTTCTGGAAAAAAATTAGGAACAGTGAAAATTTTTACAATAAATTCAGGCTGTCTTTGCTTCCGTCCGATGCCTTCCATGACCTCGGCATCGACATCCCATACACACTTGGAAACAAAGGCCCTAATCTGAGAAAATGGAAACCGACGCTCAACGCATAACTGCCGGTTTCAGGCAAATCGAATTTGCCGATTTAAAAGCTATCATTCGCGCGAAGCCGGCACCGCAAGCCCCCGCGACAGGCGCATACAAACCGGCCTGTGTTTTTCTCCTGCTGTTTAACACTGAAGCCCCCCATGTCCTGGCCATCCAGAAAACCGACACTGAAGGCTACCCGTGGAGCAACCAGATTGCTTTGCCGGGAGGCCACCTGGATGATGAAGATGCCAGCCCGCTTGACGGCGCCTTTCGCGAGTTGGAAGAGGAGATGAACATCGGCCGCAACCAGGTTCGACTGCTGGGTTCCATCGGACATTTTCAGACGATAAACCGCAGAGACATCGAGGTATTTGCGGGGATGTGGAATGGCATTGGACCGGTTCGGCACGATCCGGCTGAAATTTCAAGAGTTCTTGAAATTCCTGTCGAAGTGCTTGTCCGGACCCACATTGCCAACGGTTACCACGATCGTGTTCCTGATGTGGATGAGCTCAGATACCCGTTTGAAGATGTCGTCGTGTGGGGGGCCACCGCCCGCATTTTACACCACTTCATCGAACTGCTGTATCCGCTGGTTAAATCCTGAATGCTGAACAATTAGACCTTACCGCGTGCCGGGAAGACCGGGCGCAATATTGCTGTCAATTCATCGGCGCCGCCTGGCAGGCGCGCTCACTTGAAAGTATGCCGCCTGATCCATCGGACGATGTTGGCGATAATGATTCCGCCGCTCAATACAACCAGCACAATCGGCACCCAGACGTAGCCGTTGTATGCAATATTTTCACGCGCCACCGAAATTCCGGCCAATGCGAACAGGAAAACCAATAACATGAAAAAAATGGTTATCCCATAGGCCGTTTTGGAATGATACCAGGGGATAATGACTTTTCTGAATACCGGGCTTTTGTTGGAAGGCATGATTTTATTAACTGAATTTTGCAGGAAAATAATCCTCTTTTTTTTTGCAACCCGCCAAGTTAGGCATTATATTGTCAGCTTATGTTCAATTCTAAATCTTAAGCTGAGCCGGGAAAAAAATCAAGTTATGAAGCTGACAAATGATACACCAACGAGCAACAAAATCACGACATGGCCAGATTATCTTATAGTCGGCCTGTTTCTGACCGCTTTATTATGGGGATGCGCCGTGGCACCGACCAGAAAGCTTGATATCAAGGATTTGTCCGGTTCATTTCAGGCCGGAGCGATCATTTCCACCAAGGCCGGTAAGGCCGTAACATTTGATGAGTTGTTGGCGGATCTGAATAATTGCCGGATCACTTATATCGGCGAAAAACACACCAGCGCCGCCGACCACCAGATCCAGCTCGAAATCCTGCGGGCCGTCTTCAAGCAACATCCCAACATGGCTGTCGGTATGGAGATGTTTGATCACACCTACCAGAATGTGCTCGATATGTGGTCGGCCGGAGAATTGGATGAGAAATCCTTTCTGCGCAAGACACAGTGGTACGCCAACTGGGGATTTGATTTTTCATTGTACCGCGATATTCTTGATTTTATAAAAGAAAATCACATTCGACTGGTGGGGCTGAATATTCCCGGGTATATTCCGGCCCGCATCCGCGAGGGGGGAATCGAAAATCTGCAGGATGAAGATAAAAAGCAGTTACCCGCTGAGATTGACACTTCCAACAAGGCCCACCGTGATTACCTGCAGAAAGTATTCGATCACCATCAGCACCTGAAGGGCAGAGTTGAGTTTGAAGATTTTTATGCGGCTCAAGTGGTGTGGGAGGAGGCCATGGCCCAGGCGGTCGCCCAAAATCTGAATGACGGCGTGATGGTCGTGCTGGCAGGAAACGGTCATATCCAATTTAAATACGGGATTCCGGACAGAGCCTATAAGCGAACCGGTGAACCTTTTCGGACCATCTACTTGGCGCCGGCCGGCAGCGAAGTTCCCAGGGATATCGCAGACTATATCTGGGTCACTCCTTAATCCGCACTGAAATAAATGGTCATTTAGCAAAGCTTTAGAAATTGAAAGGAGAGGTATTTATGAGCAACGATTCCAAAGTCTGGTTAAACGGTAATTTGATTCCATGGCAGGAGGCCACCGTGCCCCTTCTGTCACATGGTTTTTCGCGTGCTTCGGCAATTTTCGACGTGTTCGGGGTGCACATGGCACCAACGGGGCCGGCGGCATTCAGGATGGACGAACACATCAAAAGACTTATGAAAAGCGCCGATCTGTTGGGCATGCAGTTGGCTTATTCGGCCGCAGAAATTGCTGCGGCAGCCAAGACTGCCGTAAATACGAACAAACTCGGCCGCGGCATTGTAAAGATACTGGCATATTGGGGCGAAGAGGCAGTTATTCAACTGGTACTGGATTCCAAGCTCGACGTGGCTATTTTTACCATTCCCGCCAGCGAGAAGCTGGCGCTTGATAAGCCCACGCCCCTGTCGGCGTGTGTGTCAAAATGGCGCAAGATCCACCCCGAAACAGTGCCGGTCGGCGCGAAAGCCTGTTCCAATTATCTTAACGGCTATCTGGCGCGCAGGGATGCGGTTCGGCGGGGTTACGATATCGGCATTATGCTCGGCACCGACGGCTTTCTGGCCGAAGGATCCATTGAGTCGATTTTTATTGTCAAAGACGGGGTTCTCAAAACACCGCCGCTGGGACGGGTTCTTTCCAGCATCACGCGCATGTCCATTCTAGAGGCGGTCCCGGAGATCGGTATCCCCACCCGGGAGGCTCCTATTTCAGCCGACGAACTGCTCGATGCAGATGAAGTCTTCACGGCTCACACCGGGATTAAAGTCGAGCCGGTAAAGCGCCTGGAAAACCGGGAACTTCAGGCTCCCGGACCGATTACCCGCAAGGTGATGCAGTTGATGGACGATATCATCCTATTCAAAAACAACCGTTTCATGCACTGGCTCCAACCCCTGACATGAACGATCCAAGTTTTAAAATTTGAATGCCTCCATTTACGGTCTCCTTATCTATAAAGCTTGAGTGTAAATTGAACCCACAACATGTAGAAAAAAAATTTGACATATGACAATATGTTGTGGTATAAATTATCCAACGTCTAAAAATTTCGGGTGCCCACAAAGCTTGGCCTTAGGCCGTTTCATTGCAGTGGCATTGCCATTTGAAACGGCATAATTCCGACATTTCTTTTGGTTTTAATTTCCGACCAAACACAATTCAAAGAAGCTGCATCTGCTATCCGGCTTTTGATAGGAAGCCGGCAGCAAAAACGGAATGATGTCCGAAGGCATCTGTCCGGAGCGGAATTTGTGCGTTTTGCGGATAGAGTCGTGATAGTTAATTGAATCAGCATGGAAAGCGGGAAAGATGTCTGACGTGTTCGAAAATATCAAAAAAAGAAATGGAAGCGTCGTTGCGTTTGATTCATCAAAAATAACAGCCGCCATTGCCAAGGCCGGCCAGGCAACCGGGGAGTTTGAGGAACGAGAGGCCCGCAAGCTGGCCTTGCGCGCACTGACGCTGGCCCACGAGCTGCGCTCGGGGCCGGTCCCGGAGGTGGAAGAAATTCAGGACATTGTCGAGCGGGTGCTGCTGGACTCTCCCTTCTACAAAACAGCCAAGGCCTACATTATATACCGTGAGCAACACGCCCAGATCCGACAGATGGCCACCAAGGCCAACGTGGACCTGGTGAACCACTATATTCAGAAGCTCGACTGGAAAGTTAATGAAAACAGTAACATGAGCTATTCGCTGCAGGGTCTCAACAACTACATTTCATCCGATGTGACCTCCGAGTACTGGCTGAACAGCATTTATCCGCCCGCAATCAGAATCGCCCATAAAAGCGGTGATATTCACATCCACGATTTGAGTTTGCTATCTGTATATTGCGTCGGGTGGGATTTGCAGGACCTGCTCAGGCAGGGCTTTAAAGGCGTTGAAGGCAAGGTGGAAAGCTCGCCGCCCAAACACCTGCGCTCTGCACTGGGACAGATCGTCAATTTTTTCTACACGCTGCAGGGAGAAGCCGCCGGCGCCCAGGCGATATCCAATTTTGACACGCTGCTGGCCCCCTTTGTTCGCTGTGATCGGCTTGCCTACGCCGAGGTCAAACAGGCCCTGCAGGAATTTATTTTCAATATCAACATTCCCACGCGCGTTGGTTTTCAGACCCCTTTTACCAATATCACCATGGACCTTTACGTGCCCGCCATTCTAAAAGACCAACCCGTCATCGTGGGCGGCGTGGACCGCGAAGAAACCTATGGGGACTTTCAGCCGGAGATGGACCTGATCAACCGCGCCTTTGCCGAAGTCATGATGGAAGGCGACGCCAAGGGGCGCGTTTTCTCCTTTCCGATACCCACCTATAACATCACAGCTGATTTTGATTGGGGCAATCCAAACCTTGAACCGGTGTGGAAAATGACCGGAAGGTACGGCATTCCCTATTTTTCCAACTTTGTCAATTCGGATATGTCCCCGGACGACGCCCGCTCCATGTGCTGCCGGCTGCGTCTGGACAATCGGGAACTTTTAAAGCGAGGCGGCGGGCTGTTTGGTGCCAACCCTTTGACCGGATCCATCGGAGTGGTGACCATTAATTTGCCGCGCATCGGATATGTCAGCAAAATTAAAAATGAATTTTATGCCAATCTCATAGAGCAGATCCAGCTGGCGGTGGAAAGTCTGGCCATCAAACGCAAAGTTCTTGAAAAATTCACCGATAACCATCTGTATCCTTACTCGAAATTCTATCTCAGAGAGGTTAAAAACGGAAGCGGGCGCTACTGGAAAAATCATTTTTCGACCATCGGCATTATCGGTATGAACGAGGCCTGCCTGAATTTTTTGGGAGACGACATCACCACCGAGCACGGCCAGCAATTTTCCCTGGAAGTCATGGATTTTATCCGCGATCACCTGTCAAAAGTCCAAGAAGAGACGGGGGAAATCTTCAACCTGGAAGCCACGCCGGCGGAGGGCACCTCCTATCGGCTGGCTATGCTGGATAAAAAGAAATACCCGGACATCATTTGCGCCAATGATACCGATGTCCGCAACGGGGCATCGCCTTACTACACGAATTCCAGCCAACTGCCGGTGAATTTTACGGACGACCTTTTTGAGACCTTGAGGCTGCAGGATGATTTGCAGGCCAAGTATACCGGTGGAACCGTTTTGCACATCTTTCTCGGCGAGCAGGTCAGCGACCCGGAAGCCATTAAACGCATGGTGAGAAAGGTCGCGTCCAATTATCGGCTGCCGTATTTTACCCTCACCCCGACCTTCAGCATCTGCCCCTCCCACGGCTATCTTGACGGAGAGCAGCGGACCTGTTCGATCTGCAACCAGGAAACGGAGGTCTATTCACGGGTGGTCGGCTACCTGCGGCCGGTTAAACAATGGAACAGCGGCAAGTTGGCCGAGTACGGCAACCGCCGGACGTTCAGAGTGGCAAGCTAGGCAGAGGACAGATGTCAGAGGACAGAGGACAAAGGAAAGAAGGTGAGAGGCTGGGAAGGTGTGAAGGTGCGGAAGAAATCCTCAATCCGAACTCGTATTACTATTTACCTTTATCCTTTTGCCTGCCTACTATCAACTAACAATGCAATCAACCTAAAAGCCATCAACGATCCTAACGATCAAACCTGCTTTAAAATATGCACATCGGCGGCATCCAAAAAAATTCTTTGATTGATTACCCGGGCAAGTTAAGTTCGGTCATATTTTGTTCGGGCTGCAACTTTGACTGCCCTTATTGTCATAATCCGGGGTTGGTTGACGGGCACGTGGGCTGTCCGAATGATTTAAATACCGGCGCCATATTCGATTTTTTGGATCAGCGCCGGGGATTTCTGGACGGTGTCGTCGTTTCCGGCGGTGAGCCTACCCTGCAGCCGGATCTATTGGATCTTTGCCGCAGGATTAAAAATCTGGGCTTTCCGGTAAAGCTGGATACCAACGGCAGTCGTCCGCGGGTTCTGCAAAGTCTGATTCGAGAGGGCCTGGTGGACTATGTCGCCATGGATCTTAAAACCGACCCGGTGCTGTACCGGGCCTACATTAAGCGGGACTGCCAGCCGGATCCGATTGTCGCCAGTGTCGCGCTGATCATGGAGTCCGGGATTGACTACGAATTCAGAACCACCTGCGTCAAACCGATTGTAACGCCGCAGACCGTCGAAAATATTGTGGAGCTGATTAAAGGCGCCCGGCGCTATGCGCTGCAGCGCTTTCGCAACAGCGGCGTGCTGCACCCGGAATTTTTTAAGGCCGGCAATTGTGAGTACAGCCGTGACGAGATGTTGCAGCTCAAAGCGCTGGCCGAGCAAACGGTGGATGAATGTCTTATTCGGTAGGAGGGCGGCGACAATTTGTCGTCAACCCCAAAAACGATCGTATACGATCGCTGCATACACCAGGGCCGCTGTCAGCATACTAAAAAAGGCCGCCGCCGACCCCATATCTTTGGCGCGTCCCGACAGCTCATGACGCTCCGTTCCGATACGATCCACCACCGCCTCGATCGCCGAGTTCAAAAGCTCGACAATGAGAATCAACAGGCAGGCTGCAATCAGAAGGGCACGTTCGACCGCCGAGCGCCCCAGCCAGAGGCCCACGGGTATCATGACGATGATGGTAATTGCCTCAACGCGAAAGGCCAGCTCATTTCGCCATGCGGTTCTGATGCCGGCGGCTGACCAGATCGCGGCGTTTAGAATGTGACGCAAGACCGGCTCGTTGGTTTCTCCCATGCGTACCTGCCTTTGATTGTTTTAAATTGCAGACACTTAACGATGTTTGTCATATTGGATGCGGATCTGATATGATTCCGGATGCCGTTAAGCAAAGATCACTTCACTGCCGGCCATCTTATCCCGGGCAAAATTGGCCATCGTCACGATGTGGTGGCGGCAGCCTTCGGTGGGACAGCCTCTCCCCCGGTTCTTGACGAGCGTAGGCAATGTGGTCTTGAGTGTCAACAATTCTTTTGGCTGCCCCTTTCCCCGATTTTCAACGGCAAAAAGTCCCTGCCCGGCCCACATCTTGTGGGTGAGAAGCCGCAAAATTTTCAACGTGTTTGCGGGGGTAACGGGGCTTCAATATTTTGGAGAGGCCACAATTTAAAACTTCTTGTCTTCAATCTCGATCCATGCTACTGGAACAATTTAAATTTTAGAAGCGGTTTCGAACTCTCAGGTCGCACACCTTTATTCTCGCCCAGCGACATCGATGGAATTTTGAAAGCACTTCTATGCAATGGTTAATTGGGGCTGCAGCCTTTGCCCCAGGTGAAAATATTGACATAGCTTGTGCGGCCTTATCCCTCATGAGGGATCCGGCAGGCTTTTACAGGAGGAAGCATTAATGGACAGCGGCAACAAATTCATGGCTTTGGTATCAGTTTTGATTGTGGCTCTCGTATTACAGGTGGTGCTCATATTCGCAGATCATCACGAGTCTCCAGGCAAAACAGCGGTGGAGTTTTCCAAAGCTTATTTTAAATTGAACAAGGGCATGAAGGATTTTCTCTGCAGTGAAATTCGCTCCGAAAAAGATGCCGATGTCGTAGGGGATTATATCAATCGAATGGCGGACGAGGCCAGAAATAACGGTTTTGAGCCCAGCTGGAGGAAGATGGCCCTTTCCCACATCGAAGTCGAAACCGAGATGATCGACGACAAAACGGCCCACGTGCACATCACCTGCATCCGCCGGCGTTCGATCAATCCGCTTTTTGGGGTGGTTTCAAAAATATTTTTCCTCGGCGAAAGCCATAAGGTAGAAGGGACGCTGACCGTTGTCAAGGAGAATGATGGCTGGAAAGTGTGCGGTCAGCCGTACGAATTGATTGAAGGTTGATTTCTGATTTACAAAGGTTTCCACATCTCACGGATATTTCCATAAGATGCAACCGATCTATGCCCGCCTGCGTGAACGAGCCCGCCAAATTGTTGCCGATTTTCCCCCACCGGATTTTTATCGAGAACAGGACGAGGCTTATACCTGTTCCAGGAATTTTTTAGAAAACGACCCGATGCTGACAGACTTGCGTCAAGTTGTGGGCGATAACCTGGTCGATAATTTCGGGCACGGGCTGGAGCATGCGATCAAGGTGACCGAAGATGCCGGCGCGCTGATGGCCATTGAAGGGCCAGCCGCGGGATACTCACCGGCGAAATTAAAGCGCCGGATGCGCATCGTTCAATGTGCCGGGCTTTTGCACGATATCAAGCGCAAAAAGAAAGACCATGCCAGGCTCGGTGCCGATCATGCCGGCAGGATTCTAAAAACTTACCCGTTGCAGCCCGAGGAAATCGAGGATATCTGCGGTGCGATTCGAAACCATGAGGCGTTTAAAGAAAGCATAAAAATTGAGACGCCTGAAGGCATTCTGGTGTCCGACTGCCTTTATGATGCGGACAAGTTCCGCTGGGGGCCTGATAATTTCACCCACACCCTCTGGGATATGGTATCCGTTTACAATCCCCCGCTTGATAAGTTTATGGCCCGCTACCCCAAGGGCATGGCCGGACTTGAAAATATCAAATCGACTTTCCGGTCGGCAACCGGCAAAAAATACGGTCCCCAGTTTATTGATCTCGGTCTGGCCATCGGCCGCAGGCTGCATGATGTGATTCTCGCCGAATTTTCAGAGCATCTTTGAAAGCAAATTGCATCCATCTGAGCCTGTTGCAGCCCATTATGACGGTGCAGCAGGATGGAATTCTTATTTGACACTCAGGTGGGTTTTCAATATACTACTTTGATATTAAATAGATATTCTGTCACTTCGCGATCGGCTTTGCAATAATCATCAACACAAGGAGGTAAAAGATGGCTGCGACGAGTTGGCCGACTTCCAACTGGCCGGAAGGCGTTCCGAATGATGTCACCGATTACAATAAGCCGCTTTTCTCAGTTCTGGATGAGGCGGCCAGCCAATTTCCGGATCAGGTTTATACCATCTTTAATGATGCTTCGCGAACCTTCGCCCAAGTGAAAGGTACGGCCGACAGAGTTGCAAACTTTTTAGCTTCCCGGGGCATTCGAAAGGGTGACCGGGTCGCCGTCTTTCTGCCGAATTTGCCGCATTATCCGGCCATCTTTTTCGGTATCCTCAAAACCGGTGCGGTTTGCGTGACCTGCAACCCCCTGTATACACCCAATGAACTTAACTATCAGCTGAACGATGCCGGGGCCAAAGCGGTTTTTTGTATGGATCATCCCCATTTTTATCCGACAACGGTTCAAGCCGTTAAAGGAAGCGGTGTGGAGACGGTGGTTATCTGCGGCGTTAAATCCTATTTGCCGCTCCTGAAAGGCTTTCTCGGAGGACTGCTGGGAAAAATTCCCAAGGCGGAAAAATACGAATCCGGCCACCTGTTCTTCGATGATGTGGTGGCGGCGGCCCAACCGCAACCGCCTGCGGTTGATATCCAGCCTGCCGATGATCTGGCGCTGATTATCTACACCGGCGGTACGACCGGAGTTCCCAAGGGCGCCGCCCTGACCCACAGTAATTTTGTCTACGACCTGACAGCCGCCAACGAATGGATCCGCCTGGTGCACGAGCCCGGCGGCAAACCTGAGAAAACCCGCCAGGGCGGATATCATACGTACCTCGGTGTTCTGCCCTGGTACCACAGCTTTGGTTTGACGTGCGCCTTGCTTTCAGCCTGCTCTTCCGGCAGCAAACTGATCTGTGTTCCGGATCCGCGGGCCGGAAACCCGCCGTTTACCGAAGTATTAAAAACGGTCCAAAAACACCGGCCGACCGTTATGCCCGCCGTGCCGACCATTTTCGTGGCATTTACCAATCACCCGCATCTTGATCAATACAAACTGGATTCCCTGATGGGGTGTTTCTCCGGGGGAGCGCCCCTGCCGCCGGAAGTCTGCCGGCAGTTTGAAGAAAAGACCGGCTCCGTCATTTTTGAGGGCTATGGACTGAGTGAAACCGCACCCATTGCGACCGTCAATCCGACCAATCGTGATCAGCGCAAGATCGGAACGATTGGTTTTCCGTTACCCGGGACGGATATCAAGATCGTGGACATCGACACCGGTACCAACGTCCTGCCTCAAGGCGAAGACGGCGAGATCGCAATTTGCGGACCCCAGGTGATGCAGGGCTACTGGAACCGGCCGGACGAGGATGAAAAAGTGTTTCGGGAAATAGATGGAAAGCGCTATTTTCTGACCGGTGATATCGGCCATATCGATGAAGATGGCTACATCCTGATTACGGATCGCAAAAAGGACATGGTATTGGTCGGCGGGTTCAACGTTTACCCGCGGGATGTGGAAGATATCCTATTTCAACACCCCAAGGTGGCTCTGGCCGCCGTGGTCGGCGTACCGGATCCCAAGAGCGGGGAAGTCGTCAAAGCCTACGTGCAGCTCAAACCGCACGAAACGGCCAGCGAGCAGGAAATCCTGGCGTTCTGCAAGGAGAACATGGCCGGATACAAGCGTCCCAAGATCATCGAGTTCAGGGATGAATTGCCGGTCTCCAACGTCGGCAAAATTTTGCGCCGGGTACTTCGAGACGAGGAGCGCGATAAAGCTCAATGAAAAAATGGATTACCGACCACCCTTATTTTTGCACCAGCATTGTCTTTCTGATCATTATGATTCTTGGCTGGCGGGTGCTGTACTGGCGAGCGAATAATTTTACATTTCTTTTGCTGTTGTATTTTATCGTGACCCTGGGCATTCGCCTGGATGATATTTCACGCAAAATTGGCGGCGTTGCCGGCTCCGTTGAAAAAGAGAACCTGCTCAGTCAGTTAAATGACATCAAAAGGTCGCTCAAGGCTGTGAATGCCTCCCTGGAGAAGCTGGTGGAAAAAACCCACCAACAGGACCAATAGCCGTCCGGCAGCGCCGCAGCGTTAATTTGTAGTTTGCCGCCGCCGCAACTCTTTTGAGCCGTTTAGGGTCGGCGGGTCAGATTCCGTCAACCCGCGTCACCCGATCCTCCCCGAATTATCCTATCTGATGATACTTTCCGTCTTTTTGAACCACCCTTTAATTCTTGACAGGTGATTAAATTCCGGGTAATCTGTTTCCATCAATTGATGGAAACATTTATTGGGAAATTTTTGATTTAAAAGTTTGATGAGTAGAAAGGGATGCAACCCATGCCGTCACGCCTCGAAAGGGCCCGCCGGGATCCGCATTCAATGAAAGCCAAAATTCTGGGCTCGGCGCGCAGAATTTTCGGCAAATACGGTTACAATGACACTACCACCCGGATGATTGCCAAAGATGTGGGCATCGACATCTCGACGCTTTATTATCACTGGGGCGAAAAACAGGATTTGTATGAAGCCGTGCTGGCGGATGTCGGTGATGAAATCCAGGAAAAACTGAAAGAAATTGAACGCCATGTCGGCGGTCAATCGTTGACCCGCCGCCTAGAAACCGCCCTGGACATGATGTGCGATTACCTCTTTTCCCACCCGGAAGTCCCCAATCTGATTCTTTTCGGCTATTTCAACAAAACCCGCCACGGCGTCACCCTTGATATTAAAATGGCCGAACACATTGCCAACATCGCCGTTGCCATGGATCTGGCCAAAGACAAAAAACAAATTTCGATCCAAGCCCAGGCCCGAATCCTGGCCGTCTGGAACACGGTGTTAAATTTTATTTCCGGCGAAAACCTGTTCAGGCCGATGCTGGACACCGACCACGAAAATTATGTAAAGGTCGTTAAGGAAACCTTAAAATTTATTCTGGTGCCAGCGTTTACTTCGGAGAAAACCGGCTAAATTTGGAAATATATACACCTAACAATAAGGAATGGATTCTGTTTATATTCAGCGTTTAAAATAGGATCCATACATTTTTCAATATGCAAGGTATATTGGCACCAGCATTTTGAGTTGCTGCCTCTTTCTAATAACCAATAACGAATAATAAATAACTACCGATGGGGAGGAACGAACATGGCGCTCAACCTTGATGCGATCGGCAAAAAGATCGGTCCGTTCACCAAGGATTACACCTGGAAAGATGCCGTCCTATACGCGCTTGGCGTCGGGGCGGGGTTTTCCGATCTGGACTACTGCTATGAAAAAAATCTAATGGTTTTGCCCAGCTTCGGCATCACTACCCTATACGATTTTATGCCCCAGCTGGCTGCCGCCAGCAATGTCAATCTGGCCGGCGTCCTTCACGGTGAGCAGGAACTTATCTTTCACAACCCGATACCGCCGGAAGGTACGCTGACCACTCAGGGCGCAATTACGCACTATTACGACAAGGGGTCGGAGAAGGGGGCTCTGGTGGTGGCCGAATTTGAAACCTTTCATTCCAACGGGAAAAAGCTGTTCACCAGCATTGTCACGGTCTTCTCGCGGTTGGACGGAGGCTTTGGCGGGGAAAATGCACCGGCAAAAAGCGTTGATTTTCCCGAGCGGGATCCGGATTTTACGGTCGACGGCAAACCGACCGAGGATCAGCCTTTAATCTACAGGCTTTCCGGAGATGTCTTCCAGCTGCATGTCGACCAGGAATTTGCCGCAATGGCCGGATTTGAAAAGCCGATCATGCACGGACTGTGCACCCACGGGTATGCCTGCCGGGCACTTATCAATAGTTTTGTGCCCGGGCAACCGGAGAAAGTCCGGCGCCTGGAGTGTCGCTTTAAGCGGCCTTTGTATCCCGGGCTGCCGATTCAGACGGTCATCTGGAAGATCGCAGACGGCCAGGCCCTGTGGAAAGTCATCAACGTCGAAACTAAAGAGGTGGTGATCGACAACGGCATATTTGAATACGGCGAGATTCCCAAAGAGGAAATCCGCTTTGACAATCGGGTGGCGATTGTGACCGGCGCCGGGGCCGGGCTGGGACGTATCTATGCCCTGGAACTGGCCCAAAGGGGCGCCAGGGTCGTGGTCAATGATCTGGGCGGTGCGCGCGACGGCTCCGGAGACGGCTCCAGCGGGCCTGCCGACAAGGTCGTCGACGAAATCAAGGCCCTGGGCGGCGAAGCCGTGGCCAACTACGACAGTGTGGCTACGGTCGAGGGCGGCGCGAACATTGTTAAGAGCGCCCTGGACGCCTTCGGCACGGTTGACATTGTGATCAACAATGCCGGCATCTTGCGCGACAAAAGCTTTTTGAAGATGACTCCCGAAAACTGGCACATCGTGCTGGATGTTCACTTAAACGGCGCTTACAATGTGTCGCGCCCGGCCTTTGCCGTCATGAAGGATAAAGGCTACGGCCGTATCCTGATGACCACCTCGGCGGCCGGTCTCTACGGCAATTTCGGACAAACCAATTACACCGCCGCCAAGATGGGACTGGTGGGGCTGATGAACACGCTGAAGCTGGAGGGTGAAAAATCTCCCAAAATTCTGGATCTTGCCTGCGGCCAGG
>CAYTBC010000086.1:14712-19010 GCA_964435765.1 uncultured Desulfosarcina sp.
ACGGTTGACCGCAGACATTTTACCGCCGGATTATCTGGACAAATTAAAACCGGAACTGGTGGCGCCCATGGCACTGTATCTGGTTTCGGAACAATGCCCGGTGAGCGGCAACATTTACAATGTCGGCCTGGGATGCATCAACCGGGCGGCCATTGTCACCGGAGCCGGAGCCGTGGTCGGAAGCGGCCAGCAAATCCCCACACCCGAGCAGCTCCGGGGGCAGTGGGAAAAGATAACTTCCCTGAAAGCCGCCAAAGAATATCAGAACGTGACCGAGCAAATCGGGGACCTGCTGAGCGCCTTTTCGCAGCCGGCTGAAACGGCAGCCGACACCGGCCGGGGATTTGCCGCTGCCGCCGAGGTGTTTGCAGCCATGCCGGGTGCGTTTGTGGCCGCGGCTGCTGCCGGTGTGGATCTTGTTTTTCAGTACCATATTTCCGGTGCCGGCGGCGGTGACTGGTTCAGCATGATTAAAAACGGCGAATGCCGGGTGGAAGCCGGCAGCCATGAAAAACCGGGTTGTACCCTGAAAATGGGTGATTCGGATTTTTTAGATCTGATGAACGGCAAACTGCCGGCTATGCAGGCCTACACCTCGGGCAAGCTCAAAATCGAAGGCGATATCATGAAGTCACAGCTGATAGAGAAACTTTTCAAATTTCGAGCATAGTGATCGTAAGCTTATCGCGTATTGAGGGTTGATAAAATTATAATAAATTCGAAATTCGAATTTCGTAATCCGAAACAAATCCGAATATCAAATGACAAAAATTCTAAACTATGATCGGAGCCGGAAATGTTTTCTAAATTTTTTTTCAATGTTTTACACATTAGAAAATTAGTATTTTGAATTTGTTTCGTATTTCGTATTTCATGCTTCGGATTTAATAGTTTAAGGACCATTGGGATCTATCAAATTTTACCTTTACTGATTTGAACACCCGACAATAGAGGAGACGTTTACAATGATCGGTATTACTTCATACGGCGCATACATTCCGCGGTTGAGATTAGACCGGATGGCGATTTTTCAGGCCATGGGCTGGTTTGCACCGGCGATTATGATGGTTGCCCAGGGGGAACGGTCCATGTGCAACTGGGATGAAGATTCAATCACCATGGCGGTGGCGGCCTCCCGCGACTGTTTAAACGGTTTGGACAAAGCCAAGCTGGATGCCCTCTTTCTGGCGTCCACCACGCTGCCCTTCGCGGACCGGCAAAATGCCGGCATCGTGTCGGCGGCCCTCAACCTCAGAGATGATTTTATCACGGCGGATTACACCGCTTCCCAGAAGGCGGCGACCACGGCGCTGATCACGGCCCTTGATTCCGTTTCGAGCGGCGAGCGCAAAAATATCATGGTGACCGCCAGTGACCGCCGGGAAACCAAAACGGCTTATTTCTACGAAATGTGGTTTGGTGACGGTGCCGCCGCATTGATGGTTGGGGATACCGACGTGATTGCCGAATACAAGGGATCCTATTCCTTATCCTGCGATTTTGTCGACCACTACCGGGGTGCCGACAAAAAGTACGATTATGTCTGGGAAGAGCGCTGGACCCGGGATGCGGGTTACGGGACCTTCATTCCCCAGGTGATCAACGGCCTCTTCGACAAATTGGGAATTACGATGGATGATGTCGACAAGCTGGTTTTTCCCTGCTTTTTTAAGGGCGACCACCGTAAAATTGCGAAGGAACTCGGGGCGGCGCCTGAAAAACTGGTGGATAACATGCATGAGGTCTGCGGAGAGACCGGGGCTGCACATTCGTTTATGATGTTTATTGCGGCCCTGGAGCAGGCCAAACCCGGCGATCGCATCCTGATGTGCGGCTTTGGGCAGGGCGCCAACGCCCTATACTTTAAGGTGACCGAAGACATTGCCAAACTCCCCAAACGCAATGGGGTGGCCGGCGCTCTGGCCAACAAGAAATCCATCGACAACTACCTCAAGTGGCTCAAATTCAGGGATTTGATCAAAACGGAAATGGGCATTCGGGCCGAGGCGCCCACCCAGACGGCTGCCACGGTTTTGTGGCGCAAGAACAAAATGATACTGGCGCTGGTGGGCGGCAAATGCCGGGAGTGCGGCACGCCTCAGTTCCCGAAAGCCGACATCTGCGTCAATCCGAATTGCGGGGCTTTTTACAGCCAGGATGATTATGAATTCGCCGATGTTCCGGCCCGGGTTAGAACCTTTACCGGCGATATGCTGGCGGTGTCGGTCGATCCGCCGGCAATATACGGTATGGTCCAGTTTGAGGGCGGCGGCAGGCTGATGGCCGATTTCACGGACTGCCAACTGGATGAAATCAAAGTGGGGCTGCCGGTCAGCCTGGAGTTTAAACGCAAAGGCGTCGACCCGGAGCGCGGGTTTGTCAATTATTTCTGGAAGGCGGTGCCCCTGCCGGGGGCGGCTGCCGACATAGACAAAATCCGCTTTGATGATCGGGTGGCGATTGTTACCGGCGCCGGCGCGGGTCTTGGCCGGGCCTATGCCCTGGAATTGGCGCAGCGCGGCGCCAAGGTGGTGGTCAATGACCTGGGCGGTGCCCGCGACGGCAGCGGACAGGGGTCGGCTTCGCCGGCGGATCAGGTGGTGGCTGAAATCAAAAAGCTCGGTGGTGAAGCGGTTGCCAACTACGGTAATGTCGCTACACCCGAAGGCGGTGAAGGCATCGTTCAAACGGCTCTGGAGGCCTTCGGCCGGGTGGATATCCTGATTAACAACGCCGGCATCCTGCGGGACAAAAGCTTTTTGAAGATGGAGCCTGAAAATTGGAAGGCCGTCCTGGATGTTCATTTAAACGGGGCCTATCACGTCAGCCGTCCGGCCATGGCGGTCATGAGAGAAAACGGCTACGGACGCATCGTCATGACCACCTCGGCCGCCGGCCTTTACGGCAATTTCGGCCAGACAAATTATTCCGCCGCCAAAATGGCCCTGGTCGGGTTGATGAACACCTTAAAGCTTGAAGGCCGAAAATACGATATCAAAGTCAACACCGTTGCCCCGATCGCCGCTTCCCGGCTGACCGAAGACGTCATGCCGCCGGACCTGTTTGAAAAATCGAAACCGGAGTTTGTCGCCCCCATGGTCGTCTATCTTTGCAGCGAAGGCTGCCGGGAAACCGGCGCCATCTTCAACAGCGGCATGGGATATTTTAACCGGGCCGCCGTCGTCACCGGGCCCACGACGAAGCTGGGCGATCCGGATAAGCCGCCCACGCCGGAGCAAATTCACGCCAACTGGCAAAAAATCAACTCGCTGGAAGGCGCCCAAGAAATGGAAGATGCCAATGCCGCCATTTTTGCCCTCATCATGCCTCCCGGCGAAAAAGCACAGGCCGCACCGGCAGCAGCTGACGCCGGCGGCAGTGTGCAGGCGATCTTCGACGGTATGGCCGGCAGCTTCAAAGCGGATGCCGCCGCCGGGGTCGACGTGGTCTTTCAGTTCAATATTTCTGGGCAAGGGGGCGGCGACTGGTTTTGTGTGGTTAAAGACGGCGCCTGCAAGATTGACGCCGGGTCCCACGACAAGCCGGTCTGTACGATCAAGATGGCGGCCGCCGACTTTCTGGCCATGATGGGCGGGAAGCTGCCGGCCATGCAGGCCTTTACCTCCGGCAAGCTGCAGATCGCCGGGGATGTGATGAAGAGTCAGCTGCTCGAGAAGCTTTTTGCAATAGGTTAATTAATCCGCCCCAAAAATAGCATACCGCGGGTTATAAATATTTCTTTGAAAGCTAATGAAGTATTAAAGTTTAGCAGTTAACCATTTAACAAAAAATTATTTTATATAATTTTTCCGGAGGAAAAATTATGGCGACAGGAATAAAAGACAAAGTTGCAATTATCGGTATGGGCTGCACCCGGTTCGGTGAGCGCTGGGACGTCGGCGCCGAAGAATTGATGGTGGAGGCCTTCAAGGAGTGCATCGAGGATGCGGGAATCGAAAAGAAAGATATCGGAGCCGCTTGGCTGGGAACCTGTTTTGACAGCATCAATGTGGGGCGCAGTGCGCTGCCCCTCTCACTGACGCTGCGGTTGCAGAATATTCCGGTAACCCGGGTCGAAAATTTTTGTGCCACCGGCACCGAGGCCTTCAGGGGCGCCTGTTATGCGGTTGCATCCGGCGCCTATGACATCGCCCTGGCAATGGGGGTTGAAAAACTCAAAGACACCGGCTACGGCGGACTTCCCAGTTTTGTCGGGTCTGATTCCGGCAGTCTGAACTGGCAGTGGTTTCCGAACATGACGGCGCCCGGTGCCTTTGCCCAGCTGGCCAGTGCCTATG
>CAYTBC010000087.1:0-18976 GCA_964435765.1 uncultured Desulfosarcina sp.
CCGCAACAAATGTCAGGCCCGCTACGAGAAGCAGATCAAATCCGTCTTGTCCGCATCCGGCCTGGTGCATGCCGAACCGCTGGACATGGATAAGATTATCAAAAACGCCACCCCCTATATTTCCAGAGATCTTCCGGGGGAAGCCGTTCTGACCGTCGGCGGTTCCCTGACGGAAGTTGTTTCCCATTCATGCGGGGTCATCGCGATCGGTCCCTTCGGCTGCATGCCCAACCGGCTTTCGGAATCAATTCTGAACGAGGCCATGAACAGCAGCGACAAACTGGCCAGCGAACCCGATAATCAGCTGCTTCGCACGGTGCTGACCGATATCGATGAACTGCCCTTTCTAGCCATCGAGAGCGACGGCTCACCGTTCCCGCAGCTGATCAATGCCAAGCTGGAAACCTTCTGTCTGCGGGCCGAACGGCTGCACGAACGCATTTTGGCCGTCAACGGCAGGCACTAAAATAAATCCCGATCGGGAACTGTTTCCTCACATTCCTAAAATTCCTTTGAATGAAAACTTTTAGCCCGAGGAGCAAAAATTAGGGAGGCAGCATTTTGAATTCCAGCCAAAAAACGATTTGGGGATGGGCCATGTATGACTGGGCCAACTCGGCCTACGTAACCACCGTCATGGCCGGTTTTTTCCCGGTCTTCTTTAAGCAGTACTGGAGCTATGGGGCCGATGTCAACGCGAGTACGGCCCAGCTCGGCTTCGGCAATTCGATCGCCAGCCTGATTGTGGCGCTCATGGCGCCGGTGCTGGGAGCGATTGCCGACAAAGGATCTGCCAAAAAAAAATTTATGCTGCTGTTCGCCTATCTGGGCGTGCTGATGTCAATCGGATTGTTTATGGTCCAGAAAGGCCAATGGGTCACGGCTATTTTTGTTTATGCCATCGGCATTATCGGCTTTTCAGGTGCCAACGTGTTCTACGATGCGCTGCTGCCCGCCGTGGCCGGCGAAGATAAAATTGATTATGTCTCCAGTTTGGGGTTTTCAATGGGATACCTGGGCGGCGGACTGCTGTTTCTGGTCAATGTCCTGATGACGCTGATGCCTCAAAAGTTCGGCCTGCCGGATGCCGCCGCCGCCGTGCGGGTTTCTTTCCTGACGGTGGCGGCGTGGTGGGGGCTGTTTACCCTGTTTACGATTGCCTGGGTGAAGGAGATCCGGACCGCCTCGCCGCCGGAGGCCGGCGAAAGTGTCGTCAAGGCCGGTTTTCGCCAGCTGAGCGGTACATTTAAAAAACTGCGGCACATGAAAGTCGTCTTACTGTTTCTTTTCGCCTACTGGTTTTATATCGACGGGGTCGACACCATTATCCGCATGGCGGTTGACTACGGACTGTCGCTGGGATTTGAATCCTCCGATTTGATTATCGCCCTGCTGATTACGCAGTTTGTCGGGTTTCCGGCCGCGCTGGTATTTGGAAAATTGGGTCAGAAGTGGGGTGTCCGCAAAGCGATTTACCTGGGGATTGTCATCTACATGGGGGTTACCGTCTGGGGCACCATGATGACCCAGAAGCATGAATTCTACATTCTGGCCATTGTGATCGGGCTGGTGCAGGGCGGCATCCAGGCTCTCAGCCGGTCCTATTACGCCCGCCTGATACCGGGCGATAAGGCCGCTGAATTTTACGGCTTTTACAACATGCTGGGTAAATTTGCAGTTATCATCGGCCCGGCACTGATGGCCGTGGTCGGTTTGATTGTTCGCCGGATCCTTATGCCGCTCTCACCGACGGAGGCACAGCTGACCGCCGTCGGCCGGTTGGCCTCGCGCTGGAGCATCGGGTCGATTTTGCTGCTGTTCATCATCGGCGCGGTACTCTTCTATTTTGTCGATGAAAAAAAAGGACGCGAGCAGGCAAAATATCTGTCTGCCGATTAGCCTGCAATATATCAATCACCCTCCGTTTCCATTCGAAAGCACTGATCAAAATTTCTGACGATCGGCTTGTCCCCCAAAAAAAATTAATGCATCCCCGCAAAATGCCGATATTGAATATGTCCTTATCTTTTTCGAAACAATCGGCTTGCGGCAGCGACGTCGAGATAAAGAATCCTGATCCGGAGGACCTGTTTTTCAATGTTGGGATAAACCACCGGCAAACAGACAGGGAAGTACAATTACTCCGCTGTAAAAGCAAAAAATGCAGAAAAGGAAGAGATCATGACTCAAAGCTCATATTTAAGAATGTGCAAATCTTGTGGGGAGGATTTTGCAAAATCCGTAAAGGAATGCCCCCATTGCGGCAAAAAGGTTCAATCCGGCCGGTTGTTAATGCTGATCATCGGCGTCGGCTGTTTGGCGATGGCCGCCGCTTTTGGGATTCCGGTCAACAAAAGCCAGCCTGACAAGCTGGAAAACATTGTCGCGGCTGCGGTTGATTCCGTCAATACCGCCGAATTAGCAAGCGTGTTCAACCCCAAAAATAAACAGATGAGTCCTCAGGCGCAAAGCAAAGCAGCCGAAATCACGGGCAAAATTGTTCAGTGGAATCTGGAAGTTTTCGTGGCAACCCAATCGGGAGACTTTTATCAGGTCGTGACCCAATCGACTCCGGACGTCCCGGGAACCCTGTTGCGGGTGTATCCCCGGAATAATCAGCAAAAAAACTACCTGGACAACATCAAACCGGGTTCCCGCATACAGGTAAAAGGAAAAATTTCAGGAACCCAACAGGGAAGAATCAAAATCGACCCGGCTATCATAATTTAGGTTGTTTCGACGAGTTCATTAACGAGTTTCTGAAGCTCTCCGGCCTGGTTCGAAAAAATCCATTCAATCCCGCGATTGATCTCCCTGAAAAGGCAGTTTTTGGAGCCGGGATATCCGGTACCCACTTTTTGTCCCCTGGCATGGTGCCTGGCCACAAGGCTGCCATTTAAAAGGAAATAGTGCCCGGCCACGCCCCCCCATTCTTTTTCCAAGGCGATCCGGCTGAACCGGGACGGCTTCCAGACTGCAATCGGAATAAAGGTTGACGCCGGGACGAATGTGATCAGTTCGAACATTTCCGGCGATAGGGAAACCAGATGATAATCGGCTCCGGGCTCAAGGGCCGCAAAACAATCCTGCAGAATCCGGTTTTGCCGCAGCGGGTCGGGATAGGCCTCGGCTTTTATTTCGAGCATCATATGCAGTTTCCGGCCGTACTTCAGAATCACCTCCGCCAGCATCGGAACCTGCGGGCATTGACGCCGCAAGGCCTCCAGGCTGACGTCTCCGATCTTAAGGTCGATGCCGAAGACTCGATTGAGGTCGGGGTCATGGATTACGACCGGTTGAAGATCCCGAGTCCAGCGAACATCAAACTCAATCCCCCAAACCCCGGCGTCATAGGCTTTGTCAAAGGCGGCCAGGGTGTTCTCGAAAACGGATCGGTTATTATGTTCACCGCGATGAGAAACGATTTTTGATTGTTTCAGGCGCTCCGCACCGGGATGCGGCTGCGGCCATGCCGCATAAAATCCATCCAACAGCCGCTGCAACCCATTTTCGAGTCGAGAAACTAATTTCATTTTTAATCCAAATCGAGTAAAGTGAAGCGGTTTTGAAGACGGTGGAAAATCCGATTCATTATACACGCAAAGTCAGTCAACGCAATCGTGAAAACGGAGTTTATCATCTCAACATTCCATTTGCAGCCGGTGAATTTCATCCGGAGGATGCACAGTCCGAGCCGCAGGAGTAAAAATAATGCGAGAAAAGATGCAGCATATCATTCAAAAAGTCCAAATCAACATACCGTTTACCATGCTGGTTGATACGCATCTGGACGTATTTATTAAAAACGGCCTGAACCCGGAAATCGGCTTGGATGCGGCCGCGCTGGACCGTTTTAAACGCCCGGACTTCAGCCGCATTGCTCGGCAATTTCAGAGTATCTCAAGGCAGATTACCCTTCACGGACCCTTCATGGACCTGAGCGCCGGATCCCCTGATCCGACCGTGCGCCGGACGACCCGGCAGCGATTTGAGCAGCTGCTCGAACTGGTTCCACTGTTCAAGCCCAGATCGGTAATCTGCCACGCCGGCTATGACGCCAAAAGATATGGCTATCTGAAAGATGCCTGGGTGGAAAACAGCCTTGAAATGTGGTCCTGGCTGGCTGCGGAGATTACCGCCAGGGGCTCCCGGCTGATGCTGGAAAACGTTTATGAAGACGGTCCGGACGACATGCTCATCCTTTTTAATGCCCTTGAAACCCTGAATGTCGGTTTTTGCCTGGACAGCGGGCATTCATTCGCTTTCGGACAATCCGATCTTGAGCTATGGCTGCAAGTTCTGGGTCCGTATCTTGGACAACTTCATTTGCACGATAACTTCGGCCACATGGACGAGCACCTGGCCATGGGCCGCGGAGCCATCGATTTTAATAAGATATTAAGATACTTGAAAAAAAATAAAGATTCAGCCCCCATCATCACCCTTGAGCCCCACCGGGAAAAAGATCTGTGGCCGAGCCTGGCCTATCTCGCCGACACGTGGCCCTGGTAACCTGATACCCCAACGAATTCCTTTCTATAATCATAGCCGTCCCAATACCCACCCCCAAAATCCGGATCCATTTTGCCGGAATAATTTTGATAGAGCCACCGGGTCAGGGAAATTCTTATTAAAGCCTGGTGCAAATCTGCCGATATAACCTTTGTATTCCCGTGCAGCACTTTCGAACATAAAAATCCTATTCAGGTTAACCATGACAGTCATCAATCAGGAAGAAAAAAAAACCGACCGGGCGCCTGTGGACGGTCCCGTGGAAGCCAAAACGCTGGTTATCCATCGCACCAAAGAGAAAATCATCGGGCCCCGACTGGTTTGCACCACGGCATCCGGTGACAGCAGGATCTATCCGCTCAACAAATCCAAACTCGTCATCGGGCGATCGGCGGACGCCGATCTCAGTCTTCTGGACCCGCTGGTATCCCGCAAACATTGCATCATTGAAAAACGCGAGAACGCATTTATCGTCCGAAACGTCAGCACAACCAATCCGCTGTTGTTAAATGACAGCGTCATTGACGAGAAGCGCCTTTATACCGGTGATCAACTTAAAATCGGATCGGCCGCCCTGGCATTTCTTTCCGACCGGCCCGAGGATGTGAAGAGGCTTGACACCAAAATGATCACCCGAAAAGAGCACTCGGGATTGGGTTTTTGGATTGCGATTTTTCTGCTGCTTATTTTCACGGGTTATTTTGGCTACTTTCAGGCCTACACGCCATTAAAGATCAAATGGGCGCTTAAATCCGTCTCCAAACAGATCCAGGCGCAAAAATATCTGTCCGCCCAAAATACACTCAAACATCTTTTAGACCTGGATCTGCCTCAGGACCAGACCCATCTGGCAACGGAGCTTTTCGCGCAAACGGCCCTGGCCATCGCCGAACAGCGATCCCAGCAGGAAAGCCTGGAATCCGCAGTGGAATATTTAAAGGAGTATCTGGCGGAATACGGCGCCGGCAAAGAAGCCGAGGTTCTATGGGACCGCTTGGATTATTATCGATTGAGCCTGGCCCAACAACTGGAATCCGCCAAAAAATTCCAGCCGGCTTTACGGCAGTACAGCACCATAAACGAAGACAGCATCTATTTTGAAGAGGCCCATAAATCCATACGCCGCATATGGCTCGCCCACCAGGAACAAAGCCGCCAGGACCAGACCCTGTCTCAGATATTAAAGGAGGCCGACGAACACTTTCAGGCTCAACAGTATTTGAAGCCGGTCAATCAAAATGCCTATGTCCTCTATCAGGCCGTTCTCAGCCTGGAGCCCGGAAACCCATTGGCATTGCAAAGAATCGATCAAATGAAGACTTTTTACAGTGAAAACGGCGAAAAATATTTTTCCCAAAAGAAATGGTCCAAGGCCCTCTCGTTTTTTGAGCGCTACTACTTGATTGATACGGACACCTCTGAAGTCAATAATAAAATGAAAATCTGCCGCGAAAAGTTGGCGGACACCAACGCGAGTTCCCGCAAAGCCTTTTACGCCAAAAGGTCCTTAAAAAAGAATTCACAAGGCAAAAATCAGAACAAACAAACCCAGGCTGAAAAGAAAGAAGAGATAAAACGCATGCTTGAGGAGTCGGGCACTGAAAGCTCCTGGATCATGAAATATCTTTTCGAGGATCAGAAGGACAAGCAAGAAAGCGATAAGCCCTGGTGATTTAAGGAAAGAATTATCCCGCATGTTGAAAATCCATCCTGAAAAATTGCTGACATCCTGTACGATCCTTCTGTTTTTTCTTTATGTCGCCGTCGGGAACACCTCCTGCGCGCTGCGAATCCTGCAGCCGGGGCCGGCGGCGGTCGTCGCCGAGGAGAATCAACTTCCCTCCCGAGTGGCCATTTTGCCGTTTGTAAACCAAACGTCCACCCCGGAAGCCGGCACGCTTGTGCGCCGGATGTTTTATAATTTTTTCAGCTCCCTGAATTACCGGGATCTCGAGCCTTTCGTCGTTGACGATAACCTGGAAATCAATCATCTGTATGCGGAAGTCACCGCCGGCAAGAAGGTGTCACCCCAGAAGCTGGGCCAATTGCTCGGGGTGGATGCCGTCATTTACGGCGAAGTTACCAGCCTGGGAAAAATATTTGCGCTGGTGTATTCAGACAACCAGGCTGGGCTCAAGGCACGGATGGTGCTCTGCGACACCGGCCAGACCATCTGGGAACTCGAACACACCATTCATATTGAGGAAGGCGAAGTGCCGATCAGTCCCATCGGTCTGGCCACAGCGGTCTTCAAAACCGCCCTCAGCCACAGCCGCGCCACCCACATGAAGGCCGCCTCCGAATTGTGCATGCAAATGGTTGCAACCATTCCGAATCCGCCCGGTGTCAGCGATCCGCCGCCCAGAATCCAAGCCCTGGTTCACAACGGCGCCGGCAAATTGCTGGTACCGGGAGATTATTTGAAAGTGGCCCTGATCGGAGAAAAAAAGCAATTCGCCAGTTGGAGTTCGCCTCCGCTGATCGACCGGCTCCCGCTCAAAGAGGTGGAACCGGGCGTTTACATTGGAGCCTACCGGATCAAAGAAAAAGATCGCTTGGCCCATGGCAGGGTGGTGGGATATCTCAGAGGCAAAACCGGCGTGGGCAGCCAATGGATGGACACCCTGGGTTCGATCAAAATCGGCAAACCGACCTTGTTGCCGGCCGTCATTGCCGAGGATTATGTTCTGGGCCGCGAAAAAAGCCCTTATCTTGTCAATGATGCCCTGGTGGTGAAATCAGGCGCGAAACTGACCATGAATCCCGGCACCGTAATATGGTTTCGCAGCCTGGGTCTCATTGTCCAAGGCGAACTGCAGATTTTAGGGACCGAAGACAACCCGGTTCGTTTGTCGAGCTTGGGGATGTCCAGCTGGAAAGGCATTTTTCTGGATCGCAGCCGCACCCCAAACAAGATCCTTTACTGCGCCGTATCCGACGCTGAATTCGGTTTCAGAGCATCCCAATCAAAAGTTTCTATTCGGAACAGCCAGTTTCACGACAATGTCTGGGGCATCGTCATGGAGGAAAGTGAAGCGGAAATCTCCGGCAGTCTGATTCGAACATCAGAAAAATCGGGTATTGCCGCCCGCAAGGCCCGGATTATCGTCAAAAATTCCGTTATTACCGAAAATAGCTCAGGCGGGCTTTTGCTGGAAAGCAGCCGGGCCAAAATAGAGCAAAACAATATTTTAAACAACGGCGGCTGGGAAATTAAAGTGCTGGATGATCAAGGCAGCGTTAAGGCCGCGAATAACTGGTGGGGCATTGAAACGCCCGCTGAAAAAGAAATCATCGGCCCTGTCGCTTTTCACCCTCCCTTAAAAGAGCCGATTGCGTTCAGCGTGTTTGAATGATTTGTTTCTCCAACCAATTCACCAGGTCTGTCATTACTTGCTCCCTGCGTTCTTTCAATTCGTTGTAGATCTCATGGTACAACCCATCATAGACGTGCAGGGTTTTGTCAGCAACCGCCAGTGTTTCAAAAAATCGAGCTGCAGACCGGGCACTTACCAGATGGTCGTCGCCGGCCACCTGCAGCAATAGCGGAACCTGAAGCGACGGCGCCTGCTGATGGACGGTTTCCATGGCGGCCATGAACTCCGTAAAAAACCGTGCACTGACCCGGTCGTGCACCAGGGGATCGCTTTCATAGGCACTGACGACATGGGGGTCGTGGCTGATTTTGGTTGCGTCCAGCTCATTGCCCATCGTAAATCCCGGCAGAATGGATGACATGCAAACCCCTAATATTTTTTTAACGGCCGGCACCTCGACCACCATTCCCAGCGCCGGGGACGACGCCACCACGCCGTCAATGAGTTCCGGAAATCTCTGAGCATAATACAGGACGATCAGGCCGCCCAGACTGTGCCCTAATAGAAAGCACTTCCGGCCGTGCGGCATATCCTCGCGGGCCAAGGTGATCATCAGGCGCAGATCCGTGAGGTACTGGATGAAATTGAGCACATGTCCGCGGCGGCCTTCACTTTGACCGTGGCCCCGATGGTCCGGCGCCCAGATGCCGACACCCCGGGGTCGTAGACAGTCGATCACGTTGCCGTAGCGCCCGGAATGCTCCCCCAATCCATGTGCGATGACCAAGCGGGCCCGCTCAGGTGCGGCCGGATAATATCGATAGAAAATCTTCACCCCGTCAGCCCCCTCAAATTGACCGGTTTTTTCTGGTACCGCCATCATAGGATTTCCTCCATATGGATTAAAAGCTGTTGTTATTTGACATTTGAACCGCTTTCTGTCAAGGATTCTGATGCTGAAAACTGGAAAGGAATGACCCTCAAGCTAGAATGCAAAATCAACCCATGCGAATCAAAGCCGTTTTGTTCCACCTGGAAAGCACGCTGGTTAAGGCGCAAAGCTCCCATGCGAAAACGATCAAGGCCTCGATCGGCTGTCCCGCTGAGACCGGTGTCCTGGATTTTATCCGCAGCCTGCCCGACGACAACGCAAGAACCCGCGCTGGGTCCGAACTCGAGCGCCTCGGGCTAAAAGCCGCCGTCAATTCAAAACCCGCGCCCGGAGCCCCGGAAATCGTCCGATACCTGAAATTAAAAAAACTGCGCCTGGCAATAATTTCCAACGGCAGCCCGCTATTGGCAGAAAAAACGCTGAATAGCCTGTCAGGATTAAACGCCTCGGATTTCAACCCGGTTATCAGCGGAGTCGAAATCCTGACGGAAAACCCGGATACCAATATGGTTCAGTTTGCCGCCCGGCAAATGGCTTTGCCGCCGGAGCAGGTTCTGGTGGTAACAGGCGACCCATCGATCCAGCATGCCGCGCAAAGAGCAGGCGCTGTCACCGTATTTTTGACCCGGCCGGCAGCGGACAAAGCGGCTGCGGCTGCAAAACCCTTTCACATATCTCGTTTAGACGCTCTCAAACCCATTGTGCGACTGGGCATACCCCTGCCGGCCGGTAAACTGCCGAATGATCTGCTGCGCGAATTTTTAAACCAGTTTGTGTTCGATGACCCGTCGATCCTCATCAATCCGGGAATTGGAGAGGACACGGCAGCTGTGAACGTTGCGGCCGAAGAAATTCTGGTACTCAAATCGGATCCGATCACCTTTGCAACGGATTCCATCGGCCAGTATGCGGTGCTGATCAACGCCAATGATATCGCAACCTCGGGGGCCAAACCGCGCTGGCTTCTGACCACGCTGCTGTTTCCCTGCGGCGTCACGCCCTCTGAAATCCGCCAGGTGATCGACGAGCTCAAAGAGTATTGCCGGCGCTGGGAAATTACCCTGTGCGGCGGGCACACCGAAATTACCGATGCCGTCGCACGACCGGTGGTCACCGGAATGATGGCAGGCACGGTCGCCAGGCGCAACCTGATCGACAAGCGCCGCATGGCCCAAGGCGATCGGGTTTTGCTGACCAAGGGTGTCGCGGTGGAGGGAACGGCGATTATTGCGCGGGAGTTTGGCGGCCGATTAAAAGAAATGGGACTGGCTGAATCGGAAGTTGAAAGATGCCGCCAATTTCTAACCGACATCAGCATCCTCAAGGAAGCTCAAATTGCAGCAAAATCCAGGGGCACCAGCGCCATGCACGATATCACCGAGGGCGGTCTGGCAACGGCCGCAGAGGAGTTGAGCATCGCCGGGGGGCACCGGATCAAAATTGATATGGATGCCATCCCCGTCTTTGGCGAGACTCAAAAAATTTGCCGTCTGCTGAATATTCAGCCGCTGGGCCTGATCGGCTCGGGCAGCCTTTTAATCTGCTGCCGGCAAGCCGGCTGTCAGCGCCTGATGGATAAAATTCGCAAGGGCGGCATTGAAGTGACCTGCATTGGAGAGGTGCAGGAAAAAGGCCAGGGAGTTTGCGCAGTCAAACGCGGCAAACCGACAGCCTGGCCCAATTTTGAAGTCGATGAGATTGCGCGGCTTTTTTAATCGCTCTTCACGCCGCGTCCGAAAATATCAAAGGCAAGTTCAAGAGTCTGTTTGAGATAGTCTTTTTCCTGGTTGATCAGCCTTTTGCTGGTCAACCAAAGCACAACGCCGGAAAACAGCGCCCAAAAGGTGTCGGCCATGGCCACCGGATGACGGTCGACAAAAAGGCCCTGCTCAACCCCGGTTTGAAAGATTTGAGCGATTGAACCCAGGGATTTGCGGGACAAGTCCTTGATCTCGTTCATCAATTGCGGCGACAGGTTTTTTAATGTTTCACTGGACTGCAAATGAAACATATTGATGATGATCAACGGGTCAAATTCATAAACGTCGTACATCGCGTCCATCAGGGCTTTTAATTTTTCTTCAGGACCGGCGTCTTTTTCATCATTGACATGTTCAACACGGATGAGAAGATATTGGAGGATCCTCAAAGAAAGTGAGGCATAGAGTTCTTCTTTATTCTTAAAGTACAGGTAAAGGGTGCCGGGGCTGAGTTCCGCTTCCTGGGCGATATCTTCCATGGTCGCCTTGTTGAAGCCTTTATCTGAAAACACTCTTTTGGCAGCCACCATAATCTGCTGCCGCCGCCGCTCCTTTTCCCTTTCTTTGCGCTCTTGGATTCCCATCGCTCTGAAGCTCCCTGAATGTAATTTATTTTTAAAATAAGTTTATAATTTATGTTAATTATTTTTTCAAGAGAAATATTCAGTTTCTGAGTTAAACTATAATTTTTTGTGGCATTGAACATCGGTTTAATAAGATATTACAAAAAAAATTTTAGTCAATGGGGGTAAGATGTCAGCAGAATTAAGCTCAAGCGCCGGCAAAGTTCAGCGCGCTCTGCACTCTTATGGGTTATCCTGTCAGGTGGTTGAAATGCCTCAATCCACGCGCACTGCCGCGGACGCCGCCCGGGCTGTCGGATGCCGGTTGGGCCAGATCGTCAAGTCCCTGATCTTTCAGACCGCGCAATCGCTTCAGCCGATTCTGGTGGCCGTCAGCGGCGCCAACCGGGTCAACGAAGAAAAACTTGCAGGGCTGATCGCCGAACCCCTGTCGATGGCTGATGCTGATTTCGTCCGCGAAACAACCGGTTTTGTCATCGGAGGTGTCCCGCCTGTCGGTCATTCTCGGCGTCTGAAGGTCCTCATTGATGAAGATCTGCTTCAATATGAAGAAATCTGGGCCGCCGCCGGAACGCCGCGGGCCGTCTTCAAGCTAACCCCCCAACAGCTTTTGCGGATAACGGATGGGCGGGTCGTATCGGTTAAATAGGGATCGTCGAAATTTTGAAGGGAGCCTACTGGGCAGGTAAGCAGGAGCGGCTTTGGTTTGCATCTCAACCGCTTTTGGCGAGGCGGCCGCGATTCAATCGGAGGCTGTCGGCGGTTCATCGCGGCTGGGAGCCGCTCCCACAAGTCTTTACTTGTCTCAGGTCGACTGAATTGGCATCATGGGGGCTAGAAAGTCTTATTTTAATTCTAATAACGAATAACCAAATTCAAAAGCCTCTGTCCTCTGACTTCTGTCCCCGCTGACTACCCGATGGCGACCTGCAGCAGATCGTTGCGGGCGCTCACATTTTGAATGGTTACCTGGATCAGATCCTCGGGCTTCAGCTCCAGGCCGCTGGAAAGGGGCAGATCACATTCGAGCATGTATTCGCACAGAAGTATCTGATAATTGTTGCGGCGCCGAACCAGAACAATCGCCTCTTCTTTGCGTCCCACGCATTGTTCGAGGTATTTCAGCAGCCAGTAGCGATGCCGACCCGCCTGGATTCGTCCGACGTTGCTCATCGGCAGCTGGAGCATTTGAAGCAGCTGGTCGATTTCCTCAGGGGTGTAAGGCTGCTCGAAACCCAGCACGGCCCGTATTTGTCGCTGGGTAACCAGATCAAAATATTTCCGGATGGGAGAAGTTGCGGTCACATAGGCATCCAATCCGAGGCCCGAATGTTTGCCCGGACGATGGTCGAGTACAAACCGGCTCAGATATCTTCGCTGCATCCAATTTTGAAAAAGGGTGCCCTCATCTCCCTTGTAGAGGCGCTCCCTGGGATCCGGCTGCGACCTGTAGATTGCCGGCATTTCGTTTTCAGCCAGAAATTTAGCCATCAGCCAGTTGGCCAGAATCATGATTTCCGAAACCAGCATTCGGCCGGGGCTTTCCCGGTTGATCTTACTGACGCTGATGGTCCCGTCGTCTGCCAGCCACACATTGATCTCAGGCACCAAAATTTGAACCGCACCGGCATTCAATCGTTGCCGACGGAATTTTTCCGCAATTTGGCGCAGTCTGACAATGTCCTGATCCTGATCTGCCGCCAGATTGACATCGTAGTAGCTGAGCTGCTTTTCGACGTTGATCAAACTGGGCACAATCTCGTAGTCGACAATTCCCATGGAGGGGCTCAGGTTCACCAGGGTACTGATGGCCGGCCGCAGTTCCCCGGCCTTTAAACTGCAAAGCCCTTCCGCCATGGCAGCGGGCAGCATGGATATTTTTTGATCGGGCATATAGATCGAACTGCCGCGGGAAAGCGCCTCGCGGTCAAGGCGGTCTGCCTTGCGGACAAAATGACCGATGTCGACGATATGAATGCCGAGACGGTAGTGATCGCCCAGTTTTTCGATGCTGAGCGCATCGTCAAAATCGAGGGTGGACTGCCCATCGATGGTCATAAGAGACAGGGATGTCAGATCTTTGCGGGCCGGGTCATGGGTAAAATCCCGGTGGGCGGAAACAAGTTTTTCAACGCTCTGCTGGATCTCGCCTGAGAATTCAACGGGAATCTCCAGACGCAGTAAATCAATATTTTCGTTCTCTTCGAAAACTTTCAGCTTAACCAGAATTGGAAAGAGTCTGGTCGACTGCTCCAACTCCGATTTGCTGATCATTGCCTTGGCCAGCGCGCAATCGTTGCCGTCATTTTCAGTCAGGTAGTAGGACTTCAGGATTTGAGTAAATTCCCAAACATCTTCACCGCGGATGTCGGCCGGCGGCGGTACCCCGTTTAACAGGCTTTTGAGCCAATCGCCGCCCCGCTCAATCACCCGGTTGCGGCGCGCCTCCTCCTGGCGCTGAGCGATCAGCCGTTCCACCTGCTGGACTGAGTTGGGAAAAAACTGATCCAGGTTAAATTTGAAATACAGCCGGTCATCAAAAAACGCCCGGATTACCGCCGATTCATGATCGCCGCCGGGACTGTCCGGAAAGCAAAATTCCGTCATGGTTTCCAGATCGATCCACACCTGCTCTGAATTCAGAATCTCCCAGAGATCTTTGATATCCACCTGGTCGAGCAGCGCTTTCCGCTTGCTGGCGACTTCTTTCAAGGCATTGACCATCTTGTCCCGACCCATAGCCAAGTTGAGGCGTGCTGTATCCTTGTGCAACAGTCGGCCGGCTGAAAGTTTAACTTCGCGATTGTTTTCGGTCAACAGCCGCAAACGTTGATTTTTGACTTCCAGGACAACTGCACACAGAATTTTTTGACGGTCGATGTACTCAACAATACTTCCTGATTCCATAGAAATTACAATAACAACCGGCCCGAATAAAGTCAATCATTCCCGAAAGGGTCAAAAATATAATGCAATCAGACGGCTCAATCTCTTCCGGACCCCGGCCTTCGCAGAAAGACCGTTTCAGACCGCAGGCAGCGTCCCGGCGGCTCAAATAACTTGCGGATATTCTTCCGGCACTTATATTTAGTCATTAAAAGGCCTCATCCGGACAAGCCGGAATTGAAAATTGAAGATTGTAAATTGAATATTTATGAGTCGACTATGAAATTTACCCAACCGGCGACGGCCCTCGTAAAACCTTATTTCATCGAAAATCGCACCCGCATTTTGGCCGGACTGATCAGTCTGATTACCGTTGATGTGCTCCAGCTGATTATCCCGCGCATTATCAAGTGGGCCGTTGATGATCTGACGGCCGACCGGATCGATGTCTGGAGCCTGCTGTCTTATGCACTCTATATGGTGGGCCTGGCGCTATTTATCGGCCTGTTTCGCTACATCTGGCGCCGCTGCCTGCTGGGAACGTCCCGCCGAGTTGAAGAAGGGTTGAGAAACACGCTGTTCAGCCACCTGCAAAACCTTTCGGCTTCCTATTTCGACGGCGTCAAGACCGGCGATCTGATGGCCCATGCAACCAACGACATTCAGCAGATCCGGATGGCCACCGGCATGGGAATGGTGGCTTTAAACGATGCCATCGTCCTGGGGCTGGCCGCCATCGGCTTCATGGCCTATATCAACACCACCTTGACAGTCTTTGTCCTGATCCCCATGCCCTTGATCGTCATCAGCACCCGTTTTTTCAGCAAAAAAATGCATCAGCGCTATCAGGCGGTACAGGCCGCCTTTTCAGATCTGACCGAAGTCGTCCGGGAGCGTTTTACAGGCATCCGGGTCATCAAGGCACATCATCGCGAAAAAGAAGAAGCCCTCAAGGTGGAAGCCATCTCAAAGGATTATGTTGAAAAAAACATCCGGCTGATTAAAATTATCGGGTCATTTTTTCCGGCAATGCTTCTTTTTTCAAATATAAGTCTGGCCATTGTCATTTATCTTGGCGGCCGTCAAACCATCCTGCAAACCATCACAGCCGGTGATTTCGTCGCGTTCATCAGCTACCTGGGTCTGCTGACCTGGCCCATGATGGCGCTGGGATGGGTCACCAATCTCATTCAACGCGGCCGGGCCTCCCTGGACCGCCTCAACAAAATACTGCAAACGGTGCCCGGGATCAAGGATGGGCCGGACGCCCGGTCGGTTGACCGTGTTGATGGCAGGATCGTTTTTGAAAAGGTTTCCTTCGACTATGGATCCGGCCATGAGCTGAACGGAATGCCGACCCTCAGTGCAATCGATTTGTCCATCGATCCGGGGAAGGTGCTGGGTATCGTCGGTCCGCCGGGATCCGGCAAATCTACCCTCATCAGCCTGATCCCAAGACTCTATGATACCAGCCGGGGGCGCATCCTGCTTGACGGCAACGATATCCGCAGCCTGAAAATCAAGGATTTAAGATCGCAGATTGGCTTTATCCCCCAGGAGCCGTTTTTGTTTGCCGGAACAATTCGAGCCAACATCACTTTCGGCAATCCCGGCATCACCGAAGCGCAGCTTGAAAAATCCACCCGCGATGCCGCCCTGTATGAAGAAATTCGCAGCTTCCCCCATGGTTTTGAAACTCTGGTCGGAGAAAAGGGCATCATTTTGTCCGGAGGACAAAAACAGCGGATTGCCCTGGCCCGCTGCCTGCTGAAGGATGCCCGCATCCTGATTCTGGATGATCCCATCAGCCAGGTCGATCTGGAAACCGGAACGGTCATCATCAACACCATTAGAAAAATGGCCGGCCAAAAAACCATCCTCATTGTCTCCCACCGCCTTTCGGCCGTCAGCTATGCCGACCAAATTATTTCTCTTGATATGGGACACATAGTGGAGTCTGGCACTCATCGGCAGTTAATGGACGCCGACCGATACTATGCGAAGACGTTTCGCATGCAGGAAATTGAAGAGGAATTGGATGCAGCCTGACTACGGATATTTTGAAGAAACAAAGCTGGGTAAACCCTATGATTTAAGACTGTACAAACGGCTTTATCCCTTTAGCCGCCCCTACCGGCTATTGCTGTTCGCCTCCATCGGCCTGGTACTGATGATCACGGCTCTGGACCTGGCCCTGCCCTATATGACCAAAATCGCCATAGACCGCTACATCGTGCCGCGGTCGGAGTCAGCCGCCGCCGGCAATGCTTCCGGAACCCCATCTAAAAATAGGTTTATCCGGGCCGACCTAAACGATCCGCGTCAACTGGCGCTGGTCGACAAATACAGATCCTTGTTCAAGGTCGAAGGCAACACGGCCCGCATCTCTTACGATGCGCTTGGCCGAATGGACAAATCGGAACTGGCCGTGCTGCGGCACCGCAATTTAACCGGGCTCAGCGTTTTATCTGCGGTTTTTCTAGTCCTGGTGCTCATTCATTTTATATTGAGCTTCGTGCAAAAGATGATCATGGAATATACGGGTTTGATGATCATGCACGATTTGCGCATGCGGCTGTTTGTCCATATTCAGGATCTGGCCCTCGCATTTTTCACCCGCAACCCGGTCGGCCGCCTGGTCACCCGGGTGACCAATGATGTCGAGAATATGCATGAACTGTTCACCACGGTTATTTCCATGCTCTTCAAAGACCTTTTCCTGCTCGGCGGCATTGCCGTGGTTATGCTGGTCTTAAATTGGAAGCTGGCCCTGGTCTCCTTTACCGTCCTGCCGCTGGTCTGGTATGCCTCCCTAAATTTTTCCAGGCGCGCCCGTGATATTTTCCGGGAGTTGCGCATCCAGGTGGCCGAGATTAACACCCGTTTTTCGGAAACCATCGGCGGCATCCGGGTGATCCAGCTGTTCCTGCATGAACTCGAAAATTATCGCAGCTTTAAAAAACTGAACCACGACAACTATCTGGCCGGCATGAAACAGATCCATGTCCTGGCTGTCTTTATGCCGTTGATAGAGGTTCTGGGGGTGGTGGCCGTGGCCATGGTGATATTCTATGGCGGCGGCGCCGTGTTGAGCGGGACCTTGAGTCTGGGCGCGCTGGTAGCTTTCATATCCTACCTCAGAATGTTTTTCAGACCCATCCGGGATCTGGCTGAAAAATTCAATATCCTGCAGAATGCCATGGCATCAGCGGAACGCATTTTTTTGATCCTGGACAGCCGGGAAAACCTGCCCCGGTCTATGTTGCAAGATGCGCAGCCGGTATCCGCCCTTGAGGATATCGAAGAAATTCGATTTGAAAACGTATCCTTTGGCTATAACAAGAGCGAAAAGGTCCTCAAAGATATCAACTTTCGGATTAAAGCCGGCGAAACCGTCGCCGTGGTGGGCCGCACGGGCGCCGGCAAAACCTCGCTCATCAACCTGCTGCCCCGATTTTACGATCCCGGCTCCGGACGGGTGCTGATCAACAACCTGGATATCCGCAGCCTGGAGCCGACTGCATTCCGTTCGAAAATGGCGCTGGTGATGCAAGACTCCTTTTTATTTTCCGGCACCATTCGGGACAACATATTTCAGGTTGATCCAGCGCCCGGCGCCGAGGAGCAGGAATTGATTCTCGAGGCGTCCAATTGCAAACCGCTGATTGATCGCCTGTCCCGGGGTCTGGACACGGTTTTGACCGAGGGCGGCGCCTCCATCTCGAGTGGAGAGCGGCAGCTGATTTCGATTGCCAGAGCCTTTGCCAGAAACCCGCAGCTCATCCTTTTCGATGAGGCAACTTCATATATCGACTCCCCGACCGAGCTTCAAATCCAGCAGGCGCTGGAAAAACTGATGAAAAACAGAACCTCGCTGGTGATTGCCCATCGACTGTCAACCGTGCGCAATGCTGATCGCATCATGGTATTAAACCACGGACGGATCATCGAAAGCGGCACCCATGACGAACTTATGGATTTAAATGGTTTCTATTTCAAGTTGCTTCAGCTGCAAAGCGAGAATGCAATGCCGAATTTGCTTGCCAAACTCCGACTCAAATGATAGGGACCTATAACCCGTCGGAAACCGGATTTGGGCTCAGCGACATACTATTTTGCGCATCTGCCCTTTGAAGTATTTATTTTATTAACTGAAAGGAGGATTTGAGTATGCCTTACGATGCAGTAAACATGGCTGACTGGCAGATTTCCGAAGCCGCGGAAAAAAACATGCCGACTCCCGAGGAGTGGCGCGACAAACTGGGACTGCAGGGAGATGAGATGCTTCCCATGGGTCGTCTGGCCAAACTGGATTTTCTAAAAATCATCAATCGGATGCAGGACAAACCCGATGGCAAGTACATCGAGGTGACCGCCATCACCCCCACCCCACTGGGGGAAGGGAAAAGCACAACTTCCTGCGGATTGATGGAAGGTCTCGGCAAACGCGGTGTGAACGTGGGCGGAGCCCTCAGGCAGCCCTCCGGCGGCCCCACCATGAACGTAAAGGGAACGGCAGCCGGCGGCGGCAATTCCCTGCTGATCCCCATGACCGAATTTTCGCTGGGTCTGACCGGCGACATCAATGACATCATGAATGCTCACAACCTGGCGATGGTGGCCTTGACTTCCCGCATGCAGCACGAGCGCAACTATAACGATGAACAACTGCAGCGTCTGACCGCCATGCGTCGTCTGGATATCGACCCGACCCGGGTGGAGTTGGGCTGGATCATCGATTTCTGCGCCCAGGCGTTGCGAAACATCATTATCGGCCTTGGCGGCCGCATGGATGGTTTTACCATGCAGTCTAAGTTCGGTATTGCCGTGGGTTCGGAGTGCATGGCCATTCTGGCGGTCATCCGGGACCTGGCCGATCTGAAAGAACGGCTCAACAATATCACCGTGGCCTTCGACAAGAGCGGCAAACCGGTTACCACCGGTGACCTGGAAGTCGGCAACGCCATGACCGCCTTTATGCGCAACACCATCAACCCCACCAAGATGTGCACGGCGGAATACAAT
>CAYTBC010000088.1:0-18762 GCA_964435765.1 uncultured Desulfosarcina sp.
TTTCCGTGCATGCCTCGCTGGATTCCTTCAGCAAAAGCATGGATCTGATTGCCGGTCGAGCCGACCGGGTTTTGATCCAGCCCGGAGGCCATGTGCCCGAGGAATTAGTCCCCCTTTTGTTGAAGCATCCGGCGGTTGTCGCTGCTTCGCCGATACTGACCACCTATGTTAAACCGGTGCAGCCGCCGTCCGATCCCTTTCTTTTAATCGGCCTTGACCCGATTCTGGATCGATCCCTTAGAGAATGGCAAATCAGCGATGCCGGTCGGCCAGAAACCGGTGCCTGGCTGAATTTAATCGGAGAACCCAATACCATTATCATTGGTCAACCGTTGGCGCTCAAATATAAATGCAGCCGCGGCGATTCTCTCAGCCTGGTGCATGCCAATCAAACAGCCGCATTTCGGGTGGCGGGGATTTTGCGGCCGGAAGGCCTGGCCCTGGTGGAAGGCGGCCGGGTAGCAATTACCGATATCGCCACCTTTCAAGAATTCACCGGCCTCCACGGACTGGTGGACCGTATTGACTTGCGGCTCAAGCCGGGCGCCGGCGAGCAGGACCTGGCGGAGATTCGCCGCATGCTGCCAGACAGCGTGGTGTTGGGTTCGCCGTCGGCCGCTAAAAAAAGCGGCCAGGCGATGATCCGGGCCTATCAGCTCAATCTCTCCATCTTGAGTTTTGCGTCGTTATTCGTGGGCATGTTTCTGGTGTACAGTTTAGTGGCCTTAAACGCCGCCTCCCGCCGCCACGAGTTGGCGGTTTTGCGCTCCACCGGCGCTTCTTCCTATCTTCTATTTGTTGTTTTTTTGGCGGAAGGTGCGCTTTTCGGCCTGGCCGGCTGGATTGCGGCCATGCCCATCAGCAGTTTTTTGGTCAAATATTTGCTGCAGGGCGTCAGCCGGACCATATCCATCCTTTTTGTGCGGGTTCAGGTGGATAGACTTTCCCTCAGCATCTGGGAGATTGCCTTGAGTTTCCTCGTGACGGTGTTCATCTCCGTGCTGGCGGCCCTGCAGCCGGCCCGGGAGGCGATGCTGGTGTCTCCCAAAGAAGCGCTGGAAATCTCCCAGCATGGCATGCAGGTAAAAAAATCTCCCCGTAAACTTGCCGGCGGCGGTTTGGCCTGTATCGCACTGGTTTTGCCGCTGTCATTGCTGCCGGGCATCTTGGGAATTCCGCTGCCCGGATACCTGGCGATTGTACTGCTTTTTATCGGATTTTCGTTGTTGGCCCCCTGGTGTCTGACCCAAATGGGCAGTGTCCTGTCGCCGGCTTTGCTCCGGGCGGCCGGGATACCCGCTTATCTGGCCGGGCGGTATATCCGGGACAGCGGCACCCGCACGGCGGTTTCCGTGGGGGCGTTAATCACGGCCGTGGCCCTGTTTGCTTCGCTGGTTATCATGATATTCAGTTTTCGACAAACGGTTGAAGTCTGGACCTATCAGACGGTCAGCGGGGACCTGTTTGTGACCACGAAATTAAATGAGATTAATCAGTTTCGCTACCCCATCCCCCAGCAAGTGGCCGCCTGGTTCAGATCTCAGGAAGGGGAATTCGACGCCGTCCCCAACCGGCGTTATTTTTTAAGCTACAACACTTTCCCATATGAATTCGAATTGCTGGATCTGAATAATTTCTTTAAGTACGCGGACTTTTTCTGGATGAAAGGCGATCCGGGTATTATCCGTCCGCGTCTAAAAAAAGGCGAGGGCGTGATTATTTCGGAAGTTTTCGCGAACCGTACCGGATTATCCATCGGTGACAGGTTTCGCGCCAGGATTGAAGAATCTCTGGTGGAACTTCCGGTTTTAGGGGTGGTGCGCGACTATCGAACCCAGGGCGGGGTTGTTTTTTATCCCCTGCAGCCCTTCATTGAACGCTATCATGATCCCGGCTGGGGCGGCTCCCGATTTTTCTTGCGGAACCGAACCGGGGATATCAGTCGTGAGGTGGCAGCCTTTCGCAAAAAAATTATCGAGCGCTGGGGTGACCTGCTGGATATGATTGACGGCCGGGATTTGCGCCAGGGCATCCTGCGGGTATTTGATGAAACCTTTGCGGTGACCACGGTCCTGCTGCTGATCGCCCTGGTCATCGCAGCTTTGGGAATTGCAACCACCCTGACAGTGCTGGTTTTGGAACGCACGCGCCAGTTTAATACTTTGTTTGCCATTGGCGCCGGTTTCGGGCAGATTCGCAAAATTATAATCTGGGAAGCGGCATTCTTGGTCGTGGCCGGCGAGCTGGCCGGAATTGTGTGCGGCTTCATTCTGTCCTATTTGCTGGTTTACGTGATCAATCGGCAGTCCTTCGGCTGGACGTTTCTGTACAGTGTCGACTGGTGGACCCTGGGTCTGTCGCTGCCGCTGATTATTCTGACCGCACTGGCCGCCGCCCTGCCGGCCATACGCATGGTGTTCAGGGAGCCGCCGGCGATGCTATTGCGGGAAAGTTAATTAATCCGCCCTGAAAAGAAACACATCATGAGTTCTAGATTGTTTTGAAACTGACGAATCTTGCTGGCTTTACAGGCCGGCGGCTTAATCACTGTATGCTGCGCATAGTTTTTTTTTATTTATGCTGACATTGAAAACCTATTCCTCAATTTTAAGGTAACGCATTTTGAAATTTGGCATTTCTTATGACCCGTTTTAAAAAAAAAGTAATTCATTTTTTCCTGCTGTTTTTTTATTTAACTGCTTTGCCGGCGACCGGAGCAGAAGCCGAGAATTATCTTTCCGTCACCGGTCCCTGCAACCTCGAATTTCCCAAAGACCACGGCGCCCACCCGGGCTACCGCACCGAATGGTGGTACTACACCGGCAATCTGGAATCTGAAAACGGCGCCCTGTACGGATTCCAGCTGACTTTTTTTCGCAGGCAGATCAGTCCACCGGGAGCCGTTGAAAAATGGCCCCGCCAACCATCCGCCTGGCGTACCCAACAGGTTTACATGGACCATGCCGCAGTTGCAGACATAGCCGGCAAACAACACCTGCAGGCGGAAGATGTTTCCCGGCAAGCGCTGGGGTTGGCCGGGGTAACGCAGACAGAAAACCAAACTATTGTTTTTCTTAAAAACTGGTCGGCCAAAATCGGGCCGGACTCCCAAGTGTTGAAAGTCAATGCGGGCGACTTCGGCTTTGAGTTGAACTTTAAACCGGCCAAGCCGCCCGTGTTGCACGGCGACCGCGGCTACAGCCTCAAAGGGGCAACCCCGGAGCGGGCCAGCTGCTACTATTCCTTTTCCCGACTCTCGGGGCAGGGCCGCATTTCCATTGGCGGCAAAACGGTAGAGGTCTCCGGTTCGGCCTGGATGGATCACGAATTCAGCACGGCCCCGCTGGAACCGGGCATCACAGGCTGGGACTGGTTCAGTCTGCAGTTTGACGATCAAACCGAAATTATGGTGTTTCTTCTAAGAACCGAAACGCATATGCTGCATGCCGCTTCCAGCGGCACCTTTGTCGATGCGGCCGGTCAGAGCCGCCATCTGAAAAAAAAGGATTTTAAGATCGACGTATTGGACACCTGGAAGAGCCGGCATTCCCAAGCCCGCTATCCGTCACGCTGGCGTCTGCGGATTGAGCCGCTGGCGATCGATGTGACGATAAAACCCAACCTGTCCGATCAGGAAATGCGAACTGCCGGCAGTACCGGGGTGACTTACTGGGAAGGCAGTGTGTCGATTGACGGGAAAAAAGAAGGCCGACCGGTCAAAGGACAGGGATACGTCGAGCTCACAGGATATGCGGGCGGTTTGGAAGCACCGCTGTGAATGATTGTTAAAAAAAGTTTACTTTGGGGGAAAAACATTATTGTATCTAACGACTATTCCAAATGGCAGGTCAATCTGTCTGTCGATCACTTACAGCTAAATTTTTTTACGGGAAAAGCGACCGGCAGCACCTTGTCGGGTTTTATCCTACCCAATATGCACAGTCAGCCGGAAACACACCAAAGCCAGGCTTTCGCCCGCAGGCTGTTGCCGAATAATTTCACAACAAATTAATGGAGGAATTATGAAAAGGTATATGACTTTCACCGCGGTTTCTGTGGCCGCGACCATGGTAACCGCCCTTATGCCGGGTGGATCGCTTGCCCGGGCCGCTCAAAAGCCCAACATCCTCGTGGTCTGGGGCGATGACGTCGGCTAGTCCAACATCAGCGCTTACACCAAAGGCCTGGTGGGTTTTCGGACGCCAAACATCGACCGCATTGCCAACGAAGGCCTGATTTTCACCGACACTTACGGCGAGCAGTCCTGCACGGCCGGACGGTCATCTTTTATCATGGGACAGAGCGTGTTTCGCACCGGACTGTCCAAGGTCGGCCTGCCGGGTGCTGAATTCGGCATACGCACGGAGGATCCGACCATCGCCGGTTTGCTGAAGGCGCAAGGTTATGCCACCGGCCAATTCGGCAAGAACCACCTCGGCGACCGGGATGAACACCTGGCCGGATGCGGCCATGACCCCGTTTAGGGGTGAGAAGAACACCAACTGGGAAGGCGGCTGGCGCGTGCCGGCGATGGTGCGCTGGCCCGGTAAGATCCAGGCGGGTTCGGTGACCAACGAGATCGTGCATCACATGGATTGGCTGCCGACTTTTTTGGCCGCAGCCGGCGAGCCCGACATCAAGAACCAACTCAAACAGGGCGGAGTCGAGGCCATCGGCCGTACTTATAAAGTGCACCTGGACGGCTACAACATTCTGCCGCTGCTGACCGGAGCGACGGACAAGAGCCCGTGCAAGGAGATCTTCTACTTCTCCGACGACGGCGACTTGACTGCCCTGCGCTATGCCGACTGGAAACTGATCTTCATGGAGCAGAAGGCGCCGGGAACTTTCCGCATCTGGATGGAGCCCTTTGTTCCGCTGCGCGTGCCCCTGATGTTCAATCTGCGCCGCGATCCCTACGAGCGGGCGAAGATCACGTCCAACACTTTGAATGGCTTCATTAATTCTGATAAACCTGAGAAGGGAAAAAGACATGAAACGGCATCTTCTGACGGCCATCACGCTGGCTGTTTTACTGGCGCTTGCGCCGCTGGCGGCGGCAGCCGAACCGCTGCCATCCTGGAGCGAGGGCGAAGCCATACGCTCCGTCGTCGAATTCGTGCAGCGCGTCACCACGGCCGGCGGCGCTGATTTCGTGCCGGTCTCGGAGCGCCTCGCCGTCTTCGACAACGACGGCACCCTGTGGGCCGAAAAACCGATGTACGTGCAGCTGGCCTTCGCCCTCGATCGGGTGAAAGCTCTGGCGCCGGGGCACCCCGAATGGAAGGACACACAGCCGTTTAAGGCAGTGCTCGAAGGCGATATGAAAACGGTCGCTGCGGGGGGCGAACACGCGCTGCTGGAACTGATAATGGCAACCCATGCCGGCATGACGACCGACGCGTTCGCCCAGGTGGTGAAGGACTGGCTGGCAACAGCCAAACACCCGCGCTTCAAGCGGCACTACACGGAACTTGTTTATCAGCCCATGCTCGAACTGCTGGCCTATCTGAGGGCTAACGGATTCAAGACCTTCATTGTGTCCGGCGGCGGCATCGAGTTCATGCGCCCCTGGACGGAGCAGGTTTACGGCATTCCGCCCGAGCAGGTCATCGGCAGCAGCATCAAGACCCGCTTCGAACTGCGCGACGGTACGCCCGTGCTGGTGCGCCTGCCCGAAATCAACTTTATCGACGACAAGGCCGGCAAACCCGTCGGCATCCAGATGCACATCGGCCAGCGGCCTATTGCCGCTTTCGGCAACTCCGACGGCGACCTGCAGATGCTCCAATGGACTACCGCCGGGCCGGGGGCCCGCTTCGGTATGATCGTGCATCACACCGACGCCGACCGCGAATACGCTTACGATCGCAAGTCTCCCATTGGGCGTCTGGACCAGGCCCTGGACGAGGCAAAAACGCAGGGCTGGACCGTCGTGGATATGAAACAAGACTGGAAGCGGATGTTTCCTAACGAAGTACAAGCCGCCGTCAGCGGTACGGTCTTTTACCTGCAACGCATCGCGCTGCCGCCGGATGCCTCGGTTGCGGTCAAATTGGTGGACATATCCAAACAGGACGTGCCCGCCGTCACCATCGCCGAGCAAAAGATCACCCCCCGCGGCCAGGTGCCCATTCCCTTTGAACTGCAGTACGATCCCGCTAAAAAGGAGAAAACTGATGAAGATCGCAAAACTGACTATGTTTTTTTTGATCATGATCGCTGTCGTTCAGACCAGTGATGCGGCCGAGGAAGCCAAACCGAAGACGGAGAAACGCTTCAGTGACGAGCTGAGTTTTTCCCTGGTCAATACCACCGGCAACTCGGATACGCTGGCATTGGCCGGAAAGAATGAGATGAAATACAAGTTCACCGACAAGTGGACAGGTTCCTGGGGGGCCGGCGCACTTTACAACAAAAGCGACGGCAACAAAACCGCGGAACGATATTTCACCAACCTGCGGGCCGACTATGCCATCGACGAGCGCTGGTATGCCTATGGCTTGGGCAGCTGGCTGCGGGATGAGTTTGCAGGATTTGACAATCGGATCGGGATCGGCCCCGGCATCGGCTATAAATTTCTGCTTGGCCCGGAGCATTTTCTGCTGGGAGAGACCGGGTTGAACTATGTTTATGAAGACTACTCGGACCCGAATGAGGACGATGATCAGTATCTGGAAGGTCGCCTTTTCGGCAAGTACGAATGGGCATTTACCGAAAAAACCAAATTTTCACAGGGGCTGGAATACCTGCAGAGCCTCAAAGACAGCGGCACCTGGATGCTGAATTCCGAGACAGCCCTCATATCTGCGATTACGGATATGTTGGCTATAAAAATTTCATATTCCGTATTTTACAACAACGACCCCCGTCCCAGTGACCTGGACAAAATCGACACTATTTTCGCCACTTCACTGGTGGTTAGCTACTGATTTGTTTGTTTATCGCGGCCGGCCGGAATTCATTAGGCCGCAATACACCATTCTGTCATCTTAACCCGCTTGCTTTTGTCAGTGTTTTGGGGTAGGCTCACAGGACTTTCATCGACCGCCGAAATTGAATCGGACCCGTAGCTTGGCTATATTCTGCTTTTGACTTGCTGGTTTTGAGAATCCTATGGCAACCCACCCAAAACTGAAACACATGCGCATGCCTGCGCTGATATTGTCTTGCGGGGTCGCACTGCTTTGCGGCTGTTCCGCCCTGCAGCGGACGACTCTGCCCAATCTGCCGGAAAATCTGCCTTCCAGCCATGAACTGACCGGCGTTCCCTTTTACCCCCAGGATAAATACCAGTGCGGGCCAGCCTCCCTGGCCATGGCGCTGACCTGGAGTGGTCTGGCGGTCACCCCCGACGCATTGAAGCCTCAGGTTTACACCCCCTCCCGCAAGGGCAGTCTGCAATTGGCCATGATGGGTGCCACCCGGCGTCATGGCAGGATTGCCTATGAGATCGGCAGCGCCGATGCGCTATTTGCCGAAATCGCGGCCGGATATCCGGTGGTCATTCTGCAAAATTTGGGTTTGTCCTGGCTGCCGGTATGGCACTACGCCGTTGTCATCGGTTATGATGTGCCCCAACAGGAGATTATCCTTCGTTCGGGAACCACCCGGCGCAAGGTGATGTCCTACCTGCTTTTCGAAAAAACTTGGGCCCGCAGCAGCTACTGGGGTCTGATGGTGCTCGCGCCCGATCAGATCCCGGTGTCCGCCACTGAGAATAACTATCTGACGGCCGTGCTCGGTCTGGAGAAAGCCAATCAATATCCGGCCGCCGTCACCGGCTACCGGGCAGCCTTGGCGCGCTGGCCCAATAGTCTGAACGCACGGATGGGTCTGGGCAACAGCTGCTATAAGCTGGGAGATCTTAAGGGCGCTGAAAGCGCCTTTCGGGAAGCGACGGAGCTGCATCCGCAATCGGCTCCGGCATTTAATAATCTTGCTTATGTGCTTTTTGAGCAGCGGCGCTTGAAGGAAGCCCTGGCGGCAGCCCAAACGGCGGTTGATCTCGGCGGCCCCCAGCAGGCCGAGGCTGAAAAAACGCTGCAGGAGATTAAATCCGGGATGCCATGAGTTGGATGCTGGATGCTCGGCGCTGGATACTGGATGTCGTCTACAAAATGGTGCACGGCTCAGGGCGCACGGCTCACGAGTGAAAGGTGTAGAGTATCAAGGCAGGGTCGAAGGTGTAAGGTCTATGGTTAGAGGATAAAGGAGAAAAGTCAAAGGCAAAGTCTTTTTTCCTCTGTCATCCGTCCTCTGTCTTCTGAGCTCTATATCCTCTAACGCGAATTTAAAATTATTGACAGTTCCGGCTAAAGCATATACAAAAAAGCGGTTTTTAAATTTCTGCGGCCTCTGTCCATGGCTTGCTGAGAATACAGATGCATAGATTTAAAAAATTCACCCGGCTGATCAGTGCTTTTTTGGCGGTCTTTATGCTGATGGTTTCTGCGTGTTATCAATCCGCCTCGGCGGCCATGATCGCAACCGAGCCCTTGCTGCAAACAGGCCGTCATTTGGATGCGCGCGACCAGCTGCGCCAATTGATGGCCCGTGAGGAGATTCAGAACGCTTTGATCGCCCAGGGAATCGACCCGCAGGAAGCCCGGCTGCGCGTTGCAAGTATGGCGGACTTCGAAATCGTGCAAATAGCCGACAAAATCGAGGATCTCCGGGCCGGCCAGGGCGTTTTTATCTTTTCTCTGATTATAGTCGGTGTGATTATCGCAGCCTTCGTTGTTTTTAATTATACCGGTGTCACCCAAGTGTTTCCCTGATTTCAGGAGACATGCCTATGCCTGCCAGATATTTTCTGATCGCCGCGTGGTTGGTTGCTTTTCTGTTTCCTGCCTGTGTGCCTTTGCCTCAATACAACATCATGAAAAACGATCTGGCAAAAGCCCGCTCAGAAAATGAGCGCAAGGTCAACGAACTGGAAAGCAGCCTGAAGCTCGCCGAGGAAAAGGTGCGCGTGCTTGAAATTGCGCTGGGCAACTCCGAATCTGCCAAAAGTCAACTCGTTAAGGACACATCGGGGATAGAGGCGCAAAATAATTACCTGAAAAAGATAAATCAGCATCTGGCGGAGAACAATAAAACCCTTCAGTTGGAGTTGGGTAAGAAGAAGTCAGTCATTCAACTCCAGGAAAAGGTCATCCGGCTGCTCGATGATACCAAGAAGACCATTGAAACCAGCTTAAAAGATCAAATTGAGGCCCAGCAAATTGAGGTGGTTGAAGAAAACGACACCCTCAAGGTCATCTTTATAGATAAAATTCTTTTTGATTCGGGAAGCGCTGAAATAAATGTGCGGGGTAAGGAATTGCTGCAGGCATTGGCGGGTTCACTCAAGGGCGACAAGTATAGGGAAATCATTGTTGACGGACACACGGACAACGTTCCGTTGAGTGCCTCGCTGCAGAAACGTTTTCCAAGCAACTGGGAACTCTCCACAGCCAGAGCAGCGGCGGTTGTAAGATTTCTCCAGGAGGACGCGGGGATTAATCCGCAAAGGCTTTCGGCCCGTGGATACAGCTTTTACCGTCCGGTGGCACCAAACGACACTGAAGAAGGCCGCCGTCAGAATCGGCGCATCGAGATCACTTTGGGAACGGAGCATAATTGAAGATTGAAGACTGAAAATTGAAGATTTAAGGTATTCTTTTTATAAACCTTCAATCTTCATCCTTCCAGCACTTCCCTGATTTTTTGAGACAGCTGGATGATATCAAAGTGCTTTTGTATAAAGCCGTTGCAGCCCCGATCCATGAGTTATTCTATCTGCTTGTTTAAACTGTAGCCGCTGACCAGCAGAACTTTGACCTTCGGATTTATTTTTTTCAATGCTTCATAGGTATCCTTGCCATTCATTTCGGGCATAATCATATCCAGTGCCACCAGATCCAACTCCACCATGTTGTTCTGATACAGCTGCAAAGCTTCCTGGCCGCTTAAAGCCGGCAGCACGCTGTAGCCGAGCTTCTTCAGCATCAATTCTTCCACCTGGATGGTGCCTTTTTCATCATCTACCAGGAGAATTTTTTCCCTTCCTTTTAGTATCGCCGAGCTGATGAGGGTATCTTTGGCAACTTCTTCCTCGGATGCCGGCAGGTAAATATTGAAAGTGGTGCCGTTGCCTATTTCACTGTACACCCTGATGATGCCGTTGTGATTTTTAATGATGCCATAGGCCGAGGCCAGGCCGAGACCGGTGCCTTTGCCGACATCTTTGGTGGTGAAAAACGGTTCGAAAATCCTTTCGATAATATCATCATCGATGCCGGTGCCGGTATCCGTAACCGAGACTTTAACATAATTTCCACCCTGCACATCGAAGGGCCTGCAGTAATCCTGACTCAGGAAAACATTTTCCGTCTGAATGAAAATATCGCCGCCTTCGGGCATGGCGTGCCAGGCATTGAGGTAGAGGTTTATCAGCACCTGCTCGATTTGCCCCTGGTCGACCTTAACGCTCCAGATGTTATCCTGGAGCTTTATGTGGGTTACGATTTCCTTTCTGGTGCGGGTGAACATTTTGGTGCTGTTCTCAACGATTCGATTCAAACTCGTTTGTCTCAGCGTATATTTGCCTTTTCTGGCAAAACCGAGAAGCTGATTGGTGAGATTTGCGGCATTCATGACCGCATTTTCAATGCCCTTGATGTATTCGTCATTCGGATCTTCCGGTTTGGTTTGCAGCCGCATTAAAGAGGTATAACCCTGGATGCCCATCAGAAGATTGTTAAAATCATGGGCAATGCCCCCGGCCAGTGTGCCGACGGCCTCCATCTTTTGAGAATGAATCAACTGGCTTTCCAACTGCTTTTTTTCCTTTTCAGCTCTGATTCTGGCAGTTATATCCCGGGCCACATTGAGAATGACGCTGCGTCCCCTGTAGGAGATGGCGCGGGATTGAATTTCGACGGGAATGGTTTCCCCGTTCGTTTTGGTGTGGGTTGTTTCGAGGGTGATTTTTCTGGGGTTCGCGCCCGGGTTGTCCCTGCCAAGCTGTGCGATGATTGAGCCTGCCTCTTCCTGCGGTATAATATCGCTCAGATTTAGATCGAAGAACTGTTCCGGACTATAACCCAGCTGCAAGTAGGCGGCTTCGTTGGCTTCCAGTACATTGCCCTTCGGGTCGAGGATGTAGACGGCATCATCCACGTTTTCGAGCAGCTCCTTGTAGCGCGATTGCTCTTCGGCGTCTTTTAAATTCGCGAGCATGTAATTGAAAGCCTGGGATAATTGATTAAATTCCCAATAATTCTTACTGCCGGTTTCAAATGAAAGATCTTTCTGTCCCTCGGAGATTTGAATGGCCATCTTGGTCATCCGGCGCAGGGGTTTGACCATTATATTGCCCAGATGGATAGACAATATGATCGAGAGCGTCAGAATCACCACCGAAAACAACCCGATCCATAACGAGACTCTCCTTTTTTCATTAACCAGGGCTTCCAGCGACGATTTGAAATACAGATTGTCGAAACCGTCAATTCGGGATAAGATAATTTTTTGGCCCAGCGAAACAAGTTCTAAATTCGCCGATATGCTTGCGAGCATTTCTTCATCTAGTTTTTGAGATTTTCCGGAGGTCAGGCTGAAGAGTTGATCGGATTTGAGGATGGTGACATCGCCGCCCACGGTTTGCTGAATCTGCTCAATCAGACTTTTATCCTGGCTGAGGTCATAAAGTGCATAGGCGGTTCCCATCAACTGCGTCAGATGCCAGATCGGGGTCGAAAACCACCAGACCAGGTGGGTCGCACCGCCGTCCTCCAGCACTTCTCCATACGGATATCTCTTAATGGCAAAATCGATCAATTCTTCAGAAATACTGGCGTAGGACGCGGGAATGATCGACTTTTCTCCCTGCTTCTTCACGAAAAAGAAAACGCCCTCTTTGGGGGGATAGAATTCCGAGACCCGCTCTTCCAGTTGGGATTTGCCGTCGAGCATGACCGTTACCCGGATAATGTTGTCGGCTCCCAGGTCATTCAGCCTGATGCTGATGCCGGAGATGCGGTTGTTTAAGAGGATTTCAACCTGTCCCTTTTCGGCCAGGATTTTCTTGCGAAACTCGGACTCGACCCGTTTGTTAAAATATCCGTAAAGCGCGATGACGATAACGATGACGGACAGGGTCGCCAGCACCGCAAATGTTGTTACCAGGTAGGTCGAAAAACGCTTTCGATTTCTGAAATCCAGAATTTTATTCAGAAAATCAGACGCCTGAAGATGTTCCAGGCGGCGCCGGACGATGTTTTTTGCTTTAGAGAACATTCGGGATTATCCGTTTAGACCACAGGGTTGACTCCATAACCTTACTGCCGCTCCCCTGGCCGGGATTCAGGGTTTTTGATGCCGCAATTTTGCATAATAACCTAAAATTTATATAAAAATAAAAAAAGATTGTCAAAATAAAAGGTTATGATACGACCGCGGTAAAATTTATAATTGAACTCGCAACAGAATTTAGTACAATAATCGATAACTATATAATAGATCCTGCGGATGAACAACTCTAAAACCCATATTGCGATGTCAGCTCCTGGTATGGAAACGGATTCCGGTGACGGGCTTGGTCCGGCGCCTGCGTCAATCGGAATGAAGTCCGGCTTGGCCTTGTTCATATTTGCCTTGCTATTCCGGATGATTTATGTGGTTCAGTCCACCGATAATCCCCTTTTCGGCGTGCCGGTGATCGACGCGTATTCCTATGTCCAGTGGGCCAAAAAGATGGTGGACGGCATCTGGCTGTGGGACCGCGTGGGCAATTATCTGCCGATATATCCGGCATTTTTGGCGCTGCAGCAGATCATCTTCGGCCCCAACCCGATGGTCAACAAGATTTTGCAGAGCCTGATGGGGGCCGGGACGGCCGTATTGATAGCCCAGGTTGCGGCCCGGGCCTGGAATCGGCGGGTCGGTCTGATCAGCGGCTATCTGATTGCAACCTACTGGATGCTGGTAATCTTCGAATCCGAAAAATTTGCCGAAACATTCAGCATTTTTTTTCTGAGCCTTGCGATTTGGATGTTGACTTGCTTTCTGCATCGATATTGGGCCGTTATGGGGGCAGGCGTTGCATATGCATTGGCAGCAGGGGTGCGTGCCAATCTGTTTCTGGTTTTGCCGTGCGTGCTGTTTTGGCTGATCCGGGTAAACCGGCGTCAACGCGGGGCGGCATTAAAATCGGCGCTGCTGTTTGCGTGCGGCACCGTATTCATTATCGGACCGATCCTGGCACGCAACTGCATTCTGGTCGGCACGCCCATGCTGCGCGCCCAGGCGACCTGGAGCCTGTATTCCGGCCTGGCACCCGAATTCAAAGGACTGCATCCACCGGCCGGCATTCTTTTTGACAAATACATGAATTTGCCGCAGCAGGCCGGTGCCTTCACGGAGCCGGACGTCGAAAAATTCTGGGCCCGAAAGCTGTGGGATGTTCTGCAGGGCGATCCAGCCGGTGTGGCCCTGAATTTCGCGCGGCGGGTTCTCATTTTTGCCAATGCCCGTGAATGGAGCCAGGAATTTGATGTAGCCGCCTACCGCCATTACTCCCGATTTCTTGCATGGCCCTGGACCGGTTTCTGGTTGATCGGGCCATTGGGCTTTCTCGGGTTGTTGATGTGCCGCAGGCCGACTCAATACCAAACGCTGATGATTCTTGTCACCATCGCGTCTGCTCTATCCATTCTGCCCTTCAAAGCCTCGGACCGTTATCGGCTGCCGACTGCTGTGCTGTTGACCATGTTTGCGGCCTTGGCGCTGTGGCATTTTTTTGCGTGGTTCAAGGGCCGGAAAAAACGGGCGCTCTATCAATGGCTGGCCCTGGGCACTGTTTTCTGTTTGATCTGCTGGCCGGACTGGCAAAATCTGGCGGGGCGCAAATCGGCGCGGCATGATTATTTCGTCGGCAAACATTATGAACTAACCGGCCGACTGCAGGATGCGGCAGACGCCTACCGAAAGTCCATGGAAGCCTATCCCTGGGATGCGGATTCGCCCTTTCACCTGGGTCTGATTTTTGCCCGGCTGAATCAAAATCAGCGGGCCGTGGAGTTTTTGAACCAGGCCTTGCAGCGGGAGCCTGAATTTCCCCGGGCCTTGATCGAACTGGCGCGCCACCACCTGCGGCAAGGGGACTTGATGGCCGCCGAAAAGAAGCTGACTGCCAGTCTCCAATTGGCGCCGGCGGATGAAGACGCACTGATATTAATGGCGGAACTCCAGCGCCGGAAAGGCGACACCCGCCTGGAACTCGCCTATTTAAGGGATGCGGTGGATAAAACCCGCAGTCATCGCCCCGCGATGCTGTTGGCCGATCGTGATGCTGAGCTGGGAAATTATACGGATGCCGTCGGGCTTTATGATCGGGTCATGCGTTCGCGGCAGGTGGACAAACACATCCGGGTCACGGCCGGCATGCTGGCCGGTATCACCGCCGCCAGGCTCTTGAGGAGGGCCGTCGATGAGAAAATTTTCTGGCAATATATTATCAATGAATTTGGTGAGTTTAAATTTTTTTCATTGCAGGCAAAATTTCTCAATGGTACCCTGTCCGAACAAGATTTCAGGCTGCAGATGGGCGATTCACCGGACTGGCAAGTGTCCGCCGAATATGATATCGGCCTAAGCCGGTGGCTGAATGGAGATGCCGCCTCCGCCGCTCGGGCATTTGAGCGTTGCCTGCAGGTCGCTGCCAAAATACAACCCCGCCGTCAGTATTCACCACTAAATTGGGCCCGGGAAGATCTTGAGCGCATCAAAAAAAGAGAGCCGCTGAATATGGAATAACGAATTTCAAATGCCGCCGTCATCTGTTTCAGGAGGAACCGCAATGCGTCGTTATGTCGTTTTTTCAATTGGTTACCTTGCGATGATCCTTTCATTGTCCGGCTTGATTTTTATCCCGAGTGCGTATTGCGCCAATGAAACCGGCGCGCTGAAGATCCTGCGCATTACCCCGACCGGGCGGGATGTGCCTCCCGGGCGGCAGATTGTTTTTCAGTTTGATCGGGCGGTGGTGCCGGTCGGGCGCATGGAACGCAGCGTTGCGGAGGTTCCCGTCACCGTTTCTCCCGAGCTGAACTGTCAATGGCGCTGGCTGAATACCAGCGCCCTGGCCTGCCAACTGGACGAGCAGTCGGCTTTAACGCCCGCCACGCGCTATGAGATTGTGGTGAATCCGGGGCTAAAATCCGAAGACGGAGCGACCCTGGCCCAACCGGTGCACCACAGCTTCACCACCGAGCGCCCCAAAGTTCGACATGTCTGGTTTAAAACCTGGAAGGCCCCCGGCATGCCCCTGATTCGCATGACCTTTAACCAGCCGGTCTCCCAAGCCTCGGTGCGCGAACATGTTTTCATGATCGATGGTGCCGATAATCAGCGGCGCATCAACCTTAACGTGGAGCCGGATCCCGCAGACAAAGAAACGCCTTTCATTCTTCCTTTGCCGGGCGAAAAGAGCTATCTGATCCGCGGTGCCGCGGCGTCCTCGAATCAGCCTTCCAATGCGCAGGAAAAAACAGCTGCGGGCCAGACAACGGCAGCCAGGCGCGTCTGGCTGGTCTCTCCTGAAGTTGAACTTCCTTTGGACCGCAATATTGATCTGATAGTGGAGCCGGGCCTGGTCTCCTCTCTTGGGCCCGAACCGGGCGCCGAAAATCGGGTGCTGGTGGCGTTTGATACCTTTCCCGAATTCGCCTTTGAAGGGGTTGAATGTACCGACAATGCCAACCGTAAGATCACTATTGGGCCGGCCGGTGCAGGGCCGGGTAATTTATTGCGCTGTAATCCCTTAAGACCCGTTGCGCTGGTTTTCAGCGCACCGGTCATTGAGGAGGTGGTCCGGGATGATGTGACCTTCAACCCGGATCTGGCCGGCGGCCGGACCGATTATGACCCCTGGGCCAATTATCGAGGCTACTCCAGGCTGAACTCACCTCACGAGCGGGGACGCCGGTATCCGGTCTGGCTGCCTGAAGTTCTGCAGGCCTTTCAGGTTTACGCCATCCGCAGCGACCCTGCAAATTTCAGGGATGAATTCGGGCGCACTTTGAAAAACCAAATGGACATGCAGTTTGCCACTGATCACCGGCCCCCGGATTTTACCCTCACCCATCCCAGAGCCGTATTGGAAAAAGATGTGGACACGGAGGTGCCCCTGGTGGCGACCAATCTCGACCAGCTCACCGTGACCTACGATCGCCTGACTGCCAAAGGAAAGCAAATCAACCGCAAACATGCGCTCCAGGTGCCGCCGGCTGAAGACATCGCCTTCAGGATGCCTCTGCAGGTGCGCGACATGCTCGCCGGGCAGTCCGGGGTGGTGCAGGGCCGGGTGGACTCCAGCCCCGCCGTGCCCAAGGATTTTTGGGAGCGCTGGTTTTTTGCCCAGGTAACGCCTTTTCAGGTGCATGTCAAGGTCGGCCATTTTAACACTCTGGTATGGGTGACGGACCTTAAAACAGGACAGCCCGTTTCCCAGGCCGCCGTTAAGATTTTCCGGGACACTTACACTGCCTTGCCCGAGCAGCCTGAGATCCTGGCCCAGGCCGTTACCGACGCAGCCGGCGTGGCCATGCTGGCCGGCGCCCGCGATCTTGATCCAAAGTTAACACTCATCCAAAGCTACAACCTGAAGGATCCCCGTCTGTTCGTGCAGGTCACCCGGGCTGATGATCTGGCCCTGGTGCCTCTGGATCATCAATTCCGGGTCGATACCTACCGGGCATCGCGCTATTCGGTATCTCCCTACATGCGCCGGCGCTACGGCCATATTCACACATGGGGCACCACGGCCCAGGGCGTATACAAAGCCGGCGACACGATTCAGTACAAATTTTACGTGCGGGACCAGGACAACGAGACTTTTGTGCCGGCTCCCGGCGACGGCTATACGCTGAACATCATCGACCCTACGGGCAAAATCGTGCACACGGTCGACAATCTTGCGTTGTCAAAGTTCGGTGCCCATGACGGGGCCTTTACCGTGGCCAACACCGGCGCAGTGGGCTGGTACCGTTTTGAGCTGAAGGCCGCCTTTTCCGAAGACAGCTGGGAGCCCATGCGGGTGCTGGTCAGTGATTTCACTCCGGCACCTTTTAAAGTTTTTTCGGATCTAAACGGGCGGCATTTTAAACCGGGTGAGGCGGTTGAGGTGACCACCCGGGCCAGGCTGCACTCCGGGGGCCCCTATACGGATGCCGGATGCCGGGTGACGGCCACCCTGGAAAGCCGCGATTTTCGCCCGCAGGATCCGGTGGCCCGCGGTTTTCAATTCGACACGTATGTGCCGGGTGCGCCTTCCCGGCAGACCGTCCATCAATCCGACGATTCCGTGGATCGTCGCGGTGATCTGACGACCCGCTTCACACTGCCCGACAGTCAAATTTTATACGGCCGGCTGACCGTGGAAAGTGCGGTCCGGGATGACCGCGGCAAGTACATTTCCGCCCGGGCTGTGGCCGACTACGCCGGCCGCGACCTCTATGTGGGCCTGCGCCCCAACGGGTGGCTTCTAAACGAAGATGAGCCGGCGGCCGTTGATGTGCTGGTGGTGGACGATCGGGGCAAGCCGCAGGCGGAAGTGGCCGTGGATGTCAAAATCGAGCGCCGCGAAACCATGGCCGCCCGGGTTAAAGGTGCCGGCAATGCGTATCTGACCCACTACACCCATCAATGGGTCGCGGTGGCCCAATGCGAATTGCAGTCCGGTCCGGAGCCGGTGCAATGTTTGTTTACGCCCGCAGATCCCGGTTCCCATCGAATTACGGCGACCATCCGGGACCGCCGCGGCCGCCGCCACAACACCGAACTCTATCAGTGGGTCGCGGGCAAAGGGCGGGTCGTGTGGGAGGAAAGACCGGACAACAGCCTGGAAATCATCCCCGAAAAATCAAGCTACCGTGTCGGCGAGACAGCGCGCTACCTGGTTAAAAACCCGTTCCCCGGCGCGCAGGCCCTGGTGACCATCGAACGCTATGGGATCCTGCAGCACTGGCTGCAGACACTGGACAGCGGTACCCCCATTATCGAATTTGAGGTCCGCCGGGACTATCTGCCGGGGTATTTCCTCTCGGTGGTCATCATGTCTCCGCGGGTTGAAACCCCGCCGAGCGACGGTCAGGTCGATCTTGGAAAACCCGCATTTCGCATGGGCTACGCCAAAATGTCGGTCGTGGACCCCTTCAAGGAGATCCAGGTGCAGGTTGCGCCTCGGCAGGGTACCTATAAACCCCGGGAGCGGGTATCCATCGATTTAAGGGCGACACCGATTCATCCCGTCGACGGTGAGCCTATCGAGCTTGCGGTGACCGTGCTGGATGAGGCGGTCTTTGACCTGCTGGTCCAGGGACGGGATTACTTCGACCCATACAAAGGCTTCTACACGGTCGACGGGCTTGACCTGGAAAACTACAGTTTGCTGATGCGTCTGGTGGGCAGGCAGAAGTTTGAAAAAAAAGGGGCCAACGCCGGCGGGGGCGGCGGTTTGGATATCAGCCTGCGTTCGGTCTTCAAGTTTGTCAGCTACTGGAATCCGTCCATTATAACCGATGAGCAGGGCCGGGCGACCATCGAATTTGAGGCGCCGGACAATCTGACCGGCTGGCGGGTGCTGGCCATGGCGATCACCCCCGGTGACCGCATGGGACTGGGTGAGGGCAGTTTCAAGGTCAACCGACCCACCGAGATCCGTCCGGTGATGCCCAACCAGGTCATCGAAGGCGACAGCTTTGAGGCCGGCTTCAG
>CAYTBC010000089.1:0-18635 GCA_964435765.1 uncultured Desulfosarcina sp.
GACGTAGCTCAGCTGGTAGAGCAGCTGATTCGTAATCAGCAGGTCAGCGGTTCGATTCCGCTCGTCGGCTCCACCTTAGAATTGAATATTGAAGATTGTAGATTGAAGATTGAAGGAATTCTGCCTATTTAAATGACGAATGCCGTATTATAAATCATTGAATTCTATCGGTTTTACAAGCTTATTTTCTTTCAGCCAATCAATTCAATCAATCCTTTCCGCTTTCAGCTTCGAGCTTTGCGTTCCCGCACCGCGCAACCCGTGCCCCGCAACGCGCAACCTGCACCCCTCAACCCGTATCCCGCAGCAAATCTCTAATATTTTAATCGCATTTTAGTATAAATCAAGATTCGATCAAAGTCGAGCGGCGGTTACTGCTTGAATATACAATAATTTTTAATAAGTTGCTTGACATAAAATCAATATCCATATATTCTTAATAGTTACAAGGTGTTCGCAAAGATGGACTTCAACCGTCTTTCCTCCTTATTTAAACAGAACGACACAAATCCTTGCGTAAACAGACACAACGTTCTACTGCATTGAGCCCGAACGATAGTTTTAAAATCAACGAACCCGGGGCCGATTACGTGGTTTAACATGCCGCTGTGTATAGCCCGAAATAATCCGGCAATATCCGGCCGACCCAATATATAGGTCATAAACAAGTCGAATTGTACGCTATATTTATTATGGAGAGAACAGAAAGATGGATGCAGAAGATTTGAAGCTGAAAGCTGAAATAGATGAAATTATGAAAAGTGTTGATACAATCATGCAAAAAGTGGAAACAGTCGTTCCTGCCGCACAAGATGAATCACAACCCCAAAGCGAGTAAGTCCTCAACGAACTAGAATCAATGGCGTTCACAGCCTATCTTAGGGCAGACAGGTTTATATCAGGAGGGGAACAATGGCTTTGACTAAAAATGACATTGTAGCAGCGGTTCATGAACTCGGTTTCACCAAAAAAAAATCAGTTGATGTTATTGAATCATTGCTTGAAATCATTAAGAAAGCACTGGAAACGAGTGAGGAGGTCCTGATTTCGGGATTCGGCAAGTTTTGCATAAAACAAAAGAATAAACGCAGGGGACGCAACCCTGCCACCGGTGAGGACCTGACACTCCGAGAAAGACGGGTGGTCACTTTCAAATGTTCCGGTAAATTAAGAGATAAAATCAACGGCGTGGATTATTCACAGTAACCCTTATAAATCAATCTCATAGATTTTCATTTTGCTCAGCAGGGATGGATGGCTGATTTCAAGTAATTTGGCGGCCTGGGTGCGGTTGCCCCCGGTTTTTTCGAGCGCCCGGGTGATAAGATCTTTTTCCACAACCTTCTGAGCATTTTTAAGCGACAACCCCCCAAAGACTGCGCCGAGTCGATGGTCATTGACGTCCCGCACCGGCGCCAGCGACAAATGTTCGCTCGACAGCAGTGAGTCCTCGGCAACTACCATGGCTCGCTGCAGAACGTTTTCCAATTCTCTGACATTCCCGGGCCATTGATAATCCATCAACTGCGACATGGCATCCGGTGCGACCCCCTTTACTTCTTTATCCAGAATTTTGTTAAAACGATTGATAAAATGCCTGCACAAAAGCGGAATGTCTTCGGCTCGTTGATTGAGCGGCGGAAGCTTGATGGTCAAGACGTTTAAGCGATAGTACAAATCCTCCCGAAATAAGCCTTTGCGGACTTCTTCTTGCAGGTTTTTGGCGGTGGCCGCAACCACGCGCACATCGATTCGCATTGATTTTGATTCGCCGATCGGCCGGATTTCACTGTCCTGCAACACTCGCAGCAGCTTGACCTGCAGCGGCAGCGGTAATTCTCCAATTTCGTCAAGGAAAATGGTGCCTCCTTCCGACTCCTTAAAAAGCCCGGTTTTATTGCGGTCGGCGCCTGTGAAGGCTCCTTTCTTGTAGCCGAAGAGTTCGCTTTCAAGCAGGGTCTCGGGAATCCCGCCGCAGTTTACCGGCACCAGGGGTCCGGCCGCCCGCTGGCTGCTTTGGTGAATACCTCGGGCAATCAACTCTTTGCCGGTGCCGCTGTCTCCAAGTATCAGTACGGTTGTCCGGTACTGGGCAGCTTTTTCGGCCAACTGGAATAGGGATTGCATGACTTTGCTTTTGGCCACCATCGTGCCGAAATTATAATCTCCCTCAATTTTCTGGATGCGTTCTTTCAGCAGCCGGTTTTCCTTTTTTAAACTCTCCCGCTCTTCGGCCTTCTTCAATGTCAAATAGACTTCATCTGTTTTAAACGGTTTTGAGATGTAGTCGTAGGCGCCGAGTTGCATGGCGGCAATCGCCGTGTCAATACTTCCGTAGGCAGACATCATGATAACGGTGGTGCCGTTGAGTTTGTCCCGGGCAGCTTTTAAAAATTCCATCCCCCCCATGTTGGGCATTTTAATGTCGCACAATATAAAATCGTAGAGGACCTGATCAATCATCTGCAAGCCCTCGGCGCCGTCAGCGGCCGCATCAACCCGATAACCGGCTTTTTTGAGCACGGTGGAAAGCATGTGACGCATATTCGCTTCGTCATCGATGATGAGTAATCGTCGTGTCTTTGAATTTCTATCAGCCATGGCATTATCCTCTGCCTTGATATAGTGAAAAGTGATGAGCACTGAGTACTCAACGCGTGGCTGTTTCCATCGCCTGAATTCTGTTTAACTCAGTCCTTAGTCCTCGTTACTCAGTCCTGATAAGTGTTCTTCCGTCGATCCGCCTTCCGAATCTTCATTATCCGACATCCGCTTTTTTATCCTCGGGTGTATGGAGCGGCAAGGATATCGTCATCGTCGTTCCCTGGCCGACTTCGCTAACGCCGGTCAGTTTGCCGCCCAAACTTTCAATAATCATGAAGCTCACCGCCAGTCCGAGACCGGTGCCCTTTCCGGGATCTTTGGTAGTGAAAAAAGGATCGAAAATGTTTTCGAGGTCTTCCTCGGCAATTCCCGGACCATCGTCGGTGAATGAGATTTTCAAATAGGTCGCATCCGTTTTGGCTTCAGGATCAATGCCCGTCACAAGTGCGGTATTGACGTGCAGCCTGCCGTTGGCTCTGTTGTCTTCGGCGGATATGGCATCCGCAGCATTAATGCTGAGATTCAAAAAAACCTGGCGCAGCTGGTTGGGATCTGCCCAGACGGTGTGTTCGGCGGCCTCGAGGCTGAGCGACAGCTCAATGCCGGCCATTAACGGCTGCACCCGCAGTACGTCGGCCGTATCATGGATCAAATCATGGACCGCAACGGCCGCACGCCCTGAATGTGAGGGCCGTGACACTTCGAGCAGCTGGCGTATAATCGTATTGATGCGATCGATCTCCGCTTCGGTTCGTTGGATATATTCGCGACTCTCATCCACGGTGATGTCACTTTGCTTGAGCAGCTCCAGGTAGCCGATGACAATCCCAATGGGATTGCCGATTTCATGGGCGATGCCGGCCGACAATCTGCCCACGGACGCCAACTTCTCAGCCCGAATAATTTCTCTTTGCGCCTTTTTCAATTCGAAGTTTGCTTTTTCGAGGGACAGCACCGTCGACCGCAGGGTTTCCTTGTCGGCTGAAATGCGCTTCAACATGCTGTTGAGCGCCTTGGACAATCGATTGAGTTCATTGTCTTCTTTGCGCACAGTAAAAATAAGCACATCTTCTTCTTTGTAATCTTCGGCGCGCTTGGCCAATCTGGCAAGCGGCTGCAGGTAGAGTTTGGAAATGCGGTAAATGCCGATATAGGTAAGAATGCCTAAATTGATAAAAAGGTAGATAAAAAAAATCTTTTGCGAATTTCGCAGCGCCCCATAGACTCTTTCCAGCGTCAAAACAATGCTGATCCCTCCGATCGTCGCCCCGTTCTTGATTAAAGGTGCTGATAGGGTCAGATTCGTGTTTTGTTTCCAGAATATGCCCCAGGCCGTGCCGGAATAATGAATCGCTTTGGTGCCGGAGGACATGGCCGCACGCGTATATTGCGTGAGTCTGGCGGAGGAAATTTCCGGCAGGTGATGTGCGAAGACCTGCTCCCCGTGACGGCCCAGCACCAGGGTGCCGGCCACCTGGGGATCGTTGACCATCTTGGCCAGCATTGAGCTCGGTGACGAATTGGGGCTGCGGTGATCCCGCAAAATACCCCTGAGCATGCTGCTTTCAAAAGATGTCAGCAACACATTGGCTTTGAAAGTCTCTGAGCGAATCAATTCACGCTTGACGGTTACAATCGTAACCAGATCGATCAGAAGCATTGCCAGAAAAAGAAGGACCGCAAGATTGAATGCAATTTTAGTCCTCAACCCTCGGATCAACATGTCTAGGCTCACCCCAAAAAACAGAAAATAATTCTGAAACTATTAAAAGTTTTAAGGGATGCAATATTAATGCCTGATAAAGCGCAAAATTTGATTTATCGAATTTAACTTGTCAACCGGGGCGGGAAAAACGGGGGACCGCTCTGGGCCGTCCCAAGCAGTCGAATGCATAAATTTAATATTATATTCAATTTGTTATCACATTGCAGCGCGAAAAGATCCGGGGTGACCGGACAAATAAGCTTTCCGGACGCAGGGCCATGGCCGCCTCCTGGCGCAGGATTGTTTTGAATTCGATGACCTGCGTCAAATTTGTAACGATAATTACTCCGACCTGAAAAATAGAATTTTGGGAGTGAAAAGACAAATTACTAGCGCGTTTGGATCCCGCTATTCCGAAAATTGGCGACATCCCAAAGCGACTCAAAAAACCACTGAAGGCGGAATCTGATTCTGCCAAACGCTCTAAAATACACCTTTATCATGGAGGTAAGGACCGTATTTGCGGTCTTCGGTCAGAATATGATGGATGATCCAATCTTTTAAAAAGTTGACAATGCTCATATCCATTTGAATTTCGCCGGCATCATATTTGCTTTTGAGTTCCTGGACCTCAAAAATGAGCCGCTCATGCTGCTTGGCATGGGCTTCATATTCTGCAAAATCATAATCTTCCATCAGCTTTTCTTCTTTTGAGAAATGATCCCGGGTGTACTGGATCAAGAAATTGAGGGTCTCGGCCAGAACCGATTTTTTTCGGCCCGAGTGGATCTCTTCATATAATCGATTGGCAGTCTGAAAAAGTTCCCGATGATGCGCATCCATCTCTTTGATATGGGTGTTGTATTCTTCGCGCCATTGAAAAATCGGAATGCTCACCAGTTCCGGATTCAACACCATGCGAATGCGTCTTTGGTAGGTTTCGAAGAGTTTCCAATGTACAATAGGAATATCCGAGAGAATTTTTTCTTTAATATTATAGACTTGAGTATCTTTATCGGCACGCACGCGAAATACGGCCGGCATTCCGAAAAGGACGTTGCTGATCCCAAAAAAATCGCCGGCGTTTAGGGTCTCAAAAACATCATCCTCTAAAAATATTTGCAGCCTTCCCTGCTTAACCAAGCCGATACCCGAATAGGCCTCGATGGGCAGCAGCTCTCCGGCGCGATAGTGTTCCGTATTCATCGCCCCGGCAATCGTATTTTGGATCGGATAGGAGATATGCTCACCGAATAGCCAAGTTTTCTGAAGGAATTCTCGCCTCTCTCTCAGGTGCTCGATTTCGGCGCGCAGGCCATTGCGCTTCACGAATTCAATGTACAAGCTGCAGGGAACCTGCAAAGCTCTGACGAAATTAACGGTGCGATAGGTTTCATTGGCCGGCATCTGGAACAATCCGGTATTATCGCCGACAAATCCGCCCGCCGAAATCATACTGTGAACCGCCGCTTCAGATCGAATCATTTCAACCGTACCGGTCAAAATCAGATAGACGTCCTGATTGATTTCTCCTCTTTTAATGAGAATGGTCTCCGGGTTGAACGTAACCAGTGGATTATTGACCAACATATTGATCTGATGATCCGGTACGCAGGGGAAATAGGCTTTTAAATATTGATAGGCATACTTCCAGATATAATCCTGATAGGCCGGTATTAAGACATCCGCCGTGCCGAAAGGGGCTCCCGACCCGATCTCTTTTTGCAGATTGGTTAAATCCGATGCGGTGTGCGCCAGGATAATTTTTGGGGACTGATCGTCTTTAAAATCCAGGGCCGTACCATGAACCTGGCCCCCGCCGACATCCAGCTTTTTTAAATTCGTCTTGGTTAGATATTGCCGCCTGATCTGCTCGAAATAAGCATTAGACATTCCGGGCTCGGATTCATTTTCAGTGATCATGCCGCGTAATACATCAAAGCTGGCAATATCGGAAAAGTGTGCATACGATTGATAGCCGTTTTTATCGATGGTTCGAAAAATAAAGATGGTGGTCTCGGTGGGGTGCGGAGAGTAGATCGGCTTGACCGACAGGTTGTTGATTTCATTCCAGGACCCCAATTTTAAATCCCAAACTTCAAAATATTTGCGAAAATTCTCTTCTTTAATGGACGCCAGCGCTTCAAGTTTATTGATCACCGTAGCGCGAACCAGAGGGGCGGCAATATATTTAATTTTATGGTCGGACCGCATAAGCGCCGTCAGACCGGCAAAATGGTCATCATGGGCGTGAGTTTGAAAAATCCCTTCAATCTCATTGACCCCGACACCCAACGCCTTGAGGCTGTGCAGAATATTGGGTCCGGCATCAACCAGATACAGTTTGCCCTGAAAAACGATGATGCTGGATATACAAGGCCGGTTGATGTCAAACCCATTGCCTTCACCGGAATGAACAACGGCAAAATATTCTCTTTTGATGTTCTGAAATCCAAGCGGATAAGGCGACTCGTATTTCTCATGCGGCATCAAATTCAGATCGACGGTGATGTATTCTCCATGGTACTGAAATTCGAATAAATTCAGACGAAGCCGGCGCACCCACAGCCCTTTTCGGACCTCCACAGCTTGATTGCCGACGACGACAGCGTCAACGGATTCCTCGGTGGACTTGATTTCTCCAAAACGAAACTTCAGTTTCAGTCGCATCATTTCGCGGGCCGTCTTTGGAGACACACCGGCATCCACAATTTCCGCCTCGGAAACCAGCCCGTAATTGCCGCGATAAATATACTGCATTTGGGATTTAACCTGCTCTTCCGAGCCGATCAGAAGGGGCTTCAAACCCGTATTGTTGGGGTGGCCGGGCAGCATCATTCCCTGCCGGTAATACATCTGCAAAACCGGAAATTCGCACATATTGGAAAAAAACCCGTTCTGGATCGAAACATCGGAAAGCAAAATCGCATTCGGACCGGTTTCAAAATTCACCCCATTTTTTTCGCGGACGACGATCAGGCCTCTTTTCATCAAATGCTTGACACTGTCTGCCGGGCAGCCGCACATGATGTAAAGTTCGATTTCGGGCACCTCAACCCAAAACATACCTTTGGCAATTTGGTTTTTTGAGATTCTAGGCATTGGCTTCACCTCTGCTGAATTTTTGAAGGGGCTCGGCGCTTTAACGGGACGTGTGCTGTTGAGGCGATCGTGAGTAGAATTTGATAGTTGTCAGCGCATAAAGAAAAATGAGCAACAGCAAGAATCAATAATTATTTTGATAGCGAAGGTCTAAACGATTGTCAACCCGGATTTCGAAAAGGGTCGGCTGATATTCACCGCGAGCCAAATGCCGGCAGGTCAAGGTGCTGCGCGATACGAGCCATACAACCGTCGGGGAACCGGCCCCGAATGCGCATGAGACCATAGGATTGAGCCAGCGGATTGCCTGAATCCTGCACGTATTCTTACCGGCAGTGTAGCGGCGTGTATATTTTGGATTTCTACCCGGCGGAGTTTGTTGCAAAAATTCAGGCATTAAGAGTTTGATATTCTAACAGATTTGCTGTAGCCTACTGCCTGTGTCAATCAAATCGGAGAGCACCATGAATTTGAATCAAATTATCCAAGCAATCAGCAGCGGCGTGATTGTCACGGATTCAACGGGTCGTATTACGCTGTTTAACCAAAAAGCAGAGGAGCTGACCGGTTTTAGTGCGGATCACGCCGTCGGAACGGACATTCGGCGCGTTTTTCCCGAAGACATTGGATTTGTCAGGTGTCTTAAAACCGGACAAGTCCAACGCAGTCAGTTGGCGACTGTAAATAAAAATCAGTTGGCCGTCGATGTAACGCCGCTTAACCCTGGGGGCAAATTCCTCGGAACCATCGGCAACCTGCGCGTTTTGGAATGCAGCGAAACGGCCGTGCAGCGATCGGAGCCCTATAAGCAACTTCGCAAACAGCTGGATGCCATTATCAAAGGCTCTTCGGATGGCCTCTGGATTTATGACAACAACGGCAAAGTAGTCAATATCAACACCGTATCCGAAATGATCAACGGCATTAGAGCCAAAGATGTCATCGGCAAGAGCATTTATGAATTGATCGATGAAGGTATATTCGAAGGCGTCGTTACCCCGGAGATTCTAAGAACCAAGCGTCAGTTCAGCACGATGTCCTACATCAAAAAGACCCAAAAAAAAGTGCTGGTAACCGGAACGCCGATCTTGGATGAAAACGGCAACGTCTCCTTGATCGTGAGCAACGAACGCGATCTGACGCATTGGAATGCCGTCAAAGAGGACTTGGAGCAAAGCCGCAGGGTCGCCGCAAAGTATAAGGATGAACTCGAGGAATTGAGCCTGCTGGAGTTAAAACAGCAGGAAATTGTAGCCGCAAGCCAGGAAATGCGGCAGGTGCTGCGCATTGGTGTGAAACTGGCCCGCATGGGGGCCTCCAACATACTAATTCAAGGAGAGTCGGGCACGGGCAAAGGGCTGCTCGCTAAATTCATACACGACAACGGCAACCGAAAATCGAAACCCTTCATTCAAATTAATTGTGCGGCCCTGCCGGAAAGCCTCCTGGAAGCCGAGCTTTTCGGATACGAAAAAGGCGCCTTCACGGGCGCCCGGGAACAGGGCAAAATCGGTTTGTTCGAATTGGCCCACGAAGGCACGCTGTTTCTGGATGAAATCGGAGACATCCCCCTCAGCGTTCAGGCCAAGCTGCTCAAGTACCTGGATGACCAGGAAATTTTGCCTCTGGGCGGCATCCAGCGCAAAAAAGTGGATTGCTCCGTGATCGCCGCAACCAATCGAGATCTGGAACAGCTAACGCAGCAGGAACGATTCCGGCAGGACCTTTTTTTTAGATTAAACACCTTCATGATTCAAATTCCGCCTCTGCGCCACAGACCGATGGATGTTGTCAAGATGACCGAATATTTCCTGAATTTATACAATCAGGAGTATCAGGTACGACGGCGCATTTCGCCGGAGGCCATCCTCAAACTTCAAGTTTATAAATTTCCCGGCAACGTCCGCGAACTCCAAAATATAATTAAAAACGCGGTTGTCTTGAGTGAAAATGATGTTTTGGATGATTTTTTTGCGGGCAGCATAGGTTCCGGGCCAAAAAAAACTTCAAAGGATCCGACCCCCATAACAGAATTGCAATATCCGATCCGGCTGCAGGACAAAATCGGCAAGGTCGAAAAAGAAATTTTATTGGATGCGTTCGCTCGTTTCAAATCAACCCGCAAAATAGCTCAAAACATAGGAACCAGCCAAAGCAGTGTCACGCGGAAAATGAAAAAGTATAAATTGAACCAAAATTGAATCAAAACTAGGATGATAATAAATTAATATATTGAATTCGTTTGTATTTTTATATTTCAGGTTCGATTCATTTTTAGTTCATTTTATTTATAACTTTTTCAATATATTAAGATTTTAAGTGAGTCCCGAACGGTTCAATTTTAATTCGCCCCCCTGTCATTACTATATAACTAACTAAAATCATAGTTAATATAAATAATTCATATTCCTGGCCTGAGTTTTGCTTTGAAACGGCTCACATAGAATTAATTTTGGATTTTTTTCCAATTTTGCAGATATAAAAGGAGGCCATGATGTCAGAACAAAAAAAAGCCCGCAAGACGATTGTAAATTCATGGAATGAGTGGGACCCGCTTAGGCATGTGATCGTTGGCCGGGCCGACGGAACCATGGTTCAGGCCCCGGAGCCTGCCATAGAGCGCAACTGGCCCGATCACGGCTTTCCACTGGGCACCTACGGTCCGCTGCCTAAAGAGATGGAAGCCAAGGCCAACGAACAATTGGATAACTTCGCCAGGCTGCTGGAAAGCCGTGGAATCCGGGTTGACCGGCCGACCCCGCTGAATTTCGGCCAGGAAGTTCAAACGCCGGATTGGGAGCAGAAATCGATGTTCGGGTGCATGCCGCCGCGGGATGTCCTTTTAACCGTGGGCAACGAAATTCTGGAAGCCACCATGTCCCAGCGCGCCCGCTGGCATGAATATCTTTGCTATCGCCCGTTGCTTGAACAGTATTTCAAAGAGGATCCCAATTTCAGGTGGGAGGCGGCCCCGAAGCCCCGTCTGGGCGACGATACCTATAAAAAAGACTATTGGCGCAAATGGGAAAAGATGAGCCCGGCAGAGAAAGAGAAAGCGGTTTATGCGCGTGATTGGGTATTAACCGAAAAAGAGCCTTGTTTTGATGCAGCCGATATCGGCCGCGCCGGCAAGGACCTTTTCGTCTATCGTTCATCGGTGACCAACGAGGCCGGCATCGAATGGCTGCGGCGCCACTTTCCAAACCATCGTATTCATCCGGTCTGGTTTTATGAAGAAAACCCGATACACATAGATGCCACCTTTGTAGTCCTGCGTCCGGGACTGGCGCTGAGCAATCGCAAGCGCAAACCGCTGACACCCCATATCGTCGAGTTTTTCAAAAAAAATGACTGGGAAATCGTCGAATGCGCCAAACCGTTTTTGGACAGCTATCCGCCGCTTTCCTTTTGCAGTCCCTGGCTGTCCATGAATACGTTGATGCTGGATTCCAAGACCATCTGCGCGGATGCCCAGGAAACCGAACAGATGGAGCAGTTCGACAAGCTGGGATTTGAAGTCATTCCGGTACCGTTTATCGACGTGAGTGCGTTCGGCGGCGGTCTGCACTGTGCCACGGCGGATGTTTACCGGGAGGGGACCTGCTCGGATTACTTTCCGCATCAGATCGAAGGATTTTAGAAACTTATAAAGGAGGCAATAATGGCATTCAATTTAAGGAACAGGCATTTTCTGAAATTGATGGATTTTACGGCTCCGGAGATTAAGTTTTTGCTGGACCTTGCCCTCGACCTCAAAAAAGCCAAGTATGCGGGCTTCGAGCAACAGCGGCTGGTCGGCAAAAACATTGCGCTCATTTTTGAGAAGGCATCGACCCGAACCCGGTGCGCCTTTGAAGTGGCGGCCTACGATCAGGGCGCACATGTAACTTATCTGGGACCGTCCGGCTCCCAGATGGGGACGAAAGAATCCATGAAGGACACGGCCCGCGTTCTGGGCCGCATGTACGACGGCATTGAATACCGCGGTTTCGGTCAGGATATTGTCGAAGAGCTGGCAAGATACGCCGGGGTTCCGGTATGGAATGGATTGACGAACGAATATCATCCCACCCAGGTACTGGCGGATTTTCTGACCATGATGGAACATTCCGCCAAACCGCTCGATCAGGTGAAATTTGCTTATCTGGGGGATGCCCGCAACAACATGGGGAATTCACTGCTGGTGGGAGCCGCTAAAATGGGCATGGATTTTCGCTCTGTGGCACCCAAAAGTGTTCAACCGGACAAAAATCTGGTCGCACGGGCCCAAAAAATCGCTCAAGCAACCGGGGCAAAGTTGACCGTAACCGACGATCTGGAAAAAGGTGTGGAAGACTGCGATTTTCTCTGTACCGACGTGTGGGTATCGATGGGCGAAGCCGAAGAAGTTTGGCAGGAACGCATCGAATTGCTGCAACCCTATCAGGTCAATGCCGCCGCCATGAAGAAAACCCGCAACCCGGCTGTAAAATTCTTGCACTGTCTGCCGGCCTTCCACAACCGGGAAACCAAAATCGGTGAAGAGATCTTTCAAAAATTCGGGCTGGAAGCTATGGAGGTGACCGAAGAGGTCTTCGAATCACCGGCATCGATTGTTTGGGACGAAGCGGAAAACCGGATTCACACGATCAAGGCCGTCATGGTGGCCACGCTGGGGGCTTGATCCTTGATGCTGGGTTCTGGATGCAGGGCGCGGACGCGCCAGTCCATAGCTCATAGCTGATAGTTGATAGGATGAATGAAAAAGGCGCACGGAACAAGGCTTGCGGCGCACAGTACCATCTGTTTTCTCAACCACCAATCAACGACGGACAATGGACAAATGACATGATTGTCAGCCTTTAAACCCAGATTCGTAATTTGCGAAGAACCTGAGGCAGGTAAAAATCACCATGAAAGACAAACCCATCATCCTCATCGCCTTCGGCGGCAACGCCCTGATCAAAAAGGGCCAGAAAGGGACGCATAAGGAACAGTTCGTCAATTTAAAACTGCCGATGCGCCAGGTTGCGCGTCTTTCCAGAAACTATAAGATTGTTATCACCCATGGCAACGGCCCCCAGGTCGGCAATTTACTGCTGCAGCAGGAAAGCTGCAATCAGGTGCCGAAAATGCCGCTGGAGATCATCGGTGCTATGACCCAGGGTCAAATCGGCTATATGCTGGAGTCATCCCTGGATGATGCGCTGATGGAAATCGGCATCAACGGTGAGCAGCATTTTGTAACGTTGATAACCTACGTCGTAGTCGATCAAAATGATCCGGGCTTTCAAAACCCGACCAAGCCCATCGGTCCCTTTTATACCGAAGCCGAAGCCGCTAAATTGTCCTACAACATGGTGAGAACCGACAAAGGTTTCCGGCGGGTGGTCGCCTCTCCCAAACCCATAGCCATCGTTGAACGGCGCGAGATAAAAAAGCTCATTGAATTGGATTTTATTGTGATCTGCTGCGGCGGCGGCGGCATACCGGTTATCCGCAAAGAGCGCAAGTTCCGCGGGGTTGAAGCCGTGATCGACAAAGATCTGGCCAGTTCCATTTTGGCCCGGGAACTAAAGGCGGATATATTTGCGATCGCCTCGGACATCACCGGTGCCGCCATCAACTGGGGGACCCAAGACCAGCAGATCCTCGGTCAAGTTTCGCTGGCGGATATAGAGCGGTATGCTCAGGCCGGCCAGTTCCCCGCCGGCTCCATGGGGCCCAAAGTACAGGCAATCGCCGATTTCTTCAAAGCCACCGGCCAACGTGGGATCATCTGTCACCTGGAAGATATTGAAAAAGCCATTGCCGGCCAGGCCGGCACTGAAATCACCCCATGAAAGAATATAGTAAATGAAAAGCGTGAATGGAGAACGGAAATTTAAATATTTTCCCAAAAATGTATTTTTTACGGAGGAAAAAAAATGAAGAATGTAATTATCATCGGAGCAGCCGGCAGGGATTTTCAAAATTTTAATACCTATTATCGGGGCAATCAAGATTACAGCGTAGTGGCCTTCACCGCGGCGCAGATACCTGACATCGAAGGCAGAAAATATCCGGCGGAACTGGCCGGCAGTCTGTATCCGGATGGAATTCCGATTTATGCCGAAAAAGATCTTCCCAAATTGATCAAAGATCTGAAGGTGGATGATTGCGTGTTTTCGTACAGCGATGTGTCCTATCAGCACGTTATGTCCGTCGGCGCCATTGTGAACGCGGCCGGCGCCAATTTTGTCATGCTGGGACCCAGGGACACCCAGATCAAGAGCACCAAGCCGGTTATTTCAGTGGGCGCAGTTCGCACGGGCTGCGGCAAGAGCCAAACCTCACGCCGCATCATCGAGATTCTGATGGACAAAGGCCTTAAAGTCGTCGCCATCCGGCATCCCATGCCATACGGTGATCTCGCCGCCCAGAAAGTCCAGCGTTTTGCAGAGCTGTCCGATCTGGCGAAGCATAACTGCACGGTGGAGGAGATGGAAGAATACGAACCGCATGTAGTCCGCGGAAACGTGATTTACGCCGGGGTGGATTACGAAGCGATTGTCCGGGCAGCGGAAAAAGATCCCAACGGATGCGACGTGATTCTATGGGACGGCGGCAACAACGACTTTCCATTTTATAAATCGGATCTGCATGTCACGGTCGTCGATCCTCATCGCCCCGGCCATGAATTGACGTATTATCCCGGCAATGTAACCTTGCGGATGTCCGATGTCGTAATCATCAATAAAATGGACAGCGCCGATGCCGAGGGTATTGCGATTGTGCGCCGCAACATTGCATCGGAAGCTCCGAATGCGATTGTCATCGACGGTGCCTCTACCCTGGATGTGGATGATCCTGCGGTGATCCGCGGCAAAAAAGTGCTGGTCGTGGAAGATGGCCCCACCTTGACCCACGGCGAAATGAAAATCGGTGCCGGCGTGGTGGCCGCACAAAAGTTCGGTGCCGCCGGTTTGGTGGATCCACGGCCTTATACGGTGGGCAGGTTGTCCGAAACCTTCGAGATATATCCGAAAATCGGAACCGTCCTGCCGGCCATGGGCTACGGCGAGCAGCAGCTAAAGGACCTTGAAGCCACCATCAACCACACCGATTGTGAAGCGGTGGTGATCGGCACGCCGATTGACTTAAACCGCATTATTAAAATTAACAAACCCAATACCCGGGTGTATTACAACCTGCAGGAAATTGGCCGCCCCAATCTGGATATGGTACTGGAAGATTTTGTAAAAAAGTTTAATCTGGGCTAAATTGGATATTAGTTATGGGTTATTTGTTATCAGGCCCTTGACGGCGTACGGTCAAAAATTTTCTAATAACAAATAACGAATAACAATTCACGAATCGACCGCCAGGCCGATTAAAAGGAGGAAAGATGAGCCGGACTTCCAATGAACAATTGACGCAATTAAAGACGCAGTTCATATCCAATGGTGTCGGAATTACCACCACAAATTTCATCCATTCGGCAAAGGGTGCCATTTTGCGGGACGTGGAGGGTCGGGAATTTATCGACTTTGCCGGCGGCATTGCCGTTATGAACGTCGGCCACAGCCACCCGAAAGTGGTGGCGGCCATCAAAGAGCAGGCCGAAAGGTTCACCCATACCTGTTTCATGGTAAACCCGTATGAACCTGCTGTGAAACTGGCTGAAAGACTTTGCCGGATCACTCCGGGTGATTTTCCCAAGCGGGCCGTATTTTTAAACTGCGGGGCCGAAGCCGTCGAAAACGCCGTTAAAATAGCCCGCTACTACACCAAACGACCGGCCATTATTGTCTTTGAAAATGCCTATCACGGACGCACGCTGCTGACCATGACGATGACCAGCAAGGTCAAACCCTACAAATTCGGTTTCGGCCCTTTTGCACCGGAAATTTACCGGATACCATTCGGTGATGTTGCCGGGGCCGACAAACTGAAGGAGGTTTTCATCAACCACGTCAACCCGGAAGCCGTGGCGGCGGTCGTTGCCGAGCCGGTTCAGGGCGAAGGCGGCTTCATCGCACCGCCGGCAGGATATTTTCAGGAACTGGTCAAGATTTGCCACGACAACGGCATCCTGTTCGTGGCCGATGAAATTCAAAGCGGCATGGGCCGTACAGGCAAGATGTTCGCCATTGAACACTGGGGCGTTGAACCTGACATGATTACGATAGCCAAAAGCCTGGCGGCCGGTATGCCTCTGGCGGCGGTTGTCGGCAAACAGGAAATCATGGATTCCGTGCATTCCTGGGGATTGGGCGGAACCTACGGCGGCAATCCGGTATCCTGCGCGGCGGCCCTGGCGGTGCTGGACGTTTTCGAGGAAGAAAACATGCTGGCCAAATCCGTTGCCCTGGGTAAAAAATTGAAAGCCCGTTTTGAAAAATGGCAAAAGGAATTCAGCGTCATCGGCGAGATCCGGGGACTGGGAGCCATGCTCGGATTGGCATTGGTCAAGGGCGACCAAAAAGAGCCGGCGGCAGATGAAGCCAAACAGCTGGCCGCTTACTGTCTCGCAAAAGGCCTGCTGGTTCTGGTCTGCGGCAGTTACGGCAACGTAGTCCGGGTCCTGGCGCCGTTTGTCATTACCGACGAGCAACTGGAAAAAGGTCTTGCCATTATGGAGGATGGATTAAGGAAAATTTCGAAATAAAGACCCTACCCCGGATAAACCGGAGCCCAAAAGGCATCTCGCCAAGACGCAAAGACGCCAAGATTAACTTAATAATTTACCTTTGGGGCTTTGCGGCTTGGCGGGAAAATTTTTTTTATCACAAAATGCAAAGGTTTTGCTTTTAAGATTCTACAGGATCACAGCCAACGATTTGAGTTGGGCAAAGGGCTTGGTTAATACTCACCAAATTCCGGAAAGAAGCTGGACAGGTATGCATAGCAGGCCCGGACAGCTTCTGCCGGACTTAACCGGTCCGGTGATAAAAGATATTCGACCCAGAACCCATCCATCATGGCAGTCAGGGTCTGTGCGATTTTTGCCAGACTCATGCCGTGTGACGTGAAGACCTTGCCGGGCAGCCGGCCTAAGATTACCTCTACCGCCTTGTCCCATTCAATGTCACGGGCCTGGCAGATTTTCAGATAGGTGGCCCGCGACGGGGTTTCTCCCCAGTAGGCCAGCCACACGGCAATCTTTTTTGAATGTGCGATCGGCGGCTCTAAACTGGTTTTTATCAGCGCCTTAATCTGCTCGACAGGTGAAAAATCGGCTTTCACGATGGCCTGCTGCCACGCGGATTCAAACTCCTGATATAGCGCTTTTAACGTTTCGAGCAGCAGTTGTTCTTTGGTTTCAAAGTGAAAATTGCATATCCCCCGGGACAGCCCCGCATTTGCCGCCACCTTCGCCATGGTGACTGCCGAAAACCCCTCTAGCGCAATGACATCGATGGTAGCATCGATCAGCTTCTGACGGGTAAGCTGCTTTTGTTCAGCACGGGACATCTCACCGGTATTGTTTCGCTCCACCATAAGATATGCTCAAATTAAAAAAAATATGTTTGGGCAGGTAAACGATTCCGAACAACATCCATCAGTGCACATGCCTGCCCAACATTCTGCTTGTTCAACCCCTATCCCATAGTTTTCAAATTAACGTCTTGCAAAGGAGGCAACTTATCCTTGACAATTATCACTGGATGAACGTATAGTCAACGAAAAACTCATTGAACGATTGTATAGCCAGAAAAATTCAGCAAGGAGATTTTCGTGATGACAACCAGCAAAGAAGCCTTATTGCAGGAACTGAGAAAACGCACACCGAAATCAGGTGCTTTTTGGGAAAAAGCCAAAGACCTGCTGCCCGGCGGGCTCATCAGCGGAGCCCGCAAAATGGAGCCTTATCCTGTCTATATTGAACGCGGCAAAGGCCCCTACATATGGGACATTGACGAAAACCGCTATATCGATTGTGCCATGTCGTTCGGCGTGCATGTTTTGGGCCACGGTCCGGAGACGGTTTTACAAGCGCTGCACGCGCAGTGCGAACTGGGCATGAGCTACGGTGCACCCCACACCCGGGAAGTGGAATTCACCCAACGGCTGATCGAGAGCGTGCCCTGCGCCGAACTGGCCATGGTCTGCAACACCGGCACCGAGTCCACCATGTTGGCCTGGCGTCTCATGCGCGCTGCCAGTAAAAAACCGAAAATCGCCAAATTCGAAGGCTGCTACCATGGGTGGCATGACTATGCCCAGTGGAATGTTTTTGTCGATCCGAAGTCCATGGGCCCGGCGGACCGCCCCAGCATGGCTCCCGGATGCGCCGGCATCCCCGACGGCGCTAAGAACACAATGCTCGTGCTGCCATTCAACGAGAATGCGTTCCGGATGATCGAAGAACACGCCCACGAACTGGCCGGCGTGGCAATCGAACCTGTTCTGGGAGGGGGGATGTTGACGGTCGAGCGGGCGTTTTTGAAAAAGTTGCGGGAAGTGACCCAAAAGGTCGGCGTGTTGCTGCATTTCGATGAAGTAATCACCGGATTTCGACTCGCCCTGGGTGGCTGCCAGGAGCTAACCGGCGTGCTGCCGGATGTAGCCACCTACGGCAAAATCATCGGCGGCGGGCTGCCCATCGGCGCCGTAGCATGCTCCAAAGAGATGGTGAACATCGCCCGGAAAACCGATGATGGATTCTCGGCGGCGGGGACGTTCAGCGGCAACCCTTTAACCCTAAGCACCGGTGCGGCCATGATCCAATACCTTCATGAAAATCGCCGGATCTATGGCGACATGATGGCTAAAGGCGAGTTTTTGCGGACTGGGTTCAATCAGTGGACGGCATCCAAGGGATATCCATTTTGCATGACCGGCATCGGATCGATGTTTCAGATTCACGCCAAAGCCGAGCTGCCGCGCGTACCGCGGGATTTACTGGGACAGGATCAGGATGCGCTCAGTGAACTTCAACTCCATTTCCGGCTGAACAACCTGCTGCTGCCCTGGATGCACCTGGCCTTTTTCTCCGCCGCCCACAGCCAGGAAGACATCGAAGAAATGCTGCGGGCCTTCAAAGCTTCCGTAGAGGGGGTCATGGATTCCAGAAAGTAAGTAAAGAATCCTGACCCAGAGGACCAGGTTTTCAGGGTCCGAATAAAAAAACCCGGAATCAGAAGTCCGATTCCGGGTTTTTAAGAAGATTTCGGCGGCGTCCTACTCTCCCACACAGCTTCCCGTGCAGTACCATCGGCGCTAAAGAGCTTAACTTCCGTGTTCGGGATGGGAACGGGTG
>CAYTBC010000090.1:0-18171 GCA_964435765.1 uncultured Desulfosarcina sp.
TGCGCCGTGCCGGCAGCGTGAGCGGCGACGGCGGAGTGCTGCGCTACCTCTCGGAAAGCGTGTCCGCAACCGTGGTGGTCAAGGACTACGTCAAGGTCGGCCCACGCTGGCGCTCGCTCGAGCTCAACGGCATGAACGTCGCGGGGACCGATCCCTCGCTGCTGGTTGTACAGCAGCTCCAGGGCAATCTGCCCCTGCTCCAGGTGACGGCGCCCCGTCGGGTCCTTCACATCGGCTTCGGTTCGGGCGGCACGTGCTGGGCGGTGTCGCGGTACCCGGTCGAACGGATCGACGTGGTCGAGATCTCCCCCGAGGTCCTTGCGGCTTCCAACCGCTGGTTCGCCGACATCAACCGTGGCGTGCTCGGGGATCCACGGGTCCACATCGTGGTCAACGATGGTCGCAACTACCTGCTCGCGACCGGGGCTCGCTACGACGCGATCCTGTCGGACTCGATCCACCCTCTCTATGCAGGCAACAGCACGTTGTACACGCGCGAGTACTTCCAGCTCTGCCGCGACCACCTCGAGCCGGGCGGCGTGGTCTCGATGTGGCTGCCGCTGTACTCGCTCGACAGTGGGAGCTACCTTCGGATCCTCCGAGCGTTCCACGAGGTCTTTCCGCACACCGTGGTGTGGTACGACGTGACCACGGTCAACGAGAACACCGTCGTGACAGGGCAGGTGGCGGCTGGACCGATCTCCGTCGACTGGCGACGCCTCCTCGACCCGCGTGTGGCCCGCTCGCTCGCCATCGGCGGGATCAGCACGCCGAGCGACGTGGCCAGAGACCTGCTGCTGGCGCCGGACGAGGTCGAGCACCTGACCCGCGATGTGCCGCCGCTGATCGACGACGTGCCCTACGTCGAGTATGTTGCGGCTCGACTGCTGAGCCGGACCCGTACGTGGGAAGAGAACCTCCGTTTGCTGGCGACCGCGGCGTCCAAGGGGCCGTCGCCATTCGCGAAGGGAACCGCGATCGACTGGCCGGCTGCGGTTGAGCAGCGCGACGGGCGCCTGCGGATGATCCTGGCCCAACTGGAGGGCGGCAGGTGAGCAGCGGAGCCGTCACCTGACTCGGCTCAGCTCCGGGTCCCGGCGCAGCCAGAATACCTCCACCAGGATGTCGCGGTGGGACCCCGGGACGTGCCGCACCACCAGTGGGAGACACTCGAGGCAGTCTCCCCTCGGTCTCGACGATGCGGGGGTTTGGTCACGAGTGCGACAGGATCGACGAAAGGTCATATCTGCACCCGTCCGATCGGTTCTCCGATCACCACTTGGCGCGGGTACGACGTGCATGCAGCGCGCGGCTGCGGCAACGCTACGGGAATCGAATGGGTCCACTCCATGAAGGCTTGAGGTGTCGTCCGTGGCCCAAAATGGAGGTGCAGGGGAATCGTGTATTCTGCCGTCATGTCACGACTCGACGGCTCCCAGGTGCTCGTCACGGGCGGTACAGGTTCTTTTGGACAGAGGTTCGTCGGGGTGATGCTCGATCGCTACCAGCCGCGACGAATCGTGGTCTTTTCCCGTGATGAGTACAAGCAGTCGCAGATGCGCGAGCGGTTCCCTCCCTCCCGATTCCCCTGTATCCGTTACTTCATCGGCGATGTCCGGGAGCGCGACCGCCTCTCACGTGCGTTCGACGGCATCGACTATGTCGTCCACGCTGCAGCTCTGAAACAGGTTCCCGCCTTGGAGTACAACCCGTTCGAGGCGGTCAAGACAAACGTCCTGGGCGCTCAAAACGTCATCGAGTGCGCCATCGACAAGGGTATCGAGCGCGTCATTGCACTCTCCACCGACAAGGCGTGCAACCCCATCAACCTCTATGGGGCGACCAAACTCTGTTCGGATAAGCTATTCGTAGCCGGCAATGCCTATGCCGGGGGCAAAGCGACCCGGTTCTCGGTGGTGCGGTACGGCAATGTCGTCGGTAGCCGTGGGAGCGTCGTGCCTCTCTTTCTCCAGCGTCGATCGTCGGGAGTGCTTCCGATCACCGACGAGAGAATGACCCGGTTCTGGATTACCCTGCAGCAAGGGGTGGAGTTCGTGCTCGACAACCTCGAGACAATGAACGGCGGTGAGGTCTTCGTGCCACGAATTCCGAGCATGCGGATCGTCGATCTCGCTCGTGCGATCGGTCCCGAGTGCCAACTGGAGAACGTCGGAATCCGCCCGGGCGAGAAGCTCCACGAGGTCTTGGTTACTGAGGATGATGCACGGATCACGGTGGCGCTTCATGACCGATTCATCATCACCCCTCGCTTCGAGTTCGAGCAGCACAGACCCGTTCGAAGCGACGGGAGACCCTGCCCCGATGGATTTCGTTTCGCCTCCGACGAGAACGAATGCTGGTTGAGCCCGGGTGAACTGCTCGAGATGCTGCGGGAACTGGATGTCACGACAGCGCCTGAGACGTGGCGTGGCGACGATGGAGGCGGAGATGGTGCAGGGAGATGACCTGCCGTATAGTCGCCAGTGGATCAACGAGACCGACGTCGCCGCCGTTGTAGCAGCTCTCCACAGGGATTGGATTACCCAAGGACCGACGGTCGCTCGCTTTGAGGGACGCCTCGCGGAGGTCACCGGCGCCCGCCATGCCGTTGTAGTCTCATCCGGAACCGCAGCCCTCCATCTCGCTGGGATTGTCGCGGGCGCGGAGGGCAGATCGGTCGTGACGGCAGCGAACACGTTCCTCGCGTCTGCGACGGGGCCGATCATGGCCGGGGGCAAGCCGGTCTTCGCCGACATCGACGCCCGGACCGGGCTGCTGGACACTCGCGATCTCGAGCGTCGCTGTGAGGCACTCGCCGCGCAGGGACACCCACCGGCGGTGCTGGTGCCGGTCGACTTTGCTGGGCAGCCACCCGATCTCCTGGAGGTGCGCAGGATTGCCGATCGTCTGGGTGCGTGGGTCATCGAGGATGCCGCTCACTCGCTCGGTGCGTGCTACCTGGGGGAGGGAAAGCGCACCAACTGCGCCTCCTGTACCCACACCGAACTCGCCGTCGTGTCCTTCCACCCCGTCAAGCACATCACGACCGGCGAAGGCGGGGCAGTGCTGACGAATGACGGCAGTGTCGCCCGACGCCTGCGAGAGCTCCGCTCCCACGGGATTGCGAGAGATGGGTTGACGCTCCCGGCCGATCAGGGTCCGTGGTACCACGAGCAGCGGGAGCTCGGTTTCAACTACCGTCTTACCGATTTGCAGTGCGCTCTCGGTCTCTCCCAGCTCGAGCGACTAGGGGCCTTCCTGGCGCGTCGGCGTGAGCTCGCTGCGTCCTACGACTCTCGCCTGGCTTCACCCCACTTCACAGGAAAGATCGAACCACTCCGGCGACGCAGGGATGTCGGGCACGCCTACCACCTGTACGTGGTTCGGATCATGCCCGGTGCCGACCGTCGCAAAGCAGCTGCGGCGCGGTTGAGCCTTTATGAGCACCTGGCGGCGCGAGGTGTGCACACCCAGGTACACTACCTGCCGGTGCCCGGACAACCGTACTTTCGCTCCCGGTGGTCGACCGACCCGAAGGACTTTCCTGGCTGTGCGGACTACGCCGCCGGCTGCCTGAGCCTGCCGCTTTTCCCGGCGATGGACGACCAACAGGGCGAGAGGGTCGTCGAAGCTCTGACCGAATGGCTAGCGAGTGACCCGTGAGGGTGGTGGCCATCATCCAGGCGCGAATGGGATCAACGCGACTGCCAGGAAAGGTGATGTGTGACATCGCGGGTCGACCCATGATCGCCCGCGTCGTTGAACGGAGTCGCCGAGCGTGCACGCTGCAACAGGTTGTTGTGGCCACAACGACCCTCAGGACCGAGCGGCCCCTGATCGAGGCGTGCGGTCGTCTGCAAGTCCCCGTGTACTGCGGCAGCGAGGGTGACGTCCTCGAGCGCTATCTGGAGGCCGCGCGCTTCTTTGCTGCCGACGTCGTAGTGCGACTGACTGCGGACTGTCCGCTCATCGATCCCGAGGTTGTGGATGTCGTTGTTGCCAGGTATCTCGACGCCCGGCCTGATTATGCATCCAACACTCTTCACCGGTCGTGGCCGCGCGGCCTGGACACCGAGGCCTTCAGCGCCGCGGTACTCGAGGCCGCCGCTCTCGAGGCTGTGGAACCTCACGAGCGAGAGCACGTGACGCCGTACGTGTACCGGCACCCCGAGCGCTTTTGCCTGCTGCCGGTGGTTGGGCTGCACGCTTACGGAGATCTCCGATGGACGGTCGATACCCGAGAGGATCTCGCCATGGTCAGAGAGGTCTACCACGCTCTCGATGGTCGGGCCGACTTCGGGTGGCGTGACGTGCTGCAACTTGTCCAGAAGCGACCGGAGATCGCCGAGCTCAATTGCAGCGTCCTCCAGAAGGACCTCGAGTCGAGGTGATGCTCTCTCCGCTCCTGATCCGAGCGGACGCGGGGCCTGCGATAGGTACCGGACATGTCATGCGCTGCCTTGCACTCGCGCAGGCGTGGCAGGATCAGGGCGGGGAGGCTCACCTGGCGGCCACCATGTTGCCGATGCGGGTGGAGCGCCGACTCCGCAGAGAACGTGTGGTCGTCCACAAGCACGAGTGGTGCCGCGATTCCGGTGCGGTCGGCTGTCTCGCCAAGGAAATCCGCGCCGAGTGGGTGGTGATCGACGGGTATGAGCTGGGAGCTGAGTACCAGCGCGGCGTCGGCCGGAGCGGCGTCCGCGTCATGCTCATCGACGACCATGGAACCACCGGCAAGTGGTCGGCAGATGTCCTGCTCGATCAGAACCTCGGGTCTCGCGCGTCCCACTACCCGAACTCACATCACGCGACTGACCTCTTGCTCGGCACACGGTATGCGCTCCTTCGTCGGGAGTTCACCGGAGACGCAACAGGTCGTGAGACCCGACTCGACGGCAAGAAGATCCTGGTGACGGTTGGGGGTGGTGATCCTGGCGGCGGCACCAACAACGCGATCGTCGAAATGCTCACACGGGTTCCGGTGTCGCAGCTCGAGGTGCGGGTGGTGGTCGGGCCGGCTACCGAGAGGTCTGAACGGCTGCCCCCCGGGGGGGCTTCCGAGAGAGTGTCGTTCGTGCACGATCCTCCCGAGATGAGGGCCCTGATGGAGTGGGCCGACCTCGCCATCACGGGTGGAGGCAGCACCACGTGGGAGGCCGCCTGTGTGGGCCTGCCGCTCGCGGTCCTGGCTCTCGCCGACAACCAGCGACCAGTTGCGGAGCGGCTCGACGCGGCGGGAATCGCACTTCACCTCGGCGGCTCCGACGTCGTGGCTCTCCAGGAGACCGCGGATCGAGTGGCGGCGCTGCTCGAGGACCCCGACAGGCGCCGGGAAATGAGACGTCTTGGACAGCTCGCCGTCGACGGTCATGGTGCCAGACGTGTGGTTCAAATCCTGAAAAGTGATCAGTCGAAACGGACCCTGCCGCTTCGAGCGCGTGCCGCCAACGACGGCGACGTGGTGCTGCTGTGGGAGTGGGCCAGCGATCCTGCGACCAGGCGGGCAGCCTTTGCCCAGGGGCCGATCGATTGGCGGCAGCACGTGGCCTGGTTTGAGAGCCCCTCGAGACGCCGGGCATCGAGACACTTCATCGTGGAGCGGCAAGACTCCCTTCCAGTCGGGCAGGTCCGGTTCGATCTGGACGACGTCGGTGAAGCCGAGGTCGATGTTTGTGTAGCACCGGAGCAGCGCGGACGTGGTCTTGGGGCAGCCGTCATCTCTGCTGGAGTTCGTGCGGTTGCGGCGGAGGCCGCCTTGAAGAAGATCGTGGCGCTGGTCAAGGTATGGAATGCTCCTTCGGAGCGTGCCTTTCGTGGCGCCGGGTTCGTTCATGATGGTCGCTGCTGGGTGCGCGGTGAGGAGGTCCTGCGGATGATCTACAGGGTCGGACGACCATGACAGCGGATCAGGAGCGTTTCGTTGTTGCGGGATGCAAGCCATGGAATCGACGCGTGTTCGACGACATGCTCACGCATTTCGACGGCGACTGGGTGTTCGTTGAGACGCCGGACGAGCTGGAAGCGACGCTGCGCATCGCCCCAACCCCGAGATTCGTGTTCTTTCTGCACTGGTCGTGGATCGTGCCCGAGCAGGTGGTCGAGACGTTCGAGTGTGTGAACTTCCACATGACGGACCTGCCGTTTGGCCGAGGCGGCTCACCGCTCCAGAACCTCATCGCTCTCGGACACGAGGACACGGTGATGACTGCGTTCCGAATGACACGTGGACTCGACGAGGGGCCGGTCTACCTCAAGCGTCCGTTCTCGCTGGGTGGCGGCGCCGAGGAGATCTACATTCGCTCAAGCAGGCTTTGCGCGGAGATGATCCACGAGATCCTGAAGAGCCGATCGGCGACGCACCCCCAGAAGGGTGAGGTTACGGTCTTTCGGCGGCGGAAGCCCGCGGAAAGTGCAGTTCCATCGGATCTCAGGAGCCTGCGAGAGATCTACGACAGGATTCGGATGGTTGATGCGGAGGGGTACCCACGCGCCTTCATCCGGTTTGGTGCCTTTATGCTCACCTTCAGGCGGGCCGCTCTGTATGACGGGAAAGTCGTCGCCGATGTTGAGATCAAGCTCGAGGAGGACAGATGAAAGCAGCGTCGGTACTGGTCATCGCTTCCCATCCAGACGACGAGGTGCTCGGCTGTGGTGGGACGATAGCCCGGCTTGCAGCTGACGGATCGGCTGTCGAGATCCTGATCCTGGGCGAGGGAGCAACGTCGCGGTGCGACCAGAGGTCTCAGGCGGACATCCATGAGGTCGAGCGGCTCGAGCTCGACTCAACGCGGGCCGCCGCCCTGCTCGGGGCGCGCCACGTCCATCACATGCGGTTTCCCGACAATCAGCTCGACCAGGTGCCCCTGCTCGAGATCGTCAAGAGCATCGAGGGGCGTGTGCACGAGATCCGGCCCCAAGTCGTTTTCACCCAGCACGGTGGTGACCTGAACATCGACCACGCGATCACGTTTCGTGCCACACTGATCGCCACCCGTCCGCTGCTCGGCCGGGGGGTACATGCCCTGCTCGCCTACCAGGTTCCATCCTCTACGGAGTGGGCCTTCTCGAAGTTCTCGCCGCCTTTTCACCCGAACTACTTCGTGGACATCTCCTCGACGTTGTCGTTGAAGATCCGAGCGCTGGACGAATACCGAACGGAGGCGAGGAGCTTCCCGCACCCGCGTTCCCCCGAGGCGCTCCACGCACTGGCGACGACCTGGGGAAGCACCGTCGGGCTGAGTGCTGCTGAGGCATTCGAACAGGTGTGGAGGATCATGTGAGCACGCCTGCCCTCGAGATTGCGGGACGGGTCGTCGGACCCGGACAACCCACCTATATCGTCGCGGAGCTCTCGGCCAATCACCAGCAGTCCTTCGAGCGGGCAGTCGAGCTCGTACGGGCAGCCCACGCCGCGGGGGCGAACGCCGTGAAGCTCCAGACCTACACCGCCGACACCATGACCATTGCGTGCGACAGCGAGCTCTTTCACATCGGCGAGCAGAGCCTCTGGGCAGGCCGCACGCTTCATGGTCTGTACCGGGAAGCCTCGACACCGTGGGAGTGGCAACCAAGGTTGAAGGCGATCGCCGAGGAGCTGGACCTTGCGCTGTTTTCAACGCCGTTCGACGCCACTGCCGTCGAGTTTTTGGAGTCGATGGAAGTCCCAGCGTACAAGATCGCCTCATTCGAGCTGGTCGACTTGAGTCTCGTTCGGAAGGTCGCGGCGACCGGGAAGCCGGTGATCCTCTCGACTGGGATGGCCTCGCTCGGAGAGATCGAAGACGCCGTGCAGGTCGCGCGCGACGAGGGATGCCGTGAGCTGTGCCTGCTGAAGTGCACGAGCGCCTACCCTGCGCCTCCGGAGGAAGTCAATCTCGCGACAGTTCCGCATCTCGCCCGGACATTCAATGTCGTGGCCGGGCTATCCGACCACACTCTCGGCATCGCCGTACCCGTCGCGGCTGTGGCGTTGGGCGCGAACCTGGTCGAGAAGCACCTCACACTCGACCGCAGCACGGCTGGGCTGGACAGCGCGTTCTCGCTCGAGCCAGACGAGTTCCGGATGATGGTGGATTCGATTCGGATCGCCGAAGCGGCAATCGGGTCGGTGCACTATCGCCGCACGCCGCGGGAAGAGACGAGCCTGGTCTTCCGGCGGTCGCTGTTCGCGGTGGCCGACATCCGTGCTGGAGAGCGCTTCAGCCCTGACAACGTCCGTTCGATCCGGCCCGGGTACGGGCTCCCGCCGAAGCATCTCGATCTCGTTCTGACCGGACGCGCACGGCGAGACATCCGCTTCGGGAGTCCCTTGGAATGGGCAGTCATCGATCTCTCGTAATATCACGCCCCACCTGCCGAACCACGGAGCGGTCTGACGTGGCTGAACGCCTGGGCGTGCTCTAATGGCGGTCGTGGCCTTCCCCGTCATCCACGCTCGCGGGCTCGGAAAGCTCTATCGCATCGGCTCACGGGCTGCTGTCAACCGCACTCTCCGTGAGGCTGTCACGGCCGGAGTCGGCAGAGCGCTGGGGGTCTTTCGGCGAGAAGAGAAGAGTCACGAGCGCCGGAATCCAGCGGAGATCTGGGCGCTCCGCAACGTCGATCTCACCGTCGACTCCGGGGAGGTGGTGGGCGTCATTGGCCCGAATGGTGCCGGTAAGAGCACTCTTCTCAAAATTCTGGCACGGATCACTACGCCCACCACGGGCCGTGTCGAGCTCCGCGGCAGGGTGCGCTCGCTTCTCGAGGTCGGGACCGGCTTTCACCCGGAGCTTTCGGGACGCGAGAACATCTACCTCAACGGCGCCATCCTCGGTATGCGGAGGATCGAGATCGATGAGCGCTTTGACGAGATCGTCGCCTTCGCTGAGGTGGAACGCTTCCTGGATACGCCCGTCAAGAGATACTCCTCCGGAATGTACGTAAGGTTGGCGTTCGCAGTCGCTGCCCATCTCGAGCCCGAGGTGCTCTTGGTGGACGAGGTGCTCGCGGTCGGCGATCTCGCGTTTCAGAGAAAGTGCGTCGGCAAGATGGGCGAGGTCGCGGGGAAGGGCCGCACCGTTCTCTTCGTGAGCCACCAACTCGCGATGATCAGCACTCTCTGTGAGCGGGCCATTCTCCTCCAGGAGGGCCGGGTGACGGCGGATGGACCGGCAGCGGGTGTCCTCAAGACGTACCAGGACCGGGCCGGGCCCGGGTTCGGGGAGGTTGCACGCGCCACCTTCAGCGATGACCCGAGCCGGCCGGGCTCTCTGGTGGCGGTCGGGATCCAGGATGCTGGCGGTCGGGGCTGCTCGCGGTTCGAGGTCCTCGAGCCCGTGACTGTCGTGGTGACCTACGACGTACGACAGCCACTGACGGGCGTTGCCCTGAATCTCGCGCTCATACGGCAAGGTGAGATGATTCTCCTGTCGTTCGACACTGACCAGGACCAGACCCTGCTCGAGGTCCGGGAGCCCGGGCGCTACGAGGCGCGGGCGGTCGTGCCGGGTCTGCTCAAAGCGGGCGGCTACAGCCTGACCTTCAGCCTCGGACGGCCGAACGGCTCCAGCATCCATGTCGAGCGGGATGCCCTCCGGTTCGAGGTCACCGAGCTGTCCATCGACACGAGCATGTGTTCCTTTGCGTCGCGACGTGCGGGCAGCGTCGCGGTTCCCCTGCCATGGACGACCCGCCGGGTTGAAGGCGCCCGAGACCTGACAGACGGGCCCGTGGAGTCGGCTTGATTCCATCCCAGAGGTCACGCCTCCTGGCTCGGGTGCGTGCCCGGATCTTCGGGAAGGAGCACTCCCGCAACCAGGTCTACGGTCACGCTCGACTCCTGCGGCGCTACGCGGGGGCGAAGCTGCCCTACCCGGTCCCGGGCATGCTGCAGCACGGGTGGATGTTGGGCTGCGGCGAGGTGAATCGCCGGCCTGCCTCGGCGCTCGAGGTCGAGGCGCATCACTTCGTCTGGTCGACGTCGAACCTGAAGAGCTGCCGAGAATGGGGCATCCCCCGGGTCACAGCCATCGGTGCTCCCCTCCTTTACCTACCACCGACGGCGCCGGTCGAGCCGGAGAGCAAGAGCCTGGTGGTGTTCCCGTTCCACATCTGGGAACGGGCCTCGTTCGCGGACGATGCGGTCCTCCTCCACGAACGGTTCCTCGACCAGCTGCAGCCCCTCTTGGGCGAGTTCTCGCCGGTCACGGTCTGCCTGTACTGGATGCAGTACGACTCGCGAGAGATCCGGGAGGTATTCCTGCGGCGGGGGCTCCGTGTCGTCACGCTCGGACATCGCGACGGGGATCCTCGTTTCCTGTGGCGCTTTCGGGAGTTGGTGACACGGCATGAGTACGTCACCTCCAACCACTTTTCGACCGCGGTCTTCTACGGCTTGCACCTGCGCCGGAAGGCGTTCATCTTCGGGCCGACCTTCGGCATGGTCGAGGCGGGCCACGTGGTTGACGTCAACCATCTCCAAGAGATCATGGGTGGCAGGTATCCCGAGATGCTGTGGTCGAACTTCGACGACAGCTGCCACGCTGAGATTGCCGCCGAGGAGCTGGGGCTTGAGCATCGGCGGTCACCGCAGCAGCTCCGTGAGCTCTTCGGATGGGGCGCGGGGCCGCTTGCTCGGTCCCTCGCGCGGCGAGCATGGCGGAAGGTCGGTGATCGAGTGGGGCGCCCCAGGTGATCAGGATCCGTCCTACACCACGTCAGCGAAGGTGCGCTCCATCCGTCGGAAGTAGAGGGCTCCTGTGGCGACGAGCACCAGCGAGACCACTGCGCTGACCATCACGAGCGGACCCGGCGGACTTCCTGAGCCCAGCACCGCCCAGCGAAACCCTTCAACGACACCGCTCATCGGGTTGAGGCCGTACGCCCAACCAGGAAGACCCAGCGCGTCCAGCCGGGCCGTCACCGCCGATGTGGGGTAGATGACAGGGGTCACGAACAGCCAGATCTGCGCAATGAACGGGACGACGTAGCGAACATCTCGGTACTCCACGTTGAGAGCCGAGAGCCAGAGACCCACGCCCAGGGCCGTGGCGAACGCCAGCAGCAGCAGGAGAGGCAGCCAGAGCACAGCGAGCCCGGGCCAGATCCCGTAGAACGCCATCAGGCCCAGCAGGACGACGAAGGCGAGCACGAAGTCCACGGCGCCCGCGAGGACGCTGGCAAGAGGGATGACCAACCTCGGGAAGTACACCTTCGTAATCAGGTGTTGGGAGTTGACCAGGCTGTTGCTCGACTGGCTCAGTCCCTGAGCGAAGAACGTCCACGGCAAGAGCCCGGCATAGGAGAAGATCGGGTATGGGATTCCATCCGAGGAGATGCCCGCAAGACCGCCGAAGAAGATCGTGAACACCACCATGGTCATGGTGGGCTGGAGGACGGCCCACGCTGCACCGAGGGCCGTCTGCTTGTAGCGAACCTTCACGTCGCGCCAGACCAGAAAGTACAAGAGCTCGCGGTAACCCCAGAGATCGCCGAGGTTCACCGGCGCCCAGCCTGCGGAGGGCTCGATCACAGTCGGGTGCGGGTGTTGATCCGGCGCTGCATGGTGTCTCATTGCGAGCATTGTAGAGAAGCCGCCGGGAAACACGTGCATTGCGCGGCCATCGCCGGGGTCGGGCGTGCGGGCCGAGGTCGAGCGTCGGTGCCAGGGTGCCGAGCGGGCGATCGACGGCCGCAGTCGAGCTGGTGGGGCCGAGAGAGAGCTCGTGGAGTCTCGCCGAAGGGCTCACTCCGATCATCGGAACGACGCCGTGATTCACCCCGAGGGTGTGCCCCACGGAAGCAGGGTGCGAAGCGACTCACGGATCGACGCAGCCAGGGTGCGCCACGACCGGGTCGCCAGGGGGTGGCGAAGCAGCTGTCGCAGTGCGTGCTTGCGGGCGGCGCGAACGCGACCGTGTGCGAGGGCGAACCGGGCCAGGAACTCCTCGGTGCCGAAGGTGTCCACCGACGGCTCGGGGAAGTTGAATCGGGACTCGTCGAAGCTCGTCCCACGCCGGCGGTGGGCTTCCAGAATCGCCTCCCGGCTCTGCCGTCGCTGCTCGCCGCGGGTGTCGAGGCTGTGGCTTCGAGCATGGAACCGGACCTTCTGGATGGTCGCCTGGAGGTTCTCGAGTCGTCCGACATCGGCAAGGCGGAGGAAGAGGTCCAGATCCTCTGCCGAGGAGAACTCCTCGCGGTAGCCGCCGATCGCGAGAACAGGTTCGCGCCGCATGACGGCCGCCCCGTGACATAGCGCTCCACCGATTCCCGTCATGTGGAAGGCGTCGATCGCCTCGTGACCCAGAATCGGTGGCGGAGAGCCCAGCTCGTCGCCATCATCGTCGATGAAGATGATCCGTCCACCGACCGCGATCACCTCGGGGTGGGAGTCGAGGTAGGCGACCTGGAGCTCGAGGCGGTGTGGAAGGGCGATGTCGTCGCAGTCGATCCGTGCAATCAGCTCTCCCCGCGCGATGGAGAGACCGGTGTTGAGCGCTCCGACGATGCCTGACCTCGAGTCCAGCCTGACGACCCGGAGGCGGTCGTTCTCGCGCTGGGCGGCTGCCAGGAGCTCGGGTGTCGCATCGCTCGATGCGTCGTCGACGACCACAACCTCGTGGTCTTCCAGTGTCTGTGCCAGGATGCTCGCGAGACAGTGCTTCAGGTAGGCCGCTCCGTTCCGGATCGGCATCAGGACCGAGACACGCGGGGATGCTGCGGGCGTGAAGGACCCGTGCGCGGTCTGAGGTGACACCACCATTCTCCCCGAGGACGAGAGCCATCGTGCGGGTCTGACCGCCCAGCGCTTTCACGGTGGGCAGAGGCCGGTGTTCCCGGCGGCCCCTCGGACTCTAACACGGCGGTGGGACCCTCTCGGACGGGGAGCTCGCGTGGCTTTGGAGTGCTGCCTGCCGGCTCGAGCAGTGCTCATGCCTCGGCGTGAGAAGTGACTCGACCCGAGGTCTCTCGAGGAACCCGACACGAGAGATCAACAGGGCGGTGCGCCGGAGCCGGGCACACCGTCTGCGGGCGAGGATCGCCGAGGATCTTCGAGGTAGCCGAGCTCTGACATCCAGTAGCAGAAGGTCGATTCGATCTGCTCTCGGACGGCGTCGTCACACTCGCTTTGCCATTGCCCGGAGGTCCCGGCACGGAAGAAGAGCCGGTCCGTGTCGACATCGTCAGCCCGGTCGATGCCCTTGCGCTGCCTCTCGAGCTGCTGGAGGCGTGCGAAATCGCAGCTTGCGACAGTCGCGGAGATGGTCTCACTGTCACACTCCCAGCCCAGGAAACGGCAGATCTCGGTCAAGTGCGCGCCAGGTTCCCGCAACATGTCCTCGTAGCGCACGACCCGAAATCGACTCTTGCGCCCTGCCATGGCGCCAAGCCAGCTCCCGACGTGTTCGCTCCAGATGCCGAACGAGCCCAGACCCGTCGTCAGGAAGCTCCGACTGTAGTCCTCGGTGCTGATGGGCTGCGACAGGAAGCCTCTTCGGTACTTGAGATACGAGATGAAGATGTCGCGTGGATCTCGGATGGTGTAGATCACTTTCGAGCGCGTGAACTTCGTTCGAAAGACGCTGTGGCTCTTCAGGATGATCCTCTTTCCCGATCTCCTGAGACGGTCGATGGCAGGGTTCCCCACGTGATACGTCTCCACGACCGCGACTCGCTGGTTCACACTCCCGAAAGGGTTCTCGGCACGCTGGTGGTGGGGAGCGTGCAGGTTGTAGAGCAGCCAGAGGAGCCAGGTGCTGCCCGATCTGGGGAACCCGACCACGCAGTGATCGGTGGGCTCGACGTGGAGGTTGTAGTCACGCTCCGTGTAGCGCTCGAGAATCCAGTTCATCAGCCACCGAGGGATCCGTCGGCGTCGGCTTGGCAGGAGCCTGCTCATCGGTCCTCCTCAGTCCCGGAGCCGGAAGGGCTGTGACGGGGAAGGCGGTTCCCCGGAGATCTCCACGGGAAAAGTCACGTGCCGCCGCCGGCGCGACCCGTCGGTGATTCCGACCGTCGAACGGATTGAGGGCAGGGAGGTGGCCACCGTCCAGATGGGTGGAGCGGGAACCACGGGGAACCTCCGCGAGTGCAGGCAGGAAGGTCCCGTCGAAGGTGCGCGTAATCGCATGCTGGTTGAAGTCCCCAACGACTCAGCTCTCCCGGCTATCCGGCCAATCCTATCGTGACCCACGAGCTTTCGGTAGCGGGTCGTCGGCGACCGGCGGTCATGCGTCAGGGAGCCGCCTCGGACTCTCGGAGCCTCATCCGGGAGGAGCACTGGTGGCGGGAAGGAGATCGGCGGAGCCGGGGTGCCCGGAGGGGCAGTGCCACGTCCGAGTATCATCGATGCGAGAGCTCAGGATGGGTGAACGGAAGAACCGGCCTGGGAAGATCAGATGAGCACCACGGGGGGCTGTCGCTGTGAGAGCTGGTGACGAGAAGGGCGCGGCGACCCGAGACCCGGACAGACCGGTGTCGAGCGCGTTGAGGGACCGCGCGTCGATGCGGGTCGCAGGGTGCATCTCGAATGCCGTGCCGAGGAGGTCGACTCGAGGTGTGACCGAGACGGTCGGACCCTGCATCACATGCCCGCGATGAAGCGACCGCCGAGCCTCGAGGAGCTGCCCCCTCCGCCCCCGGGACGGAATGGCTGGCCGTGGACCGATTCCCCTGCCCCACCGGTGGCCGACCGTGATGACGGTCCCCGAGTGGCCATCGTCACACCCTCGTTCAACCAATGCGGGTACCTCGAGGAGGCGATCCGATCGGTTCTGCTCCAAGGTGTCTGGGGACTCCGCTACACGATCATCGATGGTGGCAGCAGTGATGCATCGCTCGAGGTCATCCGTCGCTACGAACCGTGGCTCGACAGCTGGGTCAGCGAACCAGACCGTGGTCAGGCAGACGCCATCAACAAGGGGTTCGAGCAGACTCCGGGCGAGTTCCTCGGCTGGCTCAACTCGGATGACGTCTTGTACCCGGGGTTCCTGACTCGCCGGATCCGTCAGTTCGAGTCCGCTCCCGAGATCGATCTCATCTACGGAGACGTCGACGTGGGGCCTTCGCTCGGCAGCGAGTTGAGGCCCCTGCGCGGTAGAGGGACCTCCCTCCGCGAGATGGTACGGACGCTGCACGTGCCCGTGCCCCAGCAGAGCGCCCTGTGGCGCCGCAGCCTGTTCGAGCGGGTCGGGGGCCTCGACCCTCGGTGGCAGGTGGTGCTCGACCGCGACTTCTTCCTGCGGGCCGCGAGAGCGGGCTGCATCTCGTACCGGCCAGGGTCGAGCGGCCTGTTTCGCAGCCATCCCGGTGCGAAGTCCACGGCGATGGAGCGTCGGTGGACGGTCGAGCTGCCGGAGCTCTACGAGAGGTTCTTCGCCGACCGCACGCTGACGGATGACATTCGGAATCTCCGGCGCGAGAGCATGATGAACGTCCACTTTCGGTGCGCCGTGATTGAAGCACGATCGTCGAGGTACGTGCGCTGTACATCGTCCCTGCTCAGGTCGTTCGGGTGGCACCCGACACGCTTCCTCGCCGAGCACGTGTTCGGGGCCATACGGCGTCGTGCCGGTCGCCGGACGACTGAGCTTTGAACGTGAGGAGCTCCCCGAGTTCGCCAGCGAAGGGGAGGCCCGGGGTGAGAGCTCCGATTCTGAAGGGAGCCCGAGAGTGACGGACTGTCCGCTTCGCATCGCGGTGGTCTCGGATGCCGGATCGGACGGCGGGGCGGGAATCGCCGCGACCCGTCTGGCTCGTGGCCTCACGCAACGGGGCCACGAGGTGGTGCTGATCCACCGGGCGGACTTCCGTGCCGATCCCGACGCGGCGACAATGGTGCTGCCGGTCCGCCATGACTGGGCGTGGTGGGGGCGCCTGATGGCGGTCGCGCGCACGGAACCGGTTCGACGTGCCGTGCAGCGGTCCTGGGCACGAGCGATTGGTCGGGCCCTCGATCGCTTCCGTCCGCACGTGATCAGTCTCCACAATCTCCACCGAGCGGAATGGGATGTGGAGGTCGTCGAGGCGTGCCTGCACAGAGCTCCGGTTGCATGGACTCTGCACGACATGTGGGCGCTCACGGGAGGATGCGCCTATGCGTACGACTGTCGGAGATTCGAGGTCCGGTGCACTTGGAGGTGCCCCCAGGCGGGATCTCCCCCAACCCCTCCGGCCCGGATGGTCGGGTCCTCCTTCAGACGCCGAGAGCGCCTCTTCGCCGGTCCCTGGCGACTGGTCCTCGTGCCGCCTTCGCGGTGGCTGGCGAGGGAAGCTCGGCTGGCCACCGACAGCCGGGTCGAGGTCAGGACGATCCCCCACGGCCTGGATCTGGAGGTGTTCAGACCCCGCGATCGAGGGTCGGTGCGAAACCTCCTCGGGCTCGGTGACGATCCTCTGCGGCCCTGGGTGGCGACCGCGGCCGCCTCATTCGGAGATCCGCGGAAGGGGCTCCAGGCGCTGCTCGATGCGCTGGCACTCCTCCCGGAGCAGGAGGTGGGGTTGCTGCTGCTCGGTGCGGGTGGGAGAGTCGAGGCGCCGGCGCATGTTGAGCTTGCACGGCTCGGACCCGTGGCAGGCGACGCCTTGCTGGCCTTGGTGCACTCCTGCGCCGATCTCTTCGTGCTTCCATCCGCGGCGGAGAACCAGCCGCTGGTCGTGCTCGAGGCCATGGCGTCCGCGGTTCCGGTGGTCGGGGCTGCGGTCGGCGGCGTGCCTGAGCTCGTGATTCCGGGGACCACGGGATGGCTTGCCGACGCTCCCACCGCATCGGAGCTTGCAGGCGCGCTGCGAATCGCCTTCGCGGAACGCGACAGGTGGCCGGAGGTTGGAGCCAGCGCGCGGTCGTTCATGGAGGCTCAACACTCGCTGGAACAGCACCTCGATCGGTACAGCGCGGTCCTGAAGGCTCTGGCTTCAGGCCGCGCCGGGCCGTCCCAGGACGAGCTGGACGCGGTCTGGACCGCTCCTGCGGGGTGACGGAGTCCGGCCCGATCCAAACGGCTAGAATCGTGAACGGGTACCGCACCCGGTCGACAGGGGGCAGGATGGAACGCGCGGCATCGGTTCTGATTTCTGGCCATACTGGCCTCGTCGGCTCGGCCATCATGGGCCGCCTCGAGCAGGAGGGATGCCATGCAGTTCTCACGGCGGCACGGGAGCAGCTCGATCTTCGCGACCAGGCGGCGGTGAGCTGCTGGTTCCGGGCCAATCGCCCCGACTACGTTTCCCTGGTGGCGGGAACCGAGGGGGGCATCTTCGCGAATTCGACCCGGCCTGCCGGGTTCATCGACGACAACCTGCTGATTCACGCCACGGTGGTTCATGCAGCGTACCTCTATCCGGTGTTGCGGCAACGACTTGGGGCACATCTCGAATCAATGGGCGGAGACCTGCGGTGAGCCGCTGCCGCACCATCCGCGCTCTCGTTGTCGGCGACGAGAGGACCGCCAGCACGAGGCAACGCGTCCTGGCGTACGAGCCGATTCTCAATCGATTCGGGTACAACCTCGACGTGCGCTTCCCTCATCGCGGCACGAGCAAGCACCCGATCGATCGCCTGCGGAGGTTCTCCGAGCTAGTGATTGCCACCAGCCCAGCGGGTTACGACCTCCTCCTGATGCAGCGTCGTACTTTTCCGCCCTGGTTCTCGGCGCGGCTTGCACGACTACCACAACCCCGGATACTCGATTTCGATGATGCGATCGATCTTCCGCCGCCAACGGCATCACGGGGAGCGGGGAGCCGACATCGGTACCGGCGGAACTTCCTCGCAACGGTCGCCCTGTCCGACAGGGTCCTGTGCGGCAACAGTGTTCTGGCGGGGCGAGTTCCTCACCGCCGGTGCGAGGTGCTACCGACCCCTGTCGATGCACACCGCTTTCGCCCCGGTGCATTGCCGGTCCCGTCTGGGCCGGTGCTCGGGTGGGTCGGTCACGGCGACAACCTCAGGTACCTCGAGGCCCTGGCCGAACCGTTGGCGGAGATCGGCCGGCGCCATCGTGATCTCAAGCTGGTGGTCGTTTCCGACCGTCGACCGGAACTGCCCCATGTCGCGGTGGAGTTCCGTCCCTGGTCACTGGGCCGTGAGCTCGAAGACTTCTCGGACATCGCCGTAGGACTCGCCCCCCTGGCGGACACGGAGTGGACGAGGGCAAAGTGCGCCTTCAGGCTTCTCCAGTACATGTCCCTGGG
>CAYTBC010000091.1:0-8420 GCA_964435765.1 uncultured Desulfosarcina sp.
AGGCTTCGAATTCGTCGGGCAGGCATTCAAAAAACAGACCTTTGGCGTCCAGGGCAACCGCTTCGCGGCGCACGCGATCGTAGAGGGCCCCGCCGATGCCCCCGCCGGTCATGCCCTTGACGGAGGCAATCCAGTCCAAAAAACAGAAGCCGATCTGCGGCTCGTGCAGCACCATGGCAAACCCCAGCACGCGTCGGCGCAAATTCTCAGCGACAAAGAGGATGCAGCGGAAGCGATGTTTAAACGGGTTGCGCAGCTTTTCACCGATCAGATCAATTTCTTCGGCCGGCACTCCGCTGAACCGGCTCTGCAAAATGGCTTTAACCTGCCGCAGAATTTCGCGGTTGACCGGCACAATATCATCATAGATACGGCGTATTCGCAGCATGATTCAAATTCTTCTCTCTATCCTGTTTGAGGCCGCCGGAGCCACACGGTAATATCACGGCTGACGGAGCCCGCCGGCAACTATCCATTGCACCGCCCGGGCAAACTCAATCCCGGCCCGGGCAAGGGCGGCGGCAAACCCCCCATCCGGACTGAGGCACGGATTGGCGTTGATCTCCAGTATCCAGGGATGTCTGCGCTCATCGACGCGAAAGTCGACCCGGGCATAGCCCCTCAATCCAAACAATTGCCAACACTGCAATGCCAACCCCTGCAGCTCAGCCAGCAGGGAATGATCGTCAGGCCCGAATTCGAAGCTGCGCGGGGTGTGCCGGAATTCTTCGGAATCCGCATCCCATTTGGCGCGGTAGCCGACGATCCGCGGCAGGCCGGCGGCATATCCCTCAAAGATGATCTCGGCCGGCGGCAATACCTGCGGGCCTTGCGGGCCGGCTAGAACCGACAAGTTAAATTCCCGGCCTTCGACAAAAGCCTCGGCAAAACAAACGCCGCCCAGAAAAGGAGCGCGCGCCGCCATCTCCTGCTCAAGGCTCTGATCGCAGGAGTCTTCGACGACATTGTCCGCCTCCAGGCCTACCGAGGCATGCTCCCATAAAGATTTGATGATCCAGCGCTGCCCGGAGGCCTCGCACCGCCGCGCAGGCCGCCAAGACTGCGGAGACGGCAGATCCTGCGGACAGGGCCCGGCCCAAGGCGGGGTCGGCAATCCGGCGGCGACCATGCGCTCTTTGGCCATCACCTTGTGGGACGTCAGCCAGATGGCTTCCGCCGGAGCACCGGTGTAAAGCCGCCCCATGGCATCGAGCAATGATGGCACCAAATGAATGAGGCGTCCGTGTCCCGCGAGAGACTCCACTAGATTGAAAACGAGATCGGTCCGCTGCGCCTCCAACCGGTCCTGCAGCTGTCCCAACTCCAACCCGGCGGGCAGCGTGTCAACCTCGTGACCCAAAGTCCGCAGGGCTTCCCGGACAGCGTCCACCTGAACCAGCACGTCCAATTCATCCGCCGGTCCCTCATCGGCCACGGCATTGTGCACTACGGTCACACGCATGGCAAACTTCCTTGCTCAAAAAAATAATCACGAAAACTCGAAAAATCCCAGGCGCAATCCTGCCTGCCCGGAGACAAATGTGAACACGAAAAAAACCATGAAAGAAATCGTGTTCACACGGCGCTCACACCGTGCGTTCTAATTTTCGTGTTTTCGTGACGGATGAAATATTTTTATAAAATGCCAAGACAGAAAAGTCAACCCTCAACACTTCCAAAAACGCCTGCGGAAGATAAACTCCCTGAAGTTATTGCAGGGTTCAGCATCGCCGCTGGCCGTCCGCGGTCAGCTATATATAGAAAGAAACTCTAAAAGCGAATGTCGAAGGGATGAATTCTGTCTATTTTTAAAGAGACTGAGCAAAGCGAAACCACCCCTCGCAATTCTGCGGTTCGATATTCGATATTCTGCGGTTCGCTGTTCCAATCTATTGAATTTTAATACGGTATCAAAACGAAGCCGCCCCGGCGGCCGAACGCCGGGAGCCAATGATCTGCCCGCAAACTCCTTTTGAGTGCTGCGAGGTCATTCGCCGGCAGGCGGAGGCCACAATTTTTTCGATCAGCGTCTGATAGGACATGCCGATCTGACTGCAGATGATCGGCAGATCCGAATGCTCCGGGTGCATACCGGCCAGAGGGTTGACTTCCATGAACTGGGGTCTTCCCTGGGCATCGCAGCGGATGTCGATCCGGCCGGCATCACGGCAGCCCAGCACCCGCCAGGCCTGCAGGGCAAGCGCCTCGGCTTCCTGCACCACGGCATCCCCCGCGGCATCGACCCGCCGATACTCCACCAGTTCTTCACAGTTTTCTTTATTGAGATAAGAATATATCAGCTGTTCGGCGGCGGACCGCAGGTGGACTTCAATCGTGCCGAGCGCCGCCGCCGCCGCTCCCGTGCCGAGCAGCCCGACGGTAAATTCGCGGCCCGGCAAAAACGCTTCCACCAGCACCGGCTGATGATAAGCGTCGATCAACTCAACGCAGCGCGGCCCCAAATCCTCGGGCCGCCGGATGATGGACGCCGGCGTAATCCCCTTGCCCGTCCCCTCCGCCACCGGTTTGGCGAAATAAGGCGGGGCAAAGCTCACCGCACCGATCTGCCGGCCGTCTTCAACCACGAGAAAATCCGGGGTCGGCACACCGGCGTCGCGGATCACCCGTTTGGTATGGCCCTTGTGCAGTGACAGGCTCATGATCAGCGGGTCGGAAAAGGTGTAGGGGATGTCGTAGGCCTCCAGCAGCGCCGGCACCTGGGCCTCGCGGCCAAATCCCCTCAGGCCTTCGGCGATATTGAACACCATATCCCAACGATTCCCTGAAACCAGCAGCCGCGTCAGGTTCATGATGTTGCCGATGCGCTCGGTCGCATGCCCAAGGGCCTGCAGGGACCCCTCGATGGCGTCGATGGTGTCGGCGCGGTCGAATTCAGCCGTTTCCTGGTCATCGTATCCCAGTGCCAGGTATTCCGCGCGCAGGTCATAGGTGAGCCCCACTTTCATGGCATTGCACCTCCCGCTGACGAATCGGCCCCGCACGGGCACGCAGCGGTGTCGGGATAGCGGTAGATGCGATCGGCATAGTTTTTCAGCAGCAGATCCTGCTCCTCGCGGCCGACCAAATATTCGGGCAGCAGCGGAATTTTACCGCCGCCGCCGGGGGCATCGATCACGAAGGAAGGCACCGCGTAGCCGGTCGTATGGCCCCGCAGGCCGCGTATGATTTCTAATCCTTTTGCCACCGGCGTCCGAAAATGGGATGACCCCAGAATCGGATCACACTGGTAAAGATAGTACGGTCTGACCCGGATGCGCACAAGCCCGTGCACCAGAGCTTTCATGGTTTCGACCCGATCATTGATGCCGGCCAATAAAACGGTCTGGCTCCCTAAAGGAATGCCGGCATCGGCTAGGCGGGTACAGGCTTCCCGGACCTCGGGAGTCAACTCATCAGGATGGGTGAAATGAATGCTCATCCACAGGGGATGATAGCGCCTGAGCATCCGGGTGAGTGCCGGCGTGATACGATGGGGCAACACCACGGGCGCCTTCGTCCCGATCCGCAACATCTCCACATGCGGGATTTGACGCAACCGGGACAGAAGATATTCCAGCTTTTCGTCAGGCAGGGTCAAGGGATCTCCACCCGACAAGAGCACGTCCCGGATCGCAGGGGTTGCTTCGATGTAAGCGATCGCCTGATCCCACTGCTTTTTCTGAAAAACCATACGGTGGCTCTTACCCACCAAGCGCGACCGGGTGCAGTAACGGCAGTAAGTGGAGCAAAACTCCGTAACGAGAAAAAGAGCCCTGTCCGGGTAGCGGTGGATCACCCCCGGCACCGGGCTGTCATGGTCTTCCCCAAGAGGGTCCTCGGCTTCACCCGCTGATTGCAGGTTTTCGGTAATTACCGGCACCACCGTGCGGCGCAGGGGTTGCTGCGGATCATATTTATCGAGCAGACTGGCATAATACGGGGTGATGGCCACCGGCAAAGAATGGCCTTCACAGATCAGGGCATGGTGTTCATCGTTTGAAAGACGGATGATTCGTTCCAGTCCACCGATCGTCGTAATTCGATTCCGCAGCTGCCAGCGCCAGTTGCTCCATTGCTGACCGGTGACGTCGGGATAAAATTGTTGGCGGAAATTCAGGGTCTGCGGATTTTCCGGTAATTGTCGGTTTACCGGTACCCCAGTTAAGGATCTCAACCTTGAGCGGTTGATATCAGGCAGGATGTTATGTTCGTTAAGCTGGGCTAAATTGACAGCCGGCTGGCCGACTGCCGCCAGCTTCGTACCGGGAGGCTCCGCCTCTTCCGTAGAACAAATATTTTCTTGCATACTGAAAATTTCTCCTTTTATGAGGTTTGATTAAAATGAATCGCTAAGGCAAAATTTAACTATCATTCAAGCAATTTACATGCCAGTATAGTATGTTATTTTATTTCGGATGGTTATTGAAATCGCCAAGATAGGCTCAGAACCGAAAGTTCTTATTCCGGCGAAAATAGGAATTTTCATATCCTATTTTCTCATCAACCCGACTGGATCTGCGAACGCAGCAGTCGCAGCAGATAACGCTGGGCCAGAAGGTCGGAGCTGACCATCCCCAGGACCTTGCCATCATCCACCACCGGCATGGCTGAAATTTGATTTTGCTCAAGATCGGTCACAATATCCAGGATACTGGCGGTGGGCTTGACGGCGATTACTTTGCGGGTCATAATCGATGCCACCCTTTGCTCACAAATGTTTTCGGCAACTGCCCGGGTGACATCCCAGTCGGTAACGACGCCGGCAAGTTTGCCGTCGTTGGACAAAACAGCAATGATACCGCTTTGGGTGGCCACAATCAAAGCAGCGGCATCCTGCAGTCCGGCTTCACCACTGAGAGCCGGTATCGGTTCCATGATGTCTTTGGCAGTGCGCTGGCTTTCCTTGGCGGCCAGACGCCGCAAGCTGATGTTTTCGGCGGCCTGACCCGGCAGCAGATCCGAGTCCGAAGCCAGCAGGTCGACCAATTCCGTCATGTTGCGCCGGATCGCACTGTCCCGGTGAGCGCTGCCCGCGGCCAGACGTTTTTCGGAAAGGATTGCAAAATCGGCCTCATTTTCGGCAAGCCAGGTTTCGACAGCCTCGCGATTGCCGAGCATCGCCGCGGGAATCTGCAGATGATCCGGGGTCGGGATGATGTGTTCCTGGGCGGCAAAAATGACCCCGCCTGAGTTGACCAGGTAGTCATTGGCGATCATCACCCCTTTGCGCCGATAAACGGCCCGTTCCATGCGGGTCCGTATGGCTTTGCGATTCGGATCCGGCGAGTAGGTATTGGCACCCTCGATAATGACCGTCCAGTTTCCCATCTGATCGACACGCATCGAACACGGATCTGAAGGGCGCACGCCTAAATAATTGAACACCGGAGATGCCGGTATCAGGCAAAAGGCCGATTCCCGTAACAGGTTGTCGGCCGCCGTGGAAAATTGGATGGAATGCCCACGGTTCCGGGGTGCGATCGCCGCATCATAATACCCGCGGGTTACCAGACCCTGGTGCTTTGCCAGGCGCAGGAGTTCGTCCACCGGCAGGCCGGATGGACTATAAAGGTAGCCATGAAGATCGCTGATGCCGACAACTTTTGCGGCGGGAAGCCGTTCCGTCAAGATCCGCGTGGCGTGCGCCCCGACTGCGCCGAACCCCTGAATAATGACGGACAATGCTTCGGCGGCGGGTACCTTTAGATTTGCAAACTGCGGCAGCACGGTCAGGCGCGGCATGATTTCCAGCAGCCTCTCAAGTGCAATCACCAAGCCGCCGGCCGCAGCCCCGATTTCATCGATGCGGTTGCCGCCCATATCGGCCGGCTTGGAAACGGCTCCGTCGATGCCATTTTCGATGGCAACCGTTTTCATGTCGGCGTCACTGGTGCCGACATCCGGACCGGGCACATAAACGTTTCGATAGCGGTGCAGCAAACGTGCAAATCTTCTGACGACTTCGGTGTGTTCTGCGGGAGATGCGCCGGATTCGGCCACTATGCCCGCTTTGCCGCCACCATAGGGAAGGTCCGCCGCCGCATTTTTTAGCGTCATCCCGCGGGCCAGATTGTGAATGTCGGCCGGGGTGATATCGGGCAGCATCCGGATGCCTCCCATGGCGGGGCTGCCGATCGCCAGGTTGTCCACCACCAGATAACCGCCGATCTCCAAGGGGGAGTGTTCATCCCACATGCAGGCAACCAGTCTGGGACCGAGCCGGTCGCAGTTGATTCCGACTCGGGACAGAAGGTGTTCGTCCGTATAGCTGAGCTCCAGAAAACAAAGACCGTTTTCGCGCCGGGTCCGGTTTTGGATGGCAGCCTGCGGGATAAACTCCCTGAGGTATGCTTCCATGCGCTTGGGTATCATCTTTATTTGCCTTGTCTGCGTCTCAAACTCGAACGCTGGCCGCCGAATAAAAGATAGGGCGAACGCACCCCGTTGCTCACATCCCTGGCCATCTCGGTAATGTAAAAGGCATCGGGATCTTCACTCTTGACGACGGCCAGGATCCGCTTTAAATCACGTCGGCGGCAGGCGACGTAAAGTTCATCGACGGGTCCCCGCATGCCCTCGCCCCTGAAAACGGTCACCGGCTGCCCCATCGCTCGGATGCAATCCGCCAATGATTTGCCGGCGGTTCGTGTGATCACCCTTAAAATGATAAACCCCAGCGCCAGCTTGCTCTCAAGATTGATCCCGACCACATTGCCGGTGGCATAACCGAAGGCGTAGAACAAAGCCAAAATCGGGTGATCTTTAATTTTGTAGATGACCGTACTCACCACTGTTATCCAGATCAGGAGTTCGCAGATGCCAAGAAAAAAGGCGATGACTCGGCGGCCCTGAACCGTCACGATGATTCTGACCGTCCCCAGGGACACGTCGGCAATGCGGGCTACAAAAATAAGCAAACCCGTAAGAAGGATATTCAAGTCAATCATATGGAAAAGTTAGAACTCCCTGTTCTGATGGCGTATTAAAATCAGAACTATTTTATCTGATTTTAAAATTTTTATCCGCTTTTTTTTTATCAACCCTCAAAGATATGCAAAAAAAATATCCAGCCGCAGACTAGGCAAATCCGGCTTGAAGCGAAAACCCTTTGATATTTATCCAAAAGATGCGGCCGACAGCTTTGCCCTCCAGCACCGGAAACCGACGGATTTAAAAGCCGGGGGCAGGCTGGCACACGCTTTGCTCTAACATGTTTTAATCCGGCGTGTAATAAAAGTTGAAATCAGTAATGAGGGAATGAATGCAAAAAATTGAGATCACCGGTATCATTATGCCACACGATTGGAGCGAAGACGGTAGGATCATACAAATTGCAATTTATACTGATAAAGAAGAAGTCTATCTGGTTGAGCACAGCCGCCTGGAGCAGGAGTTGATTATCCATATCAACAGAAAAGCCGAAGTTAAGGGGAAAAAAAGTGAACATCTGGACGGGAAACAATACATTGGTGTGCAAAATTATTTTATTTTAGACGAAGTAGCAAACAGCGAGTGCGACTCGACCCTGTAGCGCTCCGCGATCCAATAGCCATTGGCGCTCAAGTGTACACCGGGCGAACTTCGCAGGCAGCCGGACAACGCGTATCCTCTCAAACGACAACAAATTTTGGGCCGAAAAGACCTCAAGCCTTATAAGACTGTTTCTGAATGCCGTATTTTGCCATCAGTTTGTTCAGCTGGCGGGTACTCACGCCGGCACCCTCCGCCGCACGATTCACTTTGCCTTTAAAGCGCGTAAAAAGCTCTTGGAGGTATTGACGCTCAAAATCTTCCAGGGCCTGCCGCCTGGCCTCGGCCAACGACAGGCTGGCATCGACGGACATCAGGGCGGTCGGGGTGCCGGATTTAAATAGTTCAGCCGGAAAACCGTCGGGGGCCAGCTGCATGCCTCTTTCCAGAATGTAGGCACGTTCCAGGAGGTTTTCCAGCTCACGGATGTTGCCCGGCCAATGGTAGTTCTTCAGCGCCTGGAGAACGTGGGGATGGACGGAATGAATATTTTTGCCGTGGTTTAAATTAAGCTTTTTCAAAAGTCCTTCGATGAGATGGGGAATATCCTCGGCGCGTTCCCGCAGCGGAGGTATTTCGACCGGAAAGACATTCAGGCGATAGTAGAGATCTTTTCTGAATTCGCCCCGCTCACACATTTCGACAAGATGCGCGTTGGTGGCGACGATGACTCTGGCATCGGTTGTCAGAACATCTTCACCGCCGACCCGGCTGAAGGTGCCGTCTTGAAGCACCTGCAGCAGCTTGATCTGAGCCGCCGGACTGATGGTTCCAATTTCATCCAGGAATATGGTGCCGCCGCGGGCCAGCTCAAACTTGCCCGGCTTTTTGCGCACCGCTCCGGTAAAAGCGCCTTTTTCATGGCCGAAGAGTTCACTTTCCAGCAAGGT
>CAYTBC010000091.1:8430-18169 GCA_964435765.1 uncultured Desulfosarcina sp.
CGGAATCGCACCACAGTGGACACTGATAAAAGCCTCGTCACAGCGGTTGCTGTGACGGTGGATGATTCGCGCCAGCAACCCCTTGCCGGTGCCGGTTTCGCCTGTCAGCAGCACCGTTGCTTTGGTCGGTGCAACCGCCCGGATTTTTTTAAAGGCCTCGCGCATTCCCAGGGTGCGCGTGTGGATGATATCGAGCCACTCGGTTTTCCAGAACTTGTCTCTGAGATAGTCCAGTTCCAGGTTCTGGGTCAGGGATTCACGCAAAGATTCGACGATCAGCCGGACCTCCGCCGGATCGATGGGGTAAGTCAGGTAGTCGTCGGCGCCGGTCTTGACCGCCCTGACCGCCTCTCTGATCTGCTCCTTGGGTGCCAGGACCACGACTTCCACCATCGGGTGCACCTCTTTAAAAGCCTGGATCGCCTCGGTGATATTCTGTCCGGAGGAGCCGTCTTTCAGAATGGCTAAATCCGCGAAAATGACATCGGCGGGATTCTTGTTGAATACGTCAAATGCTTCATCGAGGCTTGCGACCGTATCCACGCGATATTCCTGCGGCAAGGATGAATTGATCAGATCGTTTATCACCGGGCCGACCGATATGACTAAAGAGGCAATCATGGTCCTGTCCAAATTAATTTAAAAGCTGGTTCTCAACGGCCGATTTTTTTGTGCTTGCTTTATATTAGGTATAAAAAGAAATTGCAAGCCTGGCGCCGCCCCACACGAATTTTTTCCGCTAAATTCGGAGCGCCTTTACCTGCCGTTTTCAATTGTCATTTACGCATTGATTTCCAGTAAAATCTCTACCTTGAAGATGCGCTTATGAGAACTGTCGGTTCCGATTGAAAGCGGAATAGGAACTGGTTCTTCTCGATAATAAATTGCCATATATTCAAATCGTTAAATTAAGCAGCGTGTTTGACCCCGCCGCGGCGAATCCTTTCAATTACTGCTTTTAGGCGCCGGAATACCAATTTCTGCCGTCGCAATTTAACTATTTTATATAAATCAGATAGTTACATAATTGGCATATCTTTTGCTGATCATCTTGGTTTAAAAAGGAAAGGTGGTTGCAGAAGTGCCATCATTTATATCGGTCTTTGATACTGCCAAAAGGAGAACGCTTGATGAAATACAATAACAGGAAGCTGGTCATTGCATTTGTGGGATTTGCGGCCCTCACCTTATGCACTTTCGCCCTGGCGGCATCTGATATCGTCAGAATTGTCGGTGAGGTTAACGACGCGCATCAAATTGTTACCGATGGCGAGGTTTTCGAGGTGGATGACACCCCCGAGGGCAACGATCTGGTGACAAATTACATCAGTCAGAGGGTGGAAGTTACCGGCAGGCTGAGGATCGAGGGCGACATGCGGGTCATTACGGTAAAAGAGTTTAGAACGATGGAAGAATAAAATGAGTAAAACAAAAAAAATCATGGTGGCGGTAGACTTTTCTGAATATTCCCCGCAGATTGTGGATTATGCCGGACGGCTGGCGGAAGACCTGGCAGGGGAACTGATTTTTGTCAATGTCATCAATAAGCGGGATATCGACATGGTCAAACAAGTCGCCACTTATACGGATCAGATATCGGTGCAATCTTACGTGGACGGTCTCAGGCAGGACCGGACGCAAGAGCTCCAAAAATTGCTGGAGGAGAAAAACTGCACCCGAATCCCCAATCGCTTATTGATAAAAAAGGGGATCCCGTTTGAGGAGCTGGTCCGAACCGCCGAAGAAGAAAAAGTCGACCTGGTCGTGATGGGGACCAAAGGCCGTGGAAATATTGCCGGAATCCTATTTGGTTCGCAAGCCGAAAAGATGTTTCGGCATTGTCCGGTGCCGCTGCTCAGTATTCGTGAGAAACAGGAGCAGTAAAAAACCATGGTCCGGATTGCAGCCCATATGGCCTGCAATCCGGACGGTAGAGCCCCCGGCTGAGAGAAAGAAATTTGAAAAATTTTTCCTCAGGCAACATTTTTCAGAGTTTTTTCTATTTGAACGCTGCCGGTATGTTTGTTTAGCGAACCAAAAAACAGAATTTTATCGGGGTGCTCGTCCAAAGAATTGAAATTCACAATGGCCACACCTTTGCGGTCCGTATCCGCGGGATTGAAAATTCTGATTTCAAAACCGTGCTTTTCATCAGCTTTCGGGCGCATGGCACACTTCAGACTCCACACCCAATCCGGATCTTCCTTTAGCCGGGTGACCAGATACATTCCCACACGATCCGGCAATTCTTTCGGCCGGGCCAATTTGACATGCTGGTTCTGCGCGTCGGCGGAACTTAAAATGGGGTCTTCCTTCTTCCAAAATTTCCAGCTCATGGCATCTCCTCTTTTAATTTGCAGGGTTATAGCTGACACTGTTTTTTCACATTTTCAGCGTCTTGAAATTCGAAGAAAATATTCAGCTCTGATAATGAGACAAAGTAGAATTAATCCGGAATTTTCTATATCGCAAGACTTGTGCCAAATTTTAACCAACTGATTTTATATGGAGATATTACCGTCGTGAGCGGCAACCAGAACCTGGAATTCCGACTCCTGCGATCCGCCGAATAATTCCCGCGCGCCGCTGCAATCCCATTTCCGGCGACGTGTCGGTTGCGTGGACCGGACCCCAAATTTCAGGGGTGATCTTTGGGTGCAAAACTCAAGCACTAAAGGATTTTTTTCACCAGGAAGGCCGGCGTGAAGAAATTTTACACTGTCAATTTAACGATCGTGAAGAAGAAGGGGCCTTAATGGAACCCATCGGCGTATCCGTGCTCGTCAAGGAATTCTTTGCGTGGCGAACGGCGGTGGACATCCTTCTGATGGCCGCCGGATTGTTTTTTTTATACCGCACCCTGCTGCAACTCGGCACCTGGAGGATCGTGGTCGGCATCCTGGCCGCCATGGGCCTTTTTCTCGTCGCCAGGACGCTGCGTCTTATGGGCATCACCTGGATTTTCGGCAACCTGACCCAGGTTGCCGCCGTCGCACTGATCGTTATCTTTCAGCCCGAACTTAGAAAATTTTTTGAACGGGCGGTATCGATGCGGCGTTCTGAAAGCGGTGACCGCGAAGATGAAATCTCCCGCATCGTTGCAGAATCCCTGTGGAAATTGTCACAACAACGGCGGGGAGCCATTGTGGTCTTTCCGGGCAAGGAGCCCCTTGAAGAATGGCTATCGGGCGGCTTCAAGCTGGATGCCAGACCCAGCATCCCCCTGCTTATGAGCATCTTCGACCCGAACTCGCCCGGGCATGATGGGGCGCTCATCGTTCAAAACGGCAAATTCAGGCGGTTCGGCGTCCGTTTACCCGTCTCCCAGAGCTCCAGGCTACCGGAGGAATATGGCACCCGCCACCACGCAGCCATGGGGTTGGCCGAAAAATCGGATGCGTTGGCCATCGTCGTTTCTGAAGAACGCGGACGGGTATCTGTTTTCAGCAGCGGCCGCATGCATCCGGTCAACGATTATAGCCAAATTGGCAAAAAGATCATTTCGCACTGGAAAGAAACGGGTTCGTATCTGACCAAACTGCATGATCGCAAAGCACGCTGGAAAGTATTTTCCCATTTGGCCGCCAGTCTGGCTGTAGCGGCTCTTTTTTGGACCACCCTGATTTTGGGTCAGGGCGAGATACTTGAAAAAATCATTACGGTACCGGTGGAATATACGGCGGCCCCGCCCAAGCTTGTCCTGGTCGGAGACAAGCAAAAGGAAGTGCGCCTTCATCTGGCCGGTCCCAAATCAGCTCTTGATGCCGTTAATCCGACCCAGTTGAGTGTAAAAGTCGACCTTTCCAAAGCGGCAGCCGGCAAGCAAACCTTTCCCATCACCGGCGAACATGTGCGATTGCCGGGTGATGTCAGTTTGCTGGATGTTGTGCCTTCCGGCGTCGAGCTGACCCTGGCTGAAGTTGAAGAAAGGGAGGTGCCGATCAAGCCCCAGCTGATCGGCAAGCTGCCCGGCAAAATGAAGATCCTGGAATTAAACGTAATCCCTGAAAAGGTCAAGGTCCTCTCCGCGGCACCCGTCAACGCAAAAGGCAACGCCGCCAGTGTCATCACCACGCCGATTTACCTGGAAAGCATCTATAACGACACCAGCATCTTTTGTAAAATTATTGCCTCCCCTGGTCTGCAGCCGGCCGATAAACGCTGGCCGGACGTCGAAGTCGTCATCAAAGTGGGTTATTGATCCCAGAAGGGTGAATCGTCAATTCTTTTTTTGGGCAGCTTTCAATTTTTGCTGCCTGCGTCCGGGATAACCCAACAACAAACCCGCGACAATACCGATAGCAAGCGTGCCGAACAGCATCAAGGCCCTGGAAACAGAAAAAGTCCACAGTAGAAATTGAAATTCGACCACCTGCGTATTTTGAAGTACAAATACAAACACCACGGCTATCAGTCCGATAAATATGACGTTTTTAAACATGACCGCCTCCTTTCTTGATAGAGAATCCTGGCCCGCTTCCGCTTCTGCCAGGGTTACCAGTGCGGCTGGTTGCCGATACGTTTGCCCATGACTTCCATGGTGTCCGTTACCACCACAAATGCTTCCGGGTCAATTTTGCGAATCATTTCCTTGAACCTGGATAGTTCTTGGAAGGCGATAACCGAGTAAAGTATCCGTACTTCCTGTCCGGTGTAGCCGCCCTCACCCCGCACAACGGTAACACCGCGCTGCAGGTGTTCAATAACTTCCCGGGAAATCTCCTGCCATTTGGCAGAAATGATCATGACCGCCTTGCGCTGACTGAATCCGGTAACCACCAGATTGACAATGTATGAAGTGACGAATAAATAGATAAGCGTGTACAGAACCATTTCCAGGGGAATTCTAAAAGCCGCGACGATCATCAATAAGGCATTGAAAACCATTACCGTTGTTCCGAGGCGAATGGAGTATTTTTTATATAGGATCACCGACAGGATGTCCAGACCTCCGGCCGAACCCAGTGACCTCAAAATGATGCCGGATCCCACCCCGGTGATAATGCCTGCCGTCAGGGCGGCCAGAATTGTGTCCTTGATTTCTATGACGGGGTAAGACAACAGCACCACCGCTGAGAAGATCAAAAGCCCGGCAACGCTGTAATAAAAAAACCGCCGTCCGACGAACATCCACCCGATTAAAAACAGTGGGATGTTCAGCACAAAATAGATCACTCCGACCGGCAATGAAGGCAGCACATAATGCACCAATAAGGCAAGACCCGTGGCCCCGCCTGCCAAAAACTGCTTCGGTACCAGGATGCCCTTGATGGCCAACGAACATATAATGCTGCCGGCACTGATCAGCAACAGATTCCACAATATTTTAGAGATTGTTTTCATTGGCTCCTCTTAAAGATCAAACCCCAATCCGGGTTTGCCGGTCGGATATAAAACCCCTTCTTTAAGCGTGACCGCACCGAGCGACGGATCATTAATCAAATCCAGATGGCCGTCCAGATCCGCGTATATCACATTGGGCCGCGCCAGGGCAAAATGCAGTCCGGCGGCGATCGCCAGCGCGGCCTCATCCATGCACCCCACCATGACTTCGAGCCCTGCGGCCCGCGACACCGTATTGATGCGCAAAGCTTCGGAAATGCCGCCGACTTTCATCAGCTTGATATTGATCATGTCCACCAGACCGCGCCGTGCCAGACGAAACGCGTCTTTTAAGCTCATGATACTCTCGTCGGCCATCACCGGAATCGACACTTGCGCCGTAACTCGTCCCAGCAAATCCAAATCCTTGCGGGCGGTCGGCTGTTCGATCAACTCCAGCTTGGCGGAACGGGTTGCCTGCACGAAGCGCAGGGCGTCTTCTTCGCTGTAACCCTGGTTGGCGTCAAAGCGCAGCTCGATTCGGGGACCCACCGCTGCGCGGACCTTCAAAATCCGTTCGATGTCATCGCCGGCATCCTTGCCGCCTTTAATTTTGAGCACCTTAAAGCCCCGGTTTACAAACTCACATGCTTTGGCGACAGTTTCAGCCACCGGCAGGATGCCGATGGTGACGCTGGTTTTGATGCGGGTACGGAAACCACCCAAAAGCCGGTAGACCGGCAGGCCGGCGGCCTTGCCCAGTATATCGTGCAGCGCCATGTCCACCATCGCCACGGCGGACGGATGCTTGGTTAGAAGGGGTGCCAGTTTCTCGGTCAGAAAAGCAGTGCGCAAGGGATCGGATCCTTTCAAGATCGGCGCGATAATATCGCCAAAAACCTGCATCACCGACTGACCGTTTTCACCACAGACCTGTTCATCCGGCGCCGCACAGCCGAACCCGCTGGTTCCGCTACTGGTCTCGATGCGCAAAAAAATGTTGTCCACCGCCGCAATGGTCTCATAGGCAATGGTATAGGGTTCCGTCAGCCGCAGTTTAACAGGCCATATTTCAAGGTTTGTAATTTTCATGGAAAATAATTCCAGCGATGGATTTCTTCTTCCCGTATTCATTGAGCGCAACGCGCTCAATGAATGTTACTATTGGATATACCAATTTGCTCTTTATAATTTTTGAACTTCCCGGCACCACCAATTCCGAGCCCGGCCAAAGTTCAGCAGCAAAATTTAATCCAAGATAAAACACACTTGAGCTGTTTTCAATTGTGAATCGGCGATTCTCCTGATATAAAGCACGCGGTTCTCGATTATGGGTAACGAAAATCTCGATTTTTGACTGGGATCGCTGATGAAATCAATTCTGGTGGTAAATAGAGAAGAACAGATCTATCGTTTAATCCTGTCGACATTCAGGTCAGGCTGCACCGTGGAAAAAACTGCGGGGAAAACTGCAGCGCTTGAGCTGCTTCAAAAGAAACGTTTTGATCTGGTTTTCATCGATTTGAACGCGCTGAACGGCACGGACCCCGATGTAAACTACCGCGAATCGCTGATGCCCTTCTGGCGACTGCATCCTTCCGTGGAAATCATCGTCATGGCACCCCAGGAAATGATCCGCAACGCCGTCAAAGCCGTGAAATCAGGGGCCAATGATTACCTGACCTACCCGCTTGATGCCGAAGAATTGAAACTGATATCGGAGAATATCAATAAAACGCGAATCCTGAAGTCGGAATTGGATTATTTGCGGGATAAATTCTGGTTAAAGGAATCATTTGAACTTCTGCGGACCGAAAGTGATGGCATGAAAACGGTTTTTCAGCAGATACGGTCTGTTTCCCCCACGAAGAGTACGGTGCTGCTCATCGGTGAAACCGGGACCGGCAAAAGCGTCCTGGCAAAGCTTATTCATCAGCACAGCAACCGCAAGGATGCGCAATTTATCAGTGTACATTGCGGGGCCATGCCGGACACCCTCATTGAAAGTGAGATGTTCGGACATGAAAAGGGTGCCTTCACCGGAGCGGTACGCAGAAAATTAGGCAAGTTTGAAATTGCCAGCGGCGGTACAATTTTTCTGGATGAGATCGGCACCATTACGCCCGCGGCCCAGATCAAACTCCTGCAGGTTCTGCAGGACGGATCTTATCAGCGAGTCGGCGCTGATGAGACCCTGCAAACGGATGTCAGGGTAATCGCAGCCACCAATGCCGATCTAAAGGCGATGTGTGATGAGGGTTCTTTCAGGAAAGACCTGTATTATCGTCTGAATGTCTTTCCGATCGAAATTCCACCCTTAAGGGAAAGGCTGGAAGACATCCCGCTTTTTGTTGAAACTTTTCTAAACAAACTGAACCAGTTTTCGTTAAAAACGATCCACGGCGTCCATCCGCTGGTCGTCGAATCCCTGCAAAAGTATGCGTGGCCGGGAAACATACGCGAGCTGGAAAACCTGGTGGAAAGAGCTTATATACTGGAAACCACCACCGTATTGACGCCTGAAAGTTTCCCCTATGACCTGTTCGACGGCGAAACCACATCTGTGTTTATTCCGTCCAGCGAACAGTTGACGCTGGCGCAAGCCCGACAGCGCGGAATTGAAGAAATAGAAAGAAATTATCTCAAGGATATTCTGGCCCGCAACAGGGGTAAGATTAATGAGTCCGCCCAGGCGGCCGGCATCAGTTCCCGCCAGTTGAATAAATTGATGAACCGCTACGGCATCCGCAAAGAAGATTTCAAAGCATGACTGCCCGCCACAGACCCGCTTCCGGTTATCGACTGCTGTTTCGAATTATAAGAGCCCAAAAATTCCGATTCCCAGCCCATTAATCAGAACTAAGGATTCCGAAGGATACAAATTTCGGAATCGGCAATTCCTACTCCAGCATCGCTCAATTATTCACGGCCGGTTTTACTTTCGTATCTATCGGCCAACGCTGATCGCCCGGCGGTGTCCGGCCGGAACCGGTGGTTCCGAAAAAGACCGCTTCATAAAAAAATAACATTGTTATTTCAAATAGTTATATTATTGGCACCGAGGTTGCATTAATCCGCGTTGGAAGTATCTAAAAACGCGTCTGAAAGGTTCAGCCATGGATAGCATCAGAGGAATTGTGATTCCTTCAGGTTGGGACAGTAATGGAAACATCATTTCACTGTCGATTGCCACAGGTGACGAGAAGGAATACATCGTTGAAAACCATCAGCAGATTTCGAATCTTAAGGACCTCCTGAGACAGGAGGTGGTGGTGAAGGGTTCCATCAAGGACGGTAAAGGGCATAAAATGATAAAGGTGGCAAAGATTCACAGCGAACAAATTCAACCTTTAAAAAAATGAAAAGCCTTGAACTGTTCCCAGCATTGCATCCTGCCGACTTGAGATTCTTGTAAGAAGCTGAGCTGAACTGTCGATATGAGCAGTGACTTTGTCTCTTCACCGCCGGCGGCCATCCCGGGATTCGGGGTGCCGGCCAACCGTATTGCCGGATATGATTTGGCACGGGCGCTGGCCTTGTTGGGGATGATATTCGTCAACTTCAGATATCAGATGCAGGCCGATGAATACGGTGCCCCTTGGTTACTGAAGCTGGCGAATTTAATAGACGGCCGACCGGCCGTGACATTTGTAATTCTTGCCGGCGCCGGCCTGTCATTGCTAAACGCATATTCCCGCAAAACCACCGGGTTCCATCCGCTTCAAAAACCTTGTTCGGTTATTTTAAAACGCTCGGCATTTCTTTTCATCATCGGCCTTTTGTTCACACGCATCTGGCATGCGGATATTTTGCACTTTTACGGGTTTTATTTTGCCGTTGCGGTCTTTCTGGTAAATGCCTCCGGGCGGGTACTGCTCATCATCTCAATTGCGTTGCTGGCGGTCTCTTTTCTGCTGTCATTACAATTCAATTTCATAACGCTGCCAAAAATTGAAAGTGTCTGGGATCCAAATTTCTGGACACAAAAGGGATTCCTGGAAGACCTGTTTGTGACCGGCTGCTATCCGGTGTTCCCCTGGATGGTTTATTTCCTAATCGGTATGTGGCTGGGAAGACAAAATCTTTCAGATACCAGGCTGCAAAAACGAATTCTGCAGGTTGCCGTGTTGGGTTTGGTGTTGTCTGAGGCGTTTGCCCGGCTGGTGAGCCATGTTCTTATCTCAGAGCCCTCCCTTGAAAAGATACCGTTGATCGTTCTTTTTCAAGATACCGATCCATTCTCATCATCTCTTCTGGCCATATTTTCGGCGGGCGGCACTGCCCTTGTAGTGATTGTTGTGTGCATAATCCTGGCTGAAAAAGCCGGCCGTTCAAAATGGATGACGCCCTTTCTGGCAACTGCACGCATGACGTTGACGTTATACCTCGCTCACATTGGCATCTGCCAGTTATTCCT
>CAYTBC010000092.1:0-3508 GCA_964435765.1 uncultured Desulfosarcina sp.
TCACTATGCCCTCGCAGCTCATATTTCTGATGATAATCTTCCGCCAGGTAGAACTGGCTGAAGGGCACAATTTCGGTCCGGATTTTCTGGTTTTTCTGTTTTTCCTCGAGGGCTTTCGTTTCAAGAGCCAGCGTGCGTTGTTCATCATTGTGATAAAATATGGCCGACATGTACTGCCGGCTCCAGGCGCGTGTCGTTGGGTCATGGCTCTGCCAGAAAACGCTGAGCAGATCTTTGTATGAAATGCGGGTTGGATCGAAGTCGATCTGAATCGTTTCGCTGTGGTCTCCGATGCTGCGATAGGTTGGGTCTCTTTTCTGGCCGCCCGAATATCCAACCCGCGTTCTGACAACGCCTTCTATACTCCCGAACCGGGAGTCCGGTTCCCAGAATCAGCCCAGCGCAAAGGTTGCTGTTTCAGTCTCGGGTGGAGCTGCGGCATCGAGGGGCGGTATTTTATTTTCAATGATTGTATTAGCTTGTATGGATTCCATGTTGCTGTCTTTCTTGGAGTTTGTTTCTGCCGAAGCATCTACTTTGCGAAGGTCACATCCTCCGAGCGCAATCCCCATGAATATTGCTGCCAAACAGAGCAGCCTCATCAGATTGCGCCGATTGAGGAACATAGAAATTTCGGTCGTCCGATCACCAACTGGTTTAATGTATTTCATTTTATTTTTTCCTAATTCAAATAACCATATACAACCCCGAATATGCTAGAATCAGGCCGGATTTATTAAAATATAAGTGTGAAATCTGTAAAATCAAAAATTCATGGGCCCTTGACTCACCCAATCGGGTAGAGTAAATCCGCTAATTAATTCGCCCTGGAAATAGCACATTCAAGGTTATATAGGGTCCATAGAAACTGAAAAAACTTGTTTGATCGAAGCGTCGGCGGCTAAATTGTTTTATGCTCCGCATATTTTTCTTCTTTCTGTCCGGGGACCATGACGTCTGGACGCCAGCTGGAGGAAAATTTATCCATCAGAATCATTCACACGGCTCTGGATGCCGGCGTTAATTTCATCGATGGGGAGAATTTTTACTATGTCTACAGAATCTAATCCAAACAATGTCAACCGACCGAGGCTGTCGGCACCGCCAGGTGCCTGTGATACGCACATGCACTTCTATGGACCGCAGGATCAGTATCCTTTGGCGCCGACAGCCAGTTTTGCCCCACCCTTAGCCATTGTCGAAGACTACCGGACGGTGCAAAAAAGGCTGGGTTTAAAGCGTGTGGTCGTTGTGCAGCCTTCCGGTTATGGTTTCGACAATCGCTGTACGCTCGATGCGATCAAACAGCTCGGTGATGATGCGCGTGGGATTGTGGTCGTCGATACGCGCGCCACGGATGATGAACTTCAGCAACTCACCGATTTGGGAGTGCGCGGCATTCGATTTTTCATGTTTCCAGGCGGCGTGTTGCCCTGGGAAATTCTTGAGGAAATGGCCGCACGGGTCCACGCATTCGGCTGGCATGTGCAGCTGCAGTTCGACGGGCGGGAGCTGCCGGATCATATCGCTCAAATCCGTTCCCTGCCGGGTAGGTTTGTTATCGACCATGTCGGCAAATTTATTGAGCCGGTTGCGACCAGCCACCGGGCTTTTAAGATGCTCCTCGAGCTCGTCGACAGCGGACGGTGCTGGGTAAAGCTGTCTGCACCCTATGAGACATCCAAGGACGGCCCGCCGCTATACAGCGACGTCGGCGCCTTAGCCAAAGCGTTGGTAAAAACTGCGCCGGAGAGGATGCTCTGGGCCAGCAATTGGCCGCATCCTTCAGCCCGAGACAACCTGCCCGACGATGCCATGCTGCTTGATCTGTTGTTGGACTGGGTTGACGATGGCGCAACCCGCAAACGCATCCTTGTCGATAACCCGGCGGAGCTTTACGGGTTTGAGTAAATACCTGAATTTTGGACGCGAAAGCCATCTGTGAAGTTTGGGATCAAGTTGGCGCAATGGACTGGGAGCGGTGATGGGTGCTTAAAAATTCAGGTATCTATTTTTTCAAAATTGGGCATATCCTTTCTCAGTGTGTCAGACGCTTGGCCAGTTTTTGACCGAGGGCCTCGGCTGTTTTCATCAGGGTTTGGTTGGAACTGATCTCGCCGGGCTTTTCGGCGCTGCCGTAAACCATGCCCACGATTTTGGCTCCGGCATAGGTAAAGGCATCCTGGAAGGTGCGCAAAGCGTTGACGCAGCCCGAAATAAACGGGTCGGCGTCCCCGTAGCTCATGGCAACGGCAATCCGCTTGCCCTTGAAGGCTCCCTTCCTGTAGGCCGGCAGTGCAAAACAGCGGTCCATAAACAGCTTGGTTTGCGCCGACATGGTAAACCAGTATACCGGACTGGCAATCACCCAGGCATCGGCGTCAATCAGCTTTTGATAAATCGGCTGCATATCGTCATCGATCGCACAGCCCTTGCTGTCCGGCTTCTGGCAGGCATAACAGGCCTGACACGGCGAGATCTTGCGGCCGTGAAGATATATCTTTTCTACAGTGGCCCCGCCGGCTTCGGCACCCGCAATAATTTTTTCAGCCAGAGTTGTGCTGTTGCCCTTTTTCCGCGGACTTCCCAGCAGCACCAGTATCTTTTTCGAATCTCTTTTTTCAGTCATAAAGCCCTTTAACAATTCAATTGTTTGAAATATAGGACACAGATTTCACAGATCTTCTCAGATTTGTAGCGGTTTAAAGGTTGGGGCTTCCCGCTCTGGCAGATATCAGAGATTTTTTTGTTACCCTGAACCTAAGTAATATATCTGTAGAATCTGTTTTTATCCGCGTCCGAGTCTACTATTAACCAATAACTATTCATCTACTTAAGTCTCTCGGCGCTCTTGATAACAACCGGTTCAACCGGAACATCCCGGTATGAACCGCGCGTAGTTGTTTTGACGGCCGCAATGGCATCCACCGTATCCATCCCTTCAATAACTTTACCGAATGCCGTATATCCCCAGCCCTGCTGGGTTTTACTTTTATGGTTCAAGAATTCATTGTTGACCGTGTTGATAAAAAATTGCGTGGTTGCGCTGTGCGGATCCCCGGTGCGGGCCATGGCAATCGTACCGCGGTCATTTTTGAGACCCGTATCAGCTTCGTTTTTGATCGGCGGCCGGGTAACCTGGCGCTGCATGTCGGTCTTGAAGCCGCCCCCCTGAATCATGAATTTCGGAATGACCCGGTGAAAAATCGTGCCGTCATAGAATTTCGCATCAACATAACTCAAAAAATTGTTTACAGTCTCCGGTGCTTGGTCCGGATACAGTTCCAGCACGATCCTGCCCTTGGATGTGTCCAGCACAACCTTGGGATTTTCAGCCGACACCGCCTGCATACCTGCAAATAGAACAGTCAAAACCACCAATGAAAGAGTAATCAGACGCTTCATATCAACACCTCATTTTTTTGTCTGGAAAGCGATAATGCCGGGAAGCGAGGAAGCTATGAGGCTGGAAGGCTGATTGCTGCCCTATGTCTTCAGGCTTCCAGGC
>CAYTBC010000092.1:3608-17789 GCA_964435765.1 uncultured Desulfosarcina sp.
GCTTCCAGGCATCCAAGCGATTTTAAACCATTTAGCACTTATTGGGTGCAGCTGCCAATCCTTTTAATAACAGGAATTCAATTCAAAGGTCAAGAACATTGGCTAAAGGAGAAATATCGCGATTGGGCAAATCCAAAAAGTGTGTTATAAAATTAGTGCTGCTCTGAATTCATTTAAAAGTGTATAATTTAAATTTAGGTTAAGGAACTCTGGAAACAATGTTCGGCATTATAATCGGCCTGATTATCATTATCCTGGTTATTTACTTCCTCCCGACTCCCAAAGTTTCATTTCGAGGAATCTATGCGAGCGTACCGGAAGATACCTCACAATCGCTGCAGGCATTTCGGAGCAGTCACCCGCTAAATCGCCTGGTCGTCGAAGGCCTACCTTGGAATTACATCAGTCTGAGTCAAGGCCGGGAAACAATATTGCTCCTGCACGGCATGGCCGGCAGTTATGACATCTGGTGGCAGCAGATCGAAGCTTTGCAGGACCGGTTCCACATTATCGCCCTGAGCTACCCACCGGTGCAAAGCTTGGCGAAGTTAGAAACAGGTGTTATGACGATATTGGATAAAGAGCAGATTAACCGATTCAATGTAGTTGGCAGTTCCCTGGGTGGTTACCTGGCCCAGTATCTGATTGCTAAACACCCTGATCGAATTAAAAAAGCTGTTTTTGCAAATACTTTTCCGCCGAATAATATCATCATTGAAAAATTTGGAAGGATGGATAAGCTGTGGCCTTTGTTTCCGGCATGGGCACTCATGCGAAATTTTAGAAAAAGCACTGTCGACATAATTTACCCGGCCTCCGGAAAATCGGAACTTGTACGGGCCTACTTGCTTGAGCAATTCTATGGTAGGATGAGCAGAGCGCAGGTTGTGGCCCGATATCGTTGTGTCATTGATTCGTTTGAGCCGGCCGACATTCAATCATCAGGCATACCAATTCTTATTATTGAGGCTGACAACGATCCGCTGTTGGAAGAGAGACTGCGGGAGATGTTGAAAACGACATACCCGTCGGCCGAGATTAAAACCCTGCGCGGCGCAGGGCATTTTCCCTACCTTAACCGGGCCGGCGAATATTCAAAAATTCTGGGAGAGTTTTTTAATGGTTCTTAAGGCCCTGCTGTTTCTATCTGTAATTCTTGCCCTGACAATTGGCGCTCACCTGCTTTTTTACAAAGCCCTTGTTCGTCTCTTTGTTATAAGCGGCCCGGGCCTCAGGGTCTCTTTATTTACCATCCTATTGCTGCTTTCGCTCAGCTTTATGGCTTCTTTTCTCCTTTTGCGCTGGCAGGAAAATTCATTGACCGTTGGCTTTTACATGTTTGCGGCCGTCTGGACCGGATTATTTGTCAACCTGCTGCTGGCAGCGCTTTTGAGCTGGATCATTTGCGCCGCCGTTTGGCTGGCCGGCACCTACCCCGATACCCGGCTCATTGCGGCCGGATGCATTTGCCTGGCGATCATGTTTTCGGCTTACGGTTTCTGGAGCGCTTTTCATCCCCGGATCACGAAACTGGAAGTCGAGCTGGCAAATCTGCCGGACCCATGGAAAGACAAATCCATCGTGCAGCTGTCCGACGTTCACCTGGGCCACTTTTATGGCCGGCAATATCTAAATGATCTGGTCCAAAAGGTCAACTCCCTCGATCCGGAGCTTATTTTTACCACCGGTGATTTATTCGACGGCATGGCCGGCAACATCACCCACTTTGCCGACGGGTTGAGCCGATTTAGGGCCCGCAAGGGCGTTTACTTCATTCCCGGCAACCATGAGAATTATCTCGGACTTGACCGGGTGCTAAAGGTCCTGGGTCAGACCCATATAAATGTTGTCCAAGATCAAGTGATCGAAATAGAGGGACTGCAGATCATCGGCATCGGTTATCCCGGAGTAAAGGACGCTTCCCAAATTCAAGGTCAGGAAAAAACAGGACCGCCGGCGGCTGGCCGCAAGCCGCGCATTCTGCTTTTTCACACCCCGACGAATATCAGCCTGCAAAAGGGCGACGGGCTCGATCGCCATTTTTCCACCTATTGGGTTCCCGACACCAACTTTTCTGCGGCCCAAAAACTGGCGGTCGACTTGCAGCTGTCCGGCCACACCCATGCCGGCCAGATATTTCCGTTTGGTTATCTGACGAAGCTTCTCTACAAAGGCTTTGATCACGGGTTTCGACGGCTGGGTGACTTCGCAATCTACACCAGCAGCGGGGTGGGCACCTGGGGCCCGCCGATGCGCACCGGAAGTTGGCCGGAAATTGTCGTGATAAATTTAATCTGACCGGCAGTTGTGGCAAACTGGATGGAGGCGAAATCAAAAGGCTTGGAATGGATGAAGTTGGGTACTTGCAGATTAAATTTATATCAGAAGGACAATGCCCTATGATTCCGGCAGCCTCCTGGCGTGATGGGAAAAAATCCAGTACTCCAGCATACCGGCACTCCGGTTTATATCAGTCAAAATAGTTGTTTTCGCTCGCTATGTCGACTGATCCCGATTTATTTTGGACACGAATGAGTTCGGAGCACCTTAGGTGCGATATTATCATCAAAAATGCGATGGTTATTGACGGCACCGCATCTGCCCCGTTTGAGGCGGATTTGGCGGTTAAAGGGCAAAATATCTGGGATGTCGGTCGGATAGCCCTCCCCAGCGCCGGTACGGTTATCGACGTCGGCGGCTGCGTGGTGCCTCCCGGTTTTATTGACATGCATTCCCACGCCGATTTCTCCCTGCCCGTGCATCCGACCGCCGACAGCCTGCTGCATCAGGGAATTACATCGGCGATGGTCGGCCAATGCGGGCTGTCGCCGGCCCCGCTGCTGGAGGAAACGCGGCGGGAGGTCATCGGCGCCCTCGGCGGCTTTTTCAGCGGTGTGGCGCAATCCTTGCCCTGGGATGAATGGAATTCCTTTGAAGATTTTCTGGGCTTTTTGACGCACCGGGGCGTTTCGCTCAATGTGCTTCCCCTGGTCGGCCAGGGGGTCATCCGGGCGTCGGTAATGGGATTTTCCGAAGGCCGGGCGAATAAAGACCAGATGGACAAAATGAAAGCGGAACTCAGCAAAGCCCTGGATCAGGGGGCGATCGGACTGAACACCGGCCTGATTTACCCTCCCGGTTCTTTTACTTCGACCGAAGAATTGATCGAGCTGACCAGGATCGTCGGTGATCGAAACGGGTTTTATTTCAGTCGATCTTTATCCCTACCGCGCCGGCAGCACCCGCCTGGCAACCTTGCTGCCGGAATGGGCCCACGTCGGCGGCTCCGCCGAGACGCTGAAACGGCTGGCTGATCCGCAGCTGCGCAGTAAAATGACGGCCGATCTGAAAATCCTTAAACTGGAGGAAGCCGTCCACAAAATGACCGGACTGCCGGCTGGGAAACTGCGTCTGCATGATCGTGGCATAATCAAACCGGGCCTGGCCGCCGACCTGGTGGTCTTTGATCCGGCCACGGTCACGGACACGGCAACCTACGATCATCCGCACCGGTACGCCAAAGGCATCTTCCACGTCATCGTCAACGGCCGCTTCGTCATTCGCGATGCCGTCCACACCGGCGATCGACCGGGGCGGATATTAAAGCCTGCTTAAAGCCTCAAAAATTTGGTCTTATATGAAAAAATTAAGCTCTGCGTTTTCTGCGGCCTGCGGGGAATACAAGATTTAAACAGATTTATTTTGACTTAGATCAATGAACCTGGCTGCGAAGAATAATATTATTAAAATAACTCGATTGGAAAAAGGGACCTAAAACGATCTGAAAGGAGCCCAAAATGAAACATATCAACCTTTTTGAAGAAAATGATTTCTCGGAAAAAGCATTTAAAAAACTGCTGGTGCACGACTCGCCGTATTTTAAAATCATCAATTTTAACTTCAAAGCCGGCCAGGAACTGCCCGTGCACAGTCATGACATCGAGGGTCAGCTGAGCCTGGTGATTCTTGAGGGGGAAGGCGAGTTTCTGGGAAAAGACAATGCTGCTATGCCGGCCAGAACCGGTGATGTGGTCATCAGCGAAATCGCCGAACCGCACGGTCTGCGCGCCAAAACCGACCTGAGGCTGCTGGTGACCATCGCACCGCCGATTTAATAAAATATATGCGGCGCATATATTTTACCTTTTTTCTACAAAGCTTTTTATTTCATATCAGCTATTTTCACAGCGGGGCTTGGCCGAAACCTGCTAATTTTCCAAAGCCTATATGCGCAGCATAAGATAATTAAGCCAGCGGCTTAATTATAATTAGACGTTTTTTTCGATTATCGGAATTCTCAGCTTTTGCGACGGAATCAGGGCGCTGAAGTCAATGCCGTTATTGAAGCGGCTTATCAGCCACAACGGCACTTCAAACTCCTGGCGCGCCAGGTTCCAGATGTTGTCGCCTTTTTTGATTTTATAGGTGAGTATTCTCTCGACGCGGTAGGTTGCAAAGAAGTCTTCCGCCAACTCCTGATGAAATTCAAATCGTTGTTCTTCAAAATGCTCTTTGGTGACCCGATTCAGGGGTATTTTAATCTGTTGGCTCAGCTGAAGCGGACGGCCGTATTGAAAACCGTTTAACCTTCGGATATCATGGGCCGTAACATTCAGCCACTCGGCATAATGCCCCAGCGTTTCTTCAGCCTCCACCCGGATAATGCCGACCGTTTTGCCGTGCTGCGTGCCGACCCGCTCAACTGCAAAATGCCCCTGCACGATTTCTGGATTTAACGACCGGTCGTCGTCTGTTGGCTCCCGTTTAAGTTTATCTTCGGCAGAGGCATCAGACGCCGGCTCATCTTCTGCCGCTTTCATCGGGCGGCGGTCGGCAGCTATTTGGGTTTCTATTTCAGGCGATTCGATCTGTCCCGGGGACGGGGCTGTCTTTTCTTCCTCGAAAGCTTCTGTAGCCTCGGTCTGCAAGGATATAGACGCTGAATCCTGGTCTTCAGAGTCGGTTATGACGGCGGCGAGCATTTCAGAGGAACCGGGCTCATCGATAACAGATTCGTCATCCGTCTGTTCTGCTTCGGTCGAATCCCGATTGTTTTCAGGCGGGTATTCTGAAACCATATCCTGAGCCAGCATAAACTCCGCCATCGGGTGGGTTGGAGGTCCGAATTCGCCGGCTTGGGCCTGCGGGATCGATTCTGCCGCCTTATTATTAATCAACGGGATATCCGGACCGGCAACTTCCGAAGCATTTAAATCGCCGGCGGGCGGCGTTGCCGGCCGGGCATCATGGACTGGATTTTTCAGATCGGCCAGCAAAATGGGCTGATCATCCGGCAGCGGAATCCTCAGGTTCTGGTTGACATAAATTGTGGCCCGCTGATCCAGATTGTTGGCGGCGATCAAATCGCCGAGTTTTACGGCGTGCATTTTGGCAACTTTTCCGGCCGTGTCGCCCTGGCGAACCGTGTAAATCCGGCTGTGTTTCTGATTGTGCCGGTAAAGCGCCCCAGGCAGCCGGGCGATGATGGGCTCCCAATCCTGGTCGTCTCTAACCGGCAGCCGCAGGCGATATCCGGCGGGCACATATTTTTGTCCGCGAAATACCGGTTCCCGCAGAGCCGGATTGAGTTCCTGCAGTTCAGCAAGGTCCAGATTTAAATGCCGGGCAACCTCCGGCAACGGCACATAACCGGCCAACTCAATTTCCTGGCTTCCGACAGGCGTATCCAGCTTTATGTCGCCAAAATGTTCACGATAATTTTTAGCGGCCTCCCGGGCGGCCAAAAATTCCGAATAAAAATTGCGGGAAGCAAATTTAAAAATCCGGCTGCGATATTCCTGGAATATACGTTCGTAACCGCCCTTTTTTCTCTGGGCCCGCAACATGCCGGTTGTGCCGTGGTTATAAGCCGTAATGGCCATAGGCCATTCTTTTAATTTCCGGTAATTTTGATTGAGTAATTGCACGGCAGCGCGGGAGGATAAAATTGGATCCCGGCGTTCATCGATGGTGTAGTCGACCTTCATGAACCGCCTGCCCGTAGACCGGGTAAACTGCCACATCCCGGCGGCGCCGAATTTGCTGTAAGCCTTGGGATTAAAGGAAGACTCTACATGGGGCAGGTAGGCCAGATCTTCCGGCAAACCGCCATCCCGAAAAATCTGCTTGATTTCATTAATATAGGCGCCCGAGCGAACCAGGCCTGCCTGAAATCGATCCATTTGCCCCACCTGGCAACGAATATTGCGCATGGCGGAGCGAAAATCCGCTGCTCCGGCATCGGGGCCGAATAGTTCGGCTACCTGTTGTTCGACCGGTCCGGCTGGCGGTTTACCCGCCATCAGTTTCGCCAGGATCGCCTTGTAATTTTTTTTGGTATTTTTGATGCGCTGCTGGTTGATTTTTCGGCCGCCGGCCTGATCCGGATCCACCAGCTCGATGACGCCATAAATCCGATCCATCCGGATTTTGTCATGAATCACACCCTGATCGGACGAATACCGGGTATAAATTTTTGTCCAAAAAGTGACGTTGGGCTGAATGCAGGGATAGACCGGAAAGTCGTCCGAAACGGTCTCGATATCCGAACTGCAGGCTGGCCCGCTAAGAGCGGCCGTCAGGATAACGACGGCGCAGATTCGTTTCCACTTCAAATGGCGGTCATGCAAAACGTCACCTTTGAAAAATCGGCATTTACAGCATCCGTAGGACCCATTGAGGGTCAAACGGATATAAAGAAAGCAAAATCCGCGCCAGAACGCCCATCTATTTTTATAGTAATGATTTTAAATAGTTATATCGTTTTGGCAAAACCTCCCTTTAAATATAGGTACAAAATTTTGTCACCGATGTGCCGTAAATTGTTGGATTTTGGGATTCCGGTCACTTTTGACCATCTTCATCTTTTGCAAATCGTTAAACTCAGCGTTCGGAGAAACTATTCTTTATCATACGCCACGGGGATCAGCAGCGACTTGCCGACCAGCTGCATCATTTTATCGTCACTTTCAAGACAGCGGTCTTTGATGGCAAACAGCACTTTCGCTGCCATGGTCTGTTCCCAGAACCAGCGGTCTAATTCACTACCCGTCGGCGTTGTCCCGGCCGGCTGGGCGGCGGCGGCTTCATAATAATAGGCTTTAAGGTCATCCACTGCAAAATTGAGCACATAGGCCAGCAAGAGGTCCTGGCGCGGGTTCTCAGGTAGCGCGTCGAGAAAAGCGCCGACAAAATCCGCGATCTGCTCCAGGCCTACTCCGCTGACCCCCACGGTGGTGCGCCCCCACTTTTTCACCGCCAGGTCATACCAGGTGCGCAACCCTGCCATTTCCGCTTTAAATTCAGCCCGCATGGCCTCAGTGCCGTGCGGATCGGCCGCGCAGCGGGCCAGATTGACCGGACAGGCCCAGACAACATCGGCAACCTCAGAGGCGGGTGCATCATCCCGAAAATCTTTTAGAACCGGACCGGCCGGTTCTTCCAACAGTTTGAGTGCGGCGATGAGCACCTTTTTTTGGAAATCGGCGTCATTGGGTACGCCCAGGGGGCGTCCGAGCTCAAAAGGCACCCATAAGGCGCGCGGCGGCTGGATGAATTCGGTGTGTTCACGAATTAAACTGATCTGGGTGGTCGGTACGCCCTGTTCTTCAAAATAATGTGCCAGCCCGCCCACGGCGCGCGTGCACAGTGGTCAGACCGGCACCAGCAGCACGGCATTGACCTGGTCTGCGAGCAAAAGACCGGCCATTTTCCGCGCCGTCGGTTCCATGTCCCGGGGATCGGTCGCCCCCATAAAGGAATAGTGAAATTGCGCAACGTTTTGAATATACCCCTCATTGCAGAGTTCTTTGAGACGGTCCAGGGGAAAAACAAGGTTCCAGTCCTGTTGAAAACCGCTGCGGTCAAAGTTGGTGGAAACATGCGACATGATCAGGTCATTGGCCGCAACATCGCCCGCAATGAGGCGGTAAATGTCGCCGCGCTCAAAAGTGAAGGGCCGATCGCCGCGTTGATGCAGACCGGCGGTTGAAACGATGGCCACACGCCGCTGGTTCAACGGCGGTCCGGCAACCCACGGTCGGGATTCAAACTTCGGCAGTTTGGTTTTTGCAATATAGGAGCGCATCGGCTCCGAAATTTTGTCAAGTCGCGCCATATTTGCACCTTCCCTAAAACCTCTGTGTTCTCAGCGAGCTCTGCGAGAGAATTTTTTTCAAGTTTGGAATCACGGATTAAATACAACACCGTATTCGTGAAAACATGCACTTAGGGCTCACTCAAAAGTAACTTCCCATTTTATACGCCGATGCATCCCGCCCGGCGGCGTTGCGAAAGCTCGGAATATCCAGATATTCCTGCGTTTTCGCGCCTTGTCAGTCGGGCGCCTCAACGCCTAAAATTGTGAACTTATTTTTTCGTGAACCCTTAGCGTCGAACCCCGCAAGATTCCCATACCAGGATAACAGTGCCGCCGGCAAGGTCATACTGGAAATGCAAGGCTCCAAATTTGTTGTTGACACGAAATGGCACCCTGTGGCATTTTACCTTAAAATCGGCGGCTTGCCGCTCTGACCGTCGCCTGTCAATGTCATACAACACGTGCATTCTCACAAGAATCTGTTTTTGACCTGTCTTTTGATCACCTGATGCTGCATCTGGTTTTAACAGTACGAACGACAGATCCACTCCATTTTTCGTCCTGTGAGCTCTATTTTAAGGGCGTCAGAGTTCGCATTTAACCCTGAATCAAGTTGAAAGGAGGGAAACAATGGCCATCCAGAGGATATTACTTGCCTATAATTTCAGCAGCCTGGACCAGAAGGCGATAGAATTTGTAACCAGTGCATTTGGGCACCTTGAAGGGGTTGAGCTCACCGTTTTTCATGCCTTTACGCCCTTGCCCGCTATCGAAACCGATGCAAGCCTGGTTACCGGCAAACTGAAGGGCAGCCTGAACTTTCTTTCCCAACAGATCATGCAGCGGGAAAACGACCTCAAGGCGGTTACCGAAAATCTTGCCCGCTATGGGTTTGCAGCTGAACGGATTCACACCGTTTTCATACCCCGCAAGAAAGATATCGCCACCGAAATTATTAATCTCGCCCGGGATACTAAATTCGATGCGATTGTCCTGAATCGTAAAGCAGCCCGTGTGACCCGGTTTTTTTCCGGCAGTGTTTCTCACAAAGTCATCATGACCCTTAAAGACACGACGGTGTGCACCGTTTGCTGACACACAGAGGAGGTAATCCATGAGTGCGGAAGAAAAAATCGATATCGATCTCTTTAAATTGGTATTCAGAGCCATGGCTCAGTCCGACAATCTTGAAATCATGGCCAACCATCTGACCCAGCTTCTGGTGGCGGCCCTTGAGATTAAGGGCTGCACGATTTTTGCCCTGGATCCGGATCTGGATGAACTTGAAGTTCTGGCAAGCTTTGGAATGAGCACAGATTACTTGCAGAAGGGGCCGCTTTTGTCGGAAAAAAGCATTGCCGACATGTTCCGGGGCAAGCCCATCGTCATCCCGGACGCCAACCATACCGATCGCCTGCAATACCCGCAAAATGCGAAAAATGAGGGCATCGGCGCGATTGTGTCGGTGCCCATCAAATTTTCCGGCAAAGTGATCGGGGCGCTGCGGCTTTATCACAGCAAGGTGTGGGATATTTCCGACCGCGATGTCGACTCGCTTTTGGTGCTGGCGGAAAATATCGGATTGGCCATGACCTACACCCGGGTCCTCAAGGCATTAAAAACGATTCGATACACCGTCAACGACATCCACAGCATCTGGCTGCTTGAACAGGAATAACTGGAAACCTTGTATGCCTGAAAAAGAGCGCTAACCCTGAACGGTGACTCCTGAACCTGCAACCCCCTTTTTCTATTGACATGTCTACCACATTGTGGCTAAATATAGCGGTTGCAACTTTCGGTGCAGTCTAAAATCAATTCTGGGTGGAGATACCTTTATGGACAAAAATGAATTCAAATCTTACCGAAAAAAGCTGGACAAAACCCAAAAGCAAATGGCACAGTTGCTGGGAACCTCGCTGAAAGCAATTCACAGCTATGAACAGGGCTGGCGCACCATTCCGCCGGCCGTAGAGCGCCAGATGTATTTTCTGGCCTCGAGGAAGTTTAATTCCGCGAAAAACAGCAAACCCTGCTGGAAAATCAAAGGCTGTGGCGTCGAACAAAAAAAACAGTGCCCGGCTTTTGAGTTTAAAAGCGGCAACCTCTGCTGGTTTATCAACGGTACGATTTGCGAAGGCAGCATTCACGAGAATTGGAAGGACAAGATGAAGGTTTGCCGCACCTGTGAGGTATTCACAAGCATTTTTTAATCAACGACCACCCCGTGCAAGGCACGGGACGGCTTGAATTTCCGGACGTAGGCCGAAAAGGCAAGAGGACATCGGTACGCTTATCGTTGAACCTGCAATCCGCCCCGGCGGATTTGTATGGCAGGAATCATTCCGACGGCGGCTTTCCAGGCAAATCATCGGTATCTCGTGCTGCACGCATATCAGCGGCAACGGAAGGGCTGTTGGCACACCGGTCACTGGCCGGCCGGATGGGTTTGGGTGAAAAATCATCTTTTAAAAAAAACAGATCCACGAGTTTTTTCCAGCAAACTTCGCCGGGTAGAAACCAAAATATTCACGTCTTTATATTGCTGGTAAGAATACGTGCAAAATTCAGGTATTTCAAGGATCAAAAATGGGAGTTGCTCACAGCAGCCCGCGCCAAATTGCAGATCCGCGGTTGAACGCCGAAAAATTGGAAGCGTACTTCAAGGCACGGCAAGCGGCTATTATTGCCTACAGCGGCGGGGTCGACAGTGCGCTGTTGGCCTATGCGGCGCACCGCGCTCTCAAGGAGGGCATGGTGGCGGTTCTGGCCGACAGCCCGTCGCTTTCCCGCCGGGAATATCGGTTTGCAATTAATTTCGCCCAGACCCACGGCATTCCGCTTCAAATAATTCGAACCCACGAAATGGAAAATCCCAAATATCAGGACAACCAGGCGGACCGCTGTTATCATTGTAAAAAGGCGCTTTTTGAAAAGATTGAAGCGCTGAGGCAGCAACTGCAGGGCGCATCCCATGTTGCGTCCTGGCCGGTGAATTACGGCGTCAACCTCGATGATCTGGGTGATTATCGGCCCGGCATCCAGGCGGCCCGGGAAGCTTCGATTCAGGCGCCATACATCGACCTGGGGTTGGACAAGCAAGCCATCCGGGGAATCTGTGCCTACTACAATCTCGCCATTGCCGACAAGCCCGCGATGCCCTGTATGGCAAGCCGGATTGCATATGGCCAAGCAGTAACGGAAGAAAAACTGACCCAGGTGGAAAAAGCGGAAGATTTTCTTTACGAGCTGGGCCTGAAAATACTGAGGGTGCGACATCATGGTCAAACCGCCCGCATCGAGGTTCCTGTAGAACAATTTGAAAGCCTGATGGCAAAGCGCCAGGAGATCAGCCGCAAATTTCACGATCTGGGATTTGTGTATGTCGCGCTGGACCTGGACGGCTTTAAAAGCGGATCGCTCAACGCCGTTTTGAAAGAAACATAAAAGCACTTTCAAAACCCCGGTATTAAAAAAACCGTTCTCTATCTGTTTGTGATCAATTGGGATTCAAATACTTGACGGCTAATATTCCGCGCTTATTTTAGCAACTGACGGCAACGTTATTCTCTGACCTGATTGGAGGTGATGATATGGAAATGGACATGCAGGAGCCGGGTGAAATGCGCTGCAGCGAAGAGGAGCGCGATCCGGCCGCAATGCCGGGGAAACTGTCCGGCACAGGTGGCATGCATGCACGCGTAAGCCATATCATCATTTCTTGACGGGGCATCGCCTGTTACGCATAGATTCTTCCTCACGCCTTCTCTCTTCATTGTAGTTTCATCCGAATCTTTCATAAAAGTTCGTCAAAAAAAATCGAGAACTCCGATCCGAACCGACCTAAACGGATTCGAAACGATCGGTTTCCACCTGTCGATAGTCATCTTTTTAATTAATTTTTTATACGCCACCACGGCGCTTGTTGGAAAATCGGGCAAACGGCGCCTATTTATGGCCACTGCTATAGCTGGATGATCTTGACATCTTGCGTTTTGCCTGCATTTTAAGAAACAATGTCCTTCATTTGGAATTGACATACAAAGACTCATTCTCAACAAAGGAGAAAAATTATGAGTTCAGACCCGAAATTTGAAACCTTATGCCTCCACGCCGGCCAGCAACCCGACCCCGCAACCAATGCCAGGGGTGTGCCCCTTCACCGCACGTCCTCTTACGTTTTCAACAGCACCGAGCATGCAGCCAATCTCTTCGCCTTGAAAGAACTCGGCAATATCTATACCCGAATCATGAACCCCACCCAGGATGTCCTGGAGCAGCGTGTTGCCGCGCTGGAAGGCGGCGCCGCGGCCCTGGCGCTTTCTTCCGGAACCTCAGCTGTTTACTATTCGATTATCAATCTTTGTTCGGCCGGCGATGAAGTCGTATCCGCCAACAACCTGTACGGCGGCACCTACACCATGTTCGATTCCATTCTGCCGCAGTTTGATATTCACGTTAATTTTGTCGATTCCCGCAATCCGCAAAACTTCGAGCAGGCCATCACGGAAAAGACCCGGGTGGTTTTTATCGAAACCGTCGGCAATCCGGTTCTCGAGCTTACCGATGTGGCTGCGGTCGCCGAAATAGCCCATAGGCACAACTTGCCGCTGGTTGTCGATGGGACCTTTACGACGCCGTATTTATTGAGAAGTATCGACTATGGTGCCGATATCGTCGTCAACTCCCTGACGAAATGGATGGGGGGCCACGGCACCGGCATCGGGGGCATTGTCGTCGATGCGGGAAAATTCGACTGGACAGACCCTAAATTTACCTTATACAACCGGCCGGATCCCAGCTATCATGGTGTCCGCTATGCCCATGACCTGGGCGATCTGAATCCGGTCGCCTTTATCCTGAGGATGCGTCTGGTGCCGCTGCGCAACCTGGGCGCCTGCATTTCTCCGGACAATGCCTGGATGTTTCTGCAGGGCCTGGAAACCCTGCCCCTGCGCATGGAGCGCCATTGTGAAAACGCCGTGAAAGTGGCCCGTTATTTAAAAGCCCATCCGGGGGTTGCGTGGGTGCGGTATCCTGGCCTGGAAGACGATGCCAGCTACCCGGTCGCCAGCAAATATTTAAAAAAGGGTTTCGGCGGCATGGTGGTCTTCGGCATTAAGGGCGGATTTTCAGCCGGCAGCAAATTCGTGGAAAGTTTGCAGCTCTTCTCGCATCTGGCCAATGTGGGAGACGCCAAGAGCCTGGTGCTGCATCCTTCCAGCACGTCCCATTCGCAGCTGAACGAGGAGCAGCAGAAAGCCAGCGGCCTGACACCGGATCTGATTCGCCTGTCCATCGGTCTGGAACATATCGACGATATTATTGGTGATCTCGAACAGGCGTTTGCGAAAATTTGATATGGAACGTGACCGTTCCATGCAAGTTGTCTGTTGTAAGTTGTTGGTAGTCAATTGTCAGTTGTTTGTTGTCAAAAAAGGAATGGGATCTGATTTTTACATTTGTCTTGATTAGATTCAAGCCTGGCGTATAATTCGAGATCGGTTTAAACTCTTCATCCCTCAACTGACAACAAACAACGGACCTCGGACCCTGATGATTAAAAATCATCTTACTTTGAAGTCCTCAAAAGTATTAAAATTATGCATACCAGCGGTAACCAACACAATAAGCCAGTATGAGCGAATACATTGAACATGACAGAGACGAGAACTCGGTGGGCGTCGTCGAGAAGAAATTTTTCACCTTCGCCGAGCCGCCCGATGAAATGCGCCTTGAAAGCGGCGCCCGCCTGGGGCCGGTCACCTTGGCCTATGAAACCTGCGGAACCTTAAACGCCGACAAAAGCAACGTCATCCTGGTTCTGCATGCCTTGTCCGGGGATTCCCACGTGGCCGGCTACTACAAGGCGGATGACGAAAAACCCGGCTGGTGGGACAACATGGTGGGGCCCGGCAAGGGCATCGACACCAACAAATATTTTGTCGTGTGCTCCAACATTCTGGGCAGTTGCATGGGTTCCACGGGCCCCTGCACCATCAATCCCAAGACCGTTTTGCCATACGGACTCGACTTTCCGGTGGTCACCATCGGCGATATGGTCACTGCCCAGAAGGCCTTGA
>CAYTBC010000093.1:0-15422 GCA_964435765.1 uncultured Desulfosarcina sp.
TACTAAGGTGCTCCTCTTGCATATGAAAGCCTCCGACTCGTGCAAAATCCAGGTATTATCAGTATCTTCTATGGTTGGTATTTTATTGAAATATATTGACAGTGTTCGATGAGATGTTAGATATATGGAACCCGTTTCAATTTCGAGCCGGGTATCTCCGGAATTGAAAAAACTTGGAACCTGAAACCTTCACAAACCGGCAAACTCCGAGGGATCGGAATTTTTTTAGTGAAATTTTGCCCGGATTTATGACGCAGAAGAAAAACATCGCCTGGGCGGTATGCAGCGGCTTGCTGCTGACCGGCGCCTTTCCCAAAATCGGCTTGGACTGGCTGGCCTGGTTCGCCCTCGTCCCCCTGCTGTATGCGCTCAAGGATCTTTCGCCCCGGGCAGGGTTTCGCGTCGGGTTTATCTGCGGCCTGGTTCATTTTACCTCGCTGCTGTACTGGCTGGTTCCGGTCATGAACACCTACGGTTATTTGCCGGTTTATTTAAGCGTATCCGTTTTATTTCTTTTGGCGGCCTTTCTGGCGCTCTATGTTGCGTTATTTTCGGCGGCCTTGACCGCTGTCGGGAAAACTCCCCTCCGATGCCTGGCAATGACGCCGCTGCTATGGGTGGCGCTGGAATATGTCCGATCATTTTTATTCTCCGGGTTTCCCTGGGAATTGTTGGGCTATTCACAATTTAACCGTTTGCAACTCATTCAGATTTCAGATATATTGGGCGTGTATGGGTTGTCGGCGCTGATAACTTTCGTCAATGGCGCCCTTTTTATCACGTTGCTTTATTTCGCCAAGAGGAGGTGGCAGAACACAGGTATAACCGCACGGCTGGCAGCGGGATCCAGCATTGCCTTAATCCTGGGAGTCGCTCTGACCTGGTCTTACGGCCACTGGCGTTTACAAATTATCGATGATCTGATTGCCGTCTCTCCAAAAGTCCGCATTGCCGTTATTCAGGGCAATATCGATCAATCCGTAAAGTGGGATCCTGCCTTTCAAATCGCTACCATTAAAAAATATAACCGGCTATCCGCATCGGTCATCGGCCAGCAGCCGGACCTGATTGTCTGGCCGGAGTCAGCGACCCCGTTTTACTTTTTGTACGATAAGACGCCAACGGAATTGGTATTTGAAGGGATTGAACAGACGATGACGGATTATCTGATCGGCAGCCCTTCATTCGAGCGCACCAATGGTTTGGTGGAATACTTCAACAGCGCCTATTTAATCAGCCCAAAAGCGAAAACCATGGCTAAATACGATAAAACCCACCTGGTTCCCTTTGGCGAATACGTGCCGTTTAAAAAGTGGCTTCCTTTTTTGGGCAAAATTGTCGCCCAGGTGGGCGATTTCAGGGCGGGCAAAAAAGGCCGGACATTGCCCTGGCGCGGGGGACAGATAGGTGTTCAAATTTGCTATGAAATCATATTCCCGGAACTTTGCCGGGCCTTGGTCGAAAACCATGCGTCCTTGCTGATCAATATTACCAACGACGCCTGGTTCGGCAAAACCAGCGGCCCTTACCAGCATTTTTCGATGACCGTTTTCAGAGCGGTGGAAAACCGCCGGGCGCTGGCAAGATCGGCCAATACGGGCATCAGCGGATTTATCGATCCGGCCGGCAGAGTGCTGGAATCCACGAAATTGCTGCAGGAAGCCGCTGCAACCCAGACGTTACCGCTGATGAGGGAAATTTCCGTCTATACCCGTACCGGCGACCTGTTCGCCCAGGTGTGCCTGGCGCTGGCGCTGTTGGTCGTGCTGGTCGAAATAGTACTGAGAGGCGTTAAAAGAAAAACCGTTTAGCCGGTTGGTCGGTTTACCGGTTAACAGGCCAACCGGCTAACCGGCTGAACCTATTAAAGGAGGTAAACAAAATGTCAATCGAACTAAAACAAAATATGGATGAGCTCAAAGAAAAATTAGAACACCTGCGGAGCTATCTTTGACCTGGACGGCATTGAAAAGCGATTGGCGGAAATTGAAAAAACGATTTCCAAAGACGGATTCTGGGACATTCCGGAAGATTCGAAATCCATTCTCAAAGAACGTTCCCTGATTTCCAATAAGATCGACCGGTTTAAAAAATTGTGGAACGATCTGGAAGAAAACCAGATTTTGCTGGACCTGGCGCTTGATGAATCCGACGATGAGACCCTCGAAGAAGTTTCCCGGCAGACCGATAGGCTTGAAGAGTTAATCGAACGGCTGTCCCTCGACCTCATCCTGTCCGAAGAAGATGATTCCAAAAATGCCATTGTGTCGATCAACGCGGGCGCCGGCGGAACTGAGGCCCAGGATTGGGCGGAGATGCTGTTCAGAATGTATTCGCGCTGGATTGAACGCCGCGGCTTCAAATTCGAGTTGATCGATTTTCAACCCGGCGACGAAGCCGGGATCAAAAGCGTGACATTTACGGCCAGCGGCGAAAATGCATATGGCTATTTGAAAACAGAAATAGGCGTTCACCGTCTGGTGCGAATTTCGCCGTTTAACGCCAGCGGCAAACGCCATACATCCTTTGCTTCGGTTTTTGTCTATCCCGAACTGGACAACGAAATCGTTGTCGACATCGAAGAAAAAGATTTGCGCATAGACGTTTTCAGAGCCAGCGGCGCCGGGGGGCAACACGTCAACAAAACCAGCAGTGCGGTGCGCATCACCCATATGCCCAGCGGAATTGTGGTGCAATGCCAGCAGGAAAAATCCCAGCACCGCAACAAGGATCTGGCCATGAAAGTGCTCAAAGCCCGCCTTTATCAACAGGAAAGGGAAAAACAGGATGAAAAAATGCAGGAGATGCACGAGAACAAAGACGAAATCGCCTGGGGCAGCCAGATCCGGTCGTACGTTCTGCAACCTTACCAGATGGTAAAGGATCACCGCATTAACCTGGATATAGGCAATGTCAACGAGGTGCTGGATGGCGGCATCGATCCGTTTATTGAAGGGGTGCTGCTGGCGAAGAAGTCAATGAGCTCATAGCTCATATTTTTCGAAGAAAAATATTTATGAATCCAATTGATATTCTTGCGAAATTCTACGACCAGCGCTCGAAAGCACTTGAGATCCTGGTGGAACATGGCCAACAAGTGGCTCAAAAGGCTCTGAGGGCAGCCGAAAGGGTTGCTTACCTGAAGCCGGACTTAGATTTTATACGAAAGGCCGCCATGTTGCATGACATTGGCATCGGGCAAACCGACTGCCCCGGTTTTGGCTGCCAGGGCAAATATCCGTATATCTGCCACGGGTTTTTAGGACGCAGACTTTTGGATAACATTGGATTGCCGGAGCACGGGCTTGTCTGTGAACGCCACGTCGGGGTCGGCATCAGCCGCGCCGACATCAAAAGCTTCAACTTGCCGCTGCCCGAACGGGACATGCTGCCCGTTTCCATCGAGGAGCAGATTATTTGCTATGCCGACAAATTTTTTTCCAAAAACGGCAACGGTCAAAAGCAAAACGGCACCAAATCCATCGAACACATCGTGCAAAGCCTGCGGTCTTACGGGCAGGACAAAGTGGCGCGGTTTCAAAGGTGGGTGGAGATGTTTGAAGCTTAGCGCCGAGAGCACAAACACAGAGAAGTGGATTTCGGAAAGCGGAATTCGAAAAGGCAGAAAGGAATAAAGCGAAAAACTAGTCAAACAGGCAACGCCGGGTCGACAATATTTTTGTAGGCCCGGCGCCTTAACTCTGTGACCATCAGTTTGTTATCTGTTCACAAATATCTGTCATCCGTCTTCTGTCCTCTGTCTTCTGTTCTCTTACCATCCCCGCATCAGATACTCATGGATCGAATCCGACGCCTTGCGGCCGGCCCCCATGGCCAGAATAACGGTGGCCGCGCCGGTCACAATATCACCGCCGGCCCACACGCCTTTTTTGTAGGTTTTGCCGGTGGCCTCGTCGGCTTCGATATATCCCCATTTGTTCAACTTCAAATCCGGTGTCGACTTGGTCAACAGCGGATTGGCACCGGAACCTACTGCGACAACACAAAGATCACACTCCAGTTCAAATTCCGAACCTTTGATAGGTACCGGACGGCGACGACCCGAATCGTCGGGCTCACCCAGTTCCATCTTCAAACACTCCATGCCGGCCAATCGCCCCTTTTCATTTCCCAGATAGCGGGTGGGATTGGTCAGAAGGAAAAATTCAATGCCTTCTTGTTCGGCATGATGGATTTCAGCGGTTCGGGCCGGCATCTCCTGCCTGGAACGGCGGTAAACGATACGGACTTTTTCCGCACCCAGGCGCATGGCGGTCCGGGCGGAATCCATGGCGACGTTGCCGGCCCCCAGCACAACCACATTTTTAGCGCGGGGAATCGGCGTATCCACATCCGGGAAAAGGTAGGCTTTCATCAGATTGGCCCGAGTCAAATATTCGTTGGCGGAGAGAATTCCGATTAAATTTTCACCAGGGATATTCATAAAACGCGGCAATCCGGCCCCGACGCCTAAATAGATGGCATCATAGCCTTCATCAAAAAGCTCATCCAAAGACACGGTGCGTCCCACCACGGCATTGCACTCGACCTTGACGCCCAAACGTTCCAGGAAGTTGACCTCCTGGGCGACAATGGCCTTGGGCAGCCTGAATTCAGGAATCCCATACACCAGGACGCCGCCGGGTTTATGAAAGGCTTCCATGATCGTCACATCGTGGCCTTTGACGATCAAATCCCCGGCAACGGTCAACCCGGAAGGCCCTGAGCCTACCACTGCAACTCTTTTGCCGGTCGGCTCCGCTTTCGGCGGCAGCGCCCCGGTGCCGTATTCTCTTTCCCAATCAGCGGCAAACCGCTCCAGATTGCCGATGGCCACCGGCTCGTCCTTTTTACCGACGATACATTGGCCTTCACACTGGATTTCCTGAGGACAAACTCGCCCGCAAACCGCCGGAAGGCTGTTTTTTTGCCAAATGTGCCGAATAGCCCCGGTGAAATCCCCTTCGGCAATAATTTTGATAAAGCCCGGTATATCGATTCCCACCGGGCAGCCGGTAACACAGCCCGGCTTTTTGCACTGCAGACACCTGGCTGCCTCCCGTCTGGCCATCTCCGGCGTGTAGCCGGTGGGAACCTCCAAAAAATTTCGAGCCCTGACGGCAGGTTCCTGCTCGGGCATCGCAACCCTGGAAATTTTTTCTTTTTTTACTTTTTTCGTTTCTTCTTCCGCCATCAATTTATTCTCCCGGAATATTAATTCTTAGCTCTCCATGATACAAAAATCGTTGTAGCATTTTTTCTCATCTTCGCAGTAGGCCTGGAGCCTGAGCATCAACTCATCATAATCGATCTGGTGGCCGTCAAATTCAGGCCCATCCACACAGGCAAATTTGGTTTCCCCCCCGACGGTGACCCGGCAACCGCCGCACATGCCGGTGCCGTCCACCATGATGGGGTTGAGGCTGACCAGCGTGGGTACATCAAATTCTTTAGTGATCAATGAAACAAATTTCATCATCGGCACCGGTCCGATGGCAACCACCAGGTGGATTTTCTCTTTGGCAAGGATTTCCTTCAAAACCTCGGTCACAAACCCGTGGTGCCCGTAAGAGCCGTCATCGGTGCAGACCCGCAGGTCATGGGAGGCCGCCTTCATTTTGTCTTCTAATATAAGCAAATCCTTGCTGCGTGCACCGATAATGCTGATGACATGGTTGCCGACTTCTTTCATAGCCCGCGTAATGGGGTGCAAAACGGCAATTCCGGTGCCGCCGCCCACACATACGACGTTGCCGATTTTTTCAATATGGGTGGGTTTGCCCAAGGGTCCGATGACATCCTGGTAACTGTCGCCCACCTTCAGGGATTTAAACAGCGCCGTGGATTTGCCGACGACCATGTAAATGACCGTGATAGTCCCTTTTTCAATATCCGTCTCGGCCATGGTCAACGGAATCCGCTCACCCTCTTCGCCGACCTTTAGAATGACAAACTGACCGGGCTGGGCCTTGCGCGCGATCTTGGGCGCTTCGATCTCATTGAGAATGACATTGCCCCCGGACATCTCCTCACGTTTGACAATTTTAAACATATTAAACCTCCAGCGGTTATAGCGATATTTTGCACCCAACGGTCCGCAGTCCCGGGACCGCCGGTTCAGGAGTCTGAAAAGAGCATATTCTCAAAAGCCAATAATTAAATCAAGGCTAATTAATCCTCTCTGAAAAATATCATATTCTGGGTTGTAATTTGCTCTTTGAAAACTTAAGACAGTAGTTAGATCGACGCGCTGGCGGATTAATTATTATGAATATTTTCGACAGTCACTGTCATCTCGATGACAAATCCTATGCCAAGGACCTTGGAGCCGTTATCGAACGCGCTCGCAACGCCGGTGTTACCCGCATGATGTCGATCGGTATCGACCGGCGGACCTCGGTTCAGGCCGTCTCTCTGGCCCAAACCCGGCAAGGCGTCTATGCCTCGGTCGGCGTCCACCCGCACGATGTCAAAAACTGCAGCGATGCCACCCTCCGGGATCTGATGGATCTGGCAAAAAATCAAAAAGTTCGGGCCTGGGGGGAAATCGGCCTTGACTTTAACCGCATGTACTCGCCGCAAAAAGATCAGGAAAAATGGTTTGAAAAGCAGCTAGAAATTGCCGGCCGCCTGGATTTTCCGCTGATATTTCACGAACGCGACAGCAGCGGCCGTTTTCTTGAAATCCTTAAAAATCAAGGGCAGGCTCAAATAAACGGGGTGGTCCACTGTTTCAGCGGCAATCAGCATGAGCTCGACCAATACCTTGCTTTGGGACTTCACATTGGAATTACCGGGATCGTAACCCTCGAAAGCCGCGGGGTTCGATTGCGTCAATTGGTCCCCGGCATTCCGGCCGACCGGCTGCTGGTCGAAACCGACGCTCCGTATCTGGTTCCGACGCCGGAAAAAAAAAGCATCCGCCGCAATGAGCCCGCCTTTGTAAAATCGGTGCTTCTGAAGCTGGCCGAGGTCAGAAATGAGGATCCCGAGGAGTTGGCAAAAACCGTTTGGGAGAATACGTGTCGGTTATACCGAATAGGTGCTTGAGGCTGGGAGGCGCCAAAGCGATGGCATCGGCCGGGCCAATTTTGAAGTTGTGAATTTTAATAGTTGAAATTACTGTTTTTTTTGGCCCACCCGTGCTTCAGCATCCGGCTTCGGATTTAACTTTTTATCAGGGAGAAAAATGAACATCCTTATCCTTACCAACGAATATCCGCCCTATATCTATGGAGGCGCCGGTGTCCATGTCGACCATCTCGTGCGCGAAATGGAGCGCTGCGACGCCGGGCGCCACAGGATACAGGTGCTGTGTTTCGGCGATCAGCACAAAGAGGCTTCAAACATAACTGTGAAAGGTTTCGGCTCTGCGAAAGTCATTGATGCCATGGACCTCCGGCAATCAAAGCTTGCAGATACGCTTTACCGCAACATCATCATGGCCGCTTCGGTCGAAAGCGCCGACGTGGTTCACTGCCATACATGGTACACCCACCTGGCCGGCTGCCTGATTAAACAGTTGCTGCAAATTCCGCTGGTGGTAACCGCCCATTCTCTTGAACCGCACCGCCCCTGGAAAAAGGAACAGCTTGGAAACGGATATTATGCCGCCGGCTGGCTGGAAAAAACGGCACTGGCCGACTCCGATCGAATCATCGCCGTTTCACGGGCCATGCAAAAGGATATTTTAAACCTATATGACGTAAATGCGGATAGGGTTCAGGTGATTCACAACGGCATCGACGCAGAGTTATATCGCCATACCCGCAATGCGGCTGTCCTCGACAAATACGGTATCGATCCAAAGGTACCGTTCATCCTGTTTGTCGGTCGAGTGACGCGCCAGAAAGGGATCGTGCACCTGCTCAGCGCCTTGCACCATACAGAAACGCATTTTCAGACCGTTATCTGCGCCGATGCCGCGGATACGCAGGAGATTGCCGCAGAAGTTGAAGCTGAAATGGCGGAAGTCAGGGCAAACACGGACAAAAATGTGATCTGGATTAAGGAGATGGTCCCTGTAGAGCTCCTGATCCCCCTCTACAGTCATGCGGCTGTTTTTATCTGCCCTTCTGTATACGAACCGTTCGGGATCATCAACCTGGAGGCCATGGCCTGCGGTACGCCGATCGTTGCCTCGTCGGTAGGCGGGATTCCCGAGGTGGTGGTCCACGAAAAAACCGGACTGCTGGTGCCCTTCGAACCGTCCGGTCCGCGCGATGCCGAGCCGAAACACCCAAAGCGATTCGCGCAGGATCTAGCTGCGGCCATCGACGTGCTGATGCGGTCGCCGGAAAGGCGGATTGATATGGGTGCTGCCGCCCGACGGCGGGTTGAAGAGCACTTCAGCTGGAAACGTATCGCCGGCCAAACCCTGGCGACTTATGCTCAGCTTGCTGAAAAAACTCAGTAGTCATGGGTCATCCATCGATAGACAAGCGCCGGCTGCAGTTCTCGCTCGACCCGGAACCCGCAGCCGGCCTATTGGGTCATCAGGTGGGTGACGGCCTGCTCCAGCCCGTCGATCGTCAACTCAAACATGGGAAAAATTTCACGGATGGCGCTGATCGTGCGGGTGTAATGCCACATGCCGGCGGGTACGGGGTTCAGCCAGACCGAATGGGGGAAGGTATCGGCCAGAAAGTTGAGGCATGCGATGCTGGGCATGCCGCTGCGCTCTTCAATGTGGATGGAGCCGTCGGCGGCCGCCAACTCGTAGGGAGCCATGCTGGCGTCCCCGATAATGATAAAGCGGGTCTGGGAATCGATTCGAATAAATTCTTCAATCCTTTTGGGCTTTTTATAGCGGGCCGGATCGCCCCACAGGGTGGAATAAATCGTATTGTGGAAAAAATAGGTTTTGATATCCTTAAACTGGGCGCGGGCGTAATCAAAAAGGGTTTGAACGACCGGAATGTAAGGGTCCATCGACCAGCCCCCGTTGTCGATGGCCAGAATTATCTTCAGGCGGTCTTTTAGCCTGCGGTCGAAAACAATCTCGATCTCGCCGGCATTTTTCATGGTCTGATAAATCGTCTCGTCAATATTTACCTGATCTTTGGGGCCCACCGGGATCAGATTGCGCAGCCTTTTCAAAGCCTCTCCCACCAGGGCCTGGGTCAGCGGTCCGCTGAGCGAATAATCCCTGTAGCGCCTGTCCAAGGCTACTTTTACCGCCGATTTATTTCGGGAAACCCCTCCCACACGCATGCCGCCGGGATGGTAGCCGGAATGGCCCACCGGGGAATACCCCCCGGTGCCGATCCATTTCGCGCCGCCGTGGTGCGCCTCGGTCTGCTCTTTGAGACGATCTTTAAAGTAATCGATCAGCTCTTCGGGGGTGAGCTTGGCTAAGGCCGACGCATCCACGCCCAGCAGTTTGGAAAGTTCCTCAGGATTTTGCAGCCAGGCTTCGAGCATGGACCGGGCCAGATCATCCAGCTCGATGCCTTCATCATCGGGCATTTCAGCGCCTTTGAAATGGTGGGCGAAAACCTGGTCGAACAGATCAAAGTAACGCTCGCTTTTTACCAGAATGGCACGGGAAGCGGTATAGAAATCCTCCAGGGTAAGGACCAGACCATTTTTCAGCGCCTTCTGTAAGGTGAGAAAAGCCGTGGGGCTGACCGGTATTCCGACGTTCTTTAATTTATAGAAAAATTCGATAAACATAATTAATCCGCCCTGAATAACAGCAAACTCAGGGTTGTAAATTGTTCTTTGAATACTGAGGAAAGTTGTTAGCTCGAAAGGCCGGCGTATTAATTATATATGCTGCGCAATAAAGCTTATAACTGATGGGTCACGGCAAAAAGGATTATTTCATTTTGCTTTGAGCTTTCAGCTTTGAACTTTGAGCTCATTTAATTCATTCTCCGCCCGGTGAGTGCGCTTTGGGCCCGGGCGTAATCCTGACTTTTCTTGAACAGCACGCCCAGGTAGGGCAGATCCCCTTTAGCCAACTGCTTGGGTTTAAAATCGGGGTCGGCTTTCAAGGCCCGGATCCAGTTAATCAATTCGCGCGTGGCCGGTTTCTTTTCCACGGCCTCAACCTTTCGCATCCGATAAAAGGCTGAAATGGCCGTCTCCATGAGTTCGGAATCCAGATCCGGAAAATGGACCCCGATGATTCGGCGCATCATCTCCGCATCTGGAAATGCAATGTGATGGAAATTGCAGCGCCCTAAAAAGGGATCGGACAAATCTTTTTTGGCGTTTGAGGTGATGATAATCACCGGCCTGAATTTTGTCTGAATGGTCTTATCGATTTCGATAATGTCGAATTCCATCTGGTCCAGCACGTCAAGCATGTCATCCTGAAAATCCGTGTCGGCCTTGTCAATTTCATCGATCAACAGCACGGTTCTGGTGTCGGCGGTAAAAGCCTGGCCGATTTTCCCCATTTTGATGTATTCTTCGATGTTGCTGACATTGCGGCTGGAATCTCCGAAACGGCTGTCGTTAAGACGCGTCAGGGTGTCATACTGATACAATGCGTCGATCAGCTTCATACTTGATTTTACATTGAGCACAATCAGCGGCATCTTTAAATTTTCTGCAATCGCATGGGCCAGCATGGTTTTGCCGGTGCCCGGCTCGCCCTTGAGCAGCAGCGGCATTTCCAGCGCCATGGATATGTTTACGATTTTGGCCAGTTCATCATCCAGAACATAGCGGGTCGCGCCACCAAATTGTTTTGCACTGTGATTATCCACCATCGAATACCTCGTCTTTCACATTGTAAATTTTGTTTATTTTTATAAACGCTCTGCTCCATGCGCTATGCACTATGCCGAAAACTTTAGTTTTCTGATCATCCCCGAAACCTCAGTCGTTAATTTTATCACCTTCAGAGCGGTATCCTGGTCCAGGGACCCGACTCCGCAGCTCGGCGTAATCAGCGATTGGTTGATCAGCTTTTGGCGATGAATTCCAAGCGCTTCGATCTGTTTGACTTTCTCCAGCCATTGGCGCAGCAGCGAGGCGCCGGTTTCCCGTTCAATTTCAGCGGGATTTAACGTCGGCACAATCCCCCAGGCCAGGATTTTGCCGGAATCGAGAAAATTTTTGATCGCTGCGGGATAAAGAATGAATCGGTCAAAGTAGGCATAGGCATCAAAACTGACAATATCGGCTGTAGATTCAAGCACCAGCGACCAGTCGGTATTGGCGCAGACGTGAACCCCGGCCAATCCGCCCTCCAGATGCACGGCTTCAAAAATTTCTTCGAGGCACTGACCGACATCCTCCCGTGAAATGCTGGTAAACCCCGACGAGCCGAAACCGGCCAGACCGGGTTCATCGACAAAAATAAGAACCGGAAGCTTAAATTTTGCCAGCCGGCGCACCTGCCAGCGGGCTTTCATAGCCAACAGCTTCACCAAAACATCCCGCAGCTGGAGGTCATAAAAGATCGCCCGCTTGTACTGATCGACGATGCCGGTCCCCTGGGTAAAAGGTCCGGTGATTTGTCCTTTAACTGCAGCAGGCGCCGCGGGAAGCTCAGCGAGGCGCTCCAGCAAAGCAAAAAATCCGCCGGCCGTATCCTTTTTGAGTGCAAAGCGAGAAGTCTCCAGTTCGATACTGCCGTCGATCACGCCCATATAATCTTCAAAAAATTGAAGCAGCTCATCATCAAAGGTTGCGCCGGCCGTATTGAGGATGGCGTTGCCTTTTTCGATGAAAAAGCCCGGCAGGTCAATTGCAAACTGGACCATCATCCCCTCTTTCTTATTGTTCGGAAGTTGCGGCCAGAGGGGAATTTCAGGCATGTGTTCCAGAATCAGGTCGATGGCTTGCCCGTGATCCACCATGGGGAGGCTGCCGATCAGGGTAGCCATGCCATGGGCCTGAAACAATTCATTCATCTTTGAAGCTCCCTGCAGTAGAACCTCATCAGCAAAATGTTATTAATAAAATTTTTAAATTAACACGGACCCATTTGATTGGCAAGATTTAGATGACGCGACCTGTGGCGGCAAAAATTCGACACCCCACACCCCGCAATCCCGCAATTCGCAACCCACCCACCAAAACATGCCGATCGCAACTTGAATGATTGACACTCCAACGGCCGGGTGCTATATTCAGATCGTCTAATTATCCAATGATCAACGGCTTGCAGCAAACCAGGAACCGTACAGAAAGACAACAATCATTACTCATACATACACAGCGGCCCGTATATTTGTCCGGCCACGTTGGTTTAAAAACAACGATCGATAGGCCGAATACGTATTCTGTTCAGGCGCTGTGTATTTGGGGTGTTTTGTGGCGAATATCATCTCATTTGAAAACAAAAAGGACCTTGCGGAAAAGAAAGAGGCGGCCGTCATCAGAAGGCGCAAGGTGCTGGCTGTTCAAAAAGTCTTTCAATGCACGCATTGCGCCTTTAAATGTGAAAAATGCGGCACCCAGATCGAGGGAGATACGAGCGTCGCCGCCCCGCAAAAACGCAGACTGAACGTACCGTATAACTTTTGTAAAGCATGCTCTGATGAATATCTACAATATATCGAACGGCTTAAAGGAGCCGGTGATCCGGATTGCTACTGGCACAATGAGGCCTGGATTGATGCCTGGGGGAAATGGATTGATTATCAAAGCAGCGTCGATCGGTATTTAAAATCTAAAGAGTTCATCCAGCTTCTAAATGAACTCAAGGCAAACAGGCCTGAGAAATAGGAGGTAATATGTTTGGAATTGGTATGCCGGAACTCATCATAATTTTAGTCATCATCCTCATCATCTTCGGCGCCGGAAAACTGCCTGAAATCGGTGCTGGAATGGGAAAAGCCATCCGCAATTTTAAGGGAGCGTCCAACGAAGAGGAAAAAAAAGAGCCTGAAAAGATAGAGGAAGACAAAAAGAGTTAAAGCGCCTCCGACCAGAAGACGCCCCATACGCGTTTGCCGAACGAAAGTGAAAAGGCAGTGACTATATGAGAGACAGGCTGCCCTTTTTATACGGCCAAACCCCGAGTGCACTCACGGTTGCATTTCGTTTTTTGATATCCGGTTGATTCTGCCTCTAAAAAAACGTTAAAACGGAATATCATCATCGCCGGCCCCGGACCCGGGCGTTCCCGGAAATTCGGGAGTGGGAGGACCTTCCGACCGGCCAGAATCAGCCGAGTCTCTGCCCCCCAGCATCAGCATCTGGTTGGCAAGAATCTCCGTTGTATAGCGTTTATTGCCGTCCTTGTCTTCCCATTCCCGGGTCTGAATACGGCCTTCAATATATACCTGTTTTCCTTTGGAAAGATATTCACCACAGATTTCCGCTAATTTTCGGAATGCGACAATTCGATGCCATTCGGTGCGGGTCTCTTTTTCACCCTCTTTGCCGGTCCAGGTTTCGGACGTGGCGATACTAAAAGTGGCCATCGCTACGCCGCTGGGAGTATAGCGAAGCTCCGGGTCTTTTCCCAGATTACCGATCAGAATAGCTTTGTTCAATCCGTTTGCCATCTCCACCTCCTTATGAGTTAACCGATGTAAATTGGGATTGTGATACAGCAATACTATGGTAATGTCAATCGAAGTTCCAGGGTGACCATATCACAACATATGGCAAATCCGGGTAAGGAAACACAAGCATGCCCTCTGAACCATCATTATCAAAACGTATTAAGCGCCATGTCATCGGCCGCACCCGTCCGTATTTTGCCGCCACCGCTCCCGGTCATGAAACCATTTGCCACGGAGAGTTGGCCGCCCTTGGGCTGGGGATTGCGGATACTTGTGAGGTCGTCGGGGGGGTTGAATTCAATGGGCGTCTGCAGGACTGCTACCTTGCCAATCTTCACCTGCGCACCGCCAACCGCGTCCTGATGCGTGTTCATCAATTCGAGGCAACCGGTTTCAGGCAATTTGAAAAAGCAGTGGCCGCAATTCCATGGGAGCTTTACCTGCCGGCAAAAACATCGCCCAGGATTCTGGTGACAACCAAACACTGCCGCCTTTATCATTCCGCGGCCGTTGGCGAGCGTCTGTCGAAAAGTATTTCCAAGCACGCAGCCGTCGGCGTCTTTGAAAGAGAAAATCAAACCAGTAACCTGCTCGAACAAAAAATTTTTGTGCGCGGCGCGGATGATCGTTTTACGGTGTCGATCGACAGCAGCGGCGTTCATCTCCATAAGCGCGGGCTAAAAAAACACGCCGGACGGGCACCCCTTCGCGAAACCCTAGCGGCTGCGGCCCTGCTGCTGGCAGGTTATCGTGGCAAAGAGCCCGTTATCGATCCCATGTGCGGATCAGGTACCTTTTCCATGGAGGCGGCATTGATCGCCCAAAACATTCCGCCCGGGTGGTATCGACAGTTCGCTTTCATGCATTGGCCGTCTTTTCAGTCGTCACAGTGGGAATATCTTAAGCGGGAGGCCGAAAATCATTTTACCCGTGCCCAGAACCCCTTAATTTTTGCATCGGACAAAGACCCGGCTGCCTGCCGTCGCCTAGACATGAACGTGGCCGACAGCCGGCTGGCGGACATCATCCAGGTTTCCAATCGGGACTTTTTTGAGTTTCGGCCGCGCGATCTGACGGATCAAAACGGGCTGGTGACCATTAACCCGCCCTATGGAAGACGCCTGGAAAATCGACCCCAGAGTGAGCAGCTTTTTATGAAGATCTGCACCCGCTTGAAGCAGGTGTATGCCGGCTGGAAAGTGATTCTGATAGCTCCGAACAAACAGCTTGCGAAAAAAGTGCCTTTGAAGCTGGAGCTGCATCCCATCTCCCACGGCGGACTTAAACCGGTCTTAATGGTGGGCTCGATATCCTGAAGCGAGGTTCTTGGAGATTGACAGCCGATTCTTTCTTGTCTATGTTCAGACTTTAAAAACCACCTGCCGGACATACCGGATTCCGTTTGTGGAAAAGCTGCGACCCTTGAGATGAAAGGAAACGTGGATGACTTCGTTTTGGACTTCTATTTTGCTTGCCATCCTGGCCGGGTTTTGTCTTCCAACCCAGGCCGGCATCAACGCACAATTGAATCTGTGGAGCCGTTCGGCGATTTTGACCGCTACGATCTCATTTGCCGTAGGAACCATCGGGCTTGGCGTCTATGCCCTAATTTTAAAAACCCCCTGGCCGATGGGCGACAGCATCAGCCGCCATCCCTGGTGGATCTGGTCCGGCGGATTGCTGGGTGCGTTTCTGGTTGCCTCCACCGTGGTGCTGGCACCGCGGTTGGGGGCCGCATCCATGGTGGCCTTGATCGTCGCCGGCCAGATGCTGGCCTCGATTTGTCTGGATCATTTCGGCTGGATCGGATATCCGGTCCATCCGGTCAGCGGCCTGAGAATGCTGGGGGTATTTTTTCTGGTTGGTGGGGTGGTGCTGATAAGATTATACTAAATTTAGGGAGGAAGTATAATGGATTTGAAGGATTTGAGAGTCAACGGTGCGCGGCTG
>CAYTBC010000093.1:15522-17742 GCA_964435765.1 uncultured Desulfosarcina sp.
TTAGGGAGGAAGTATAATGGATTTGAAGGATTTGAGAGTCAACGGTGCGCGGCTGCAAAGCACGCTGGAAGAAATGGCCAAAATCGGCGGCACACCGGGCGGCGGAGTTCACCGGTTGACCTTGACCGACGAAGATAAGAAGGCGCGGGACCTTTTTGTCTCATGGTTAAAGGAGTTGAACCTGCAAATCACCATTGACGAAATGGGCAATATTTTCGGCCGGCGGCCGGGTAAGAACAACGATCTGCCGCCGGTGATGAGCGGCTCCCATATCGATTCGCAGCCCAAGGGGGGCCGGTTTGACGGCATTCTAGGGGTGATGGGTCCCCTGGAAGTGTTGAGAACTCTGCATGACAACAACATCGAGACCGAACGGTCGATTATCATCGTAGACTGGACCAATGAGGAGGGCTCCCGTTTTGCGCCGGCCATGGTGGCTTCCGGCGTGTGGGCCGGCGCGCTGGAAAGAGACTGGGTTTACAATCGCACCGACATTAGCGGGAAGCGATTCGAAGATGAGCTGATTCGCATCGGATATAAAGGCGCGGCACCCTGCCGGAAGTGGCCGGTTCACTGCTACTATGAGTACCATATCGAACAGGGGCCGATTCTGGAAAGAGAAGGCAAGCTGATCGGCGCACCCAAGGGCATTTTGTGCCTGCACTGGTATGATGTGTATCTGGAAGGCGAGGCCAACCAGGTGGGTCCCACCCCCATGCAAGGACGCCACGATGCCTTGTGTGCAGCGGCCGAAATGATCCTGAAGGTCAATGAGCTGCCCGACCGCATGGGCGGCAATATGGTAGCCACCGTCGGTGAAATTCAAAATTACCCGAATTCCAGAAACATTATCCCCGACAAGGTTCATTTCACCGTGGACATCCGGTCCTGGGACGACGAGCATGCCATTAAAGCCTGGGAACTGGTGCGCAAAGATTTTGAAACCATCGCCGCGCAGCGCGGCTGTCCGATTAAAATCGAGGAAACCTGGCGGGTGGAGCACTCGCCGTTTGACGAAAAAAGGGTCCGGCTGATATTGGATTCGGCCGCAAAACTGGGCTACTCCAGCCTGCACATGGTCAGCGGCGCCGGCCACGACGCCAGCTACATGAACCAGGTGTGCCCCACCGCCATGATTTTTGTCCCCAGCATCGGCGGCCGCAGCCACGTCGAGGTCGAGAGTACCCGCTGGCAAGACTGTGAGGCCGGTGCGAATGTGCTGCTGCATGCCATGCTGCAGACCGCGAATGAGAAGTAATAAAAGAAGTTATTGGTGAATGGCTATTAGAAAAGTCGGCAGCGGAGAGCCTCCCTACGAAAAAGGTGCATGAAATACCAATTCATGCACCTTTTCTCTTTTCAATCTTTTTAAAAGCCTTCAAAAGGCTCCCGTTTAACAAACCTCCCACGGCCAACTTGCCCCACAAACTCCATCTGCTCACCGTTCCAGCGGGCCACTTTCTGGCCGCGAGAGTAGACTGCGCTGGGCATGCCGGTGACTTCCATGCCTTCATACGGCGTGTAGTCAATGTTCATGTGCAGTTTAGGCTGCGTGATCGTAAACTTCTGGTTCGGATCAAAAACCAGTATGTCGGCGTCCTTGCCAACGGCGATCTCCCCTTTGTCCTTTAAACCAAACATCCGAGCCGTGCCCGAGGACAGGACATCCACCATCCGCTCGAGACTGATGCGGCCTTTGACTACGCCCTCGGAGTGCAGGAGCATCAGCAGGGTTTCGATCCCGGGCGCCCCGTTGGGGATCTTTTTGTAGTCGTCTTTGCCGAACATATCCTTTTTGCCTTTGAAATCAAACGGACAGTGGTCGGTGGCCACCACCTGCAGATCCCCGCCGCGCAGCCCTTCCCAGAGTGCAGCATTGCTTTCTTTGGTGCGCAGCGGCGGCGACATGACGTACTTGGCGCCGTTCCAGTCGGGCTCCTTATAGCGCTCATCATCCAGCAGCAGATACTGCGGGCAGGTCTCGGCATAGACATTCACACCGCGATTGCGGGCTTCTTTGACTTTCCAGAGGCCTTCCTTGGAAGACAGGTGCACGATGTAAATGCGTGATCCCGTCAATTCAACCATTTTGGAAGCCCGGTAAATTGCTTCTTCCTCGGCAATGTTCGGGCGGCTGACCGCATGGTAATAAGGCGCCAGTTTGCCTTCTTTTTCCAGGACCTCATTCATGTGCTGGATGATGTAGACATTTTCGGCATG
>CAYTBC010000094.1:0-17650 GCA_964435765.1 uncultured Desulfosarcina sp.
GCTGCGATATTGGGCATCACCCGGATGAGCCGCAAATCTTTCGCGATGCAGGATTCCATGGCCTCCAAAGGCACTCCGGCGGCAATGGAGATGACGAGCTTTGACATATCGAGTCTGGGTGCGGTTTCGATTAAAACCGCTGCCATAATCTGGGGTTTAACCGCATAGATAATGATGTCGGCCTCGGACACCGCCTTGAGATTGCTGGTGGTGGTTCGAACCTTGTAGCTGGATTTGAATTTATCGAGCTTGTCCTGTCTGATGTCCGAGCAGATAATATTTTTGGATTTGGAAGATCCAGATGCAAGCAGGCCGCTGACCAGGGCGTCTCCCATGTTTCCCGCGCCGATGATGGCAATGATTTTGTTGCTTAACATGATGGCTTAATTCCCTTCAATTCTGCAAAAATTACTTGAGTGAACACCCGCTTTTAATTCGTGCAACAGCTAAAGAAGCATCGCACGGAAAATTTTGTTGAAATTTTTCTTGATAAAATTTCGCTCGGCATAAGTCAAGAATATTATTATAAAACAAAAGCAAACAACCTCAAAACTTCAAAATACTTATCGGATTCAAATCGAACGGTGTCCGGTGCTGCCAGGCCGGCATCAACCAAGGCAGCCGCATAGGCATGCATCTGCAATTCCGAGGCATAGCGGCCGTTGATTTTCAGGCCGGCGATATTACCCGAAATGGTATGGGCCAGCGGATTGGCATCCGATCCGGCCGCAGAGTGATATCCGATCATCAGCATGGCATCAAAACTCTCATCCAGCTCCTGCACCATTGAAAACGGATGTCCGCTCCAGCCCCGGATAAGTCGTGTTTCCTGCGGCAGCCTGGCGGCAATCAGATTCCTCGCGGTTGCGTGGGCATCCTTTACCCAGATTTCCTTGGCCCCGGCCTGAACGGCACCTTCGCAGGCCGCCGATACCTCGGCCGTCATCTGTTCACGAAATTCGCTGTAATCCGGTTTCAGTCTGTCGGTTTCATCCCAGTGTGAAACACCGGTGACCCCCTCAATATCGGCACTGATATAAACTTTCATATTTAATAACCTTTCTACCTGATTCAGATGGAGACGATTTGCCTGCCTGGATTTGGGCGCTTGATATTTTCATGATTTTCATTAACCGAGCCGATTCAATTATTCAAGGCAATAATGCGGTTAATAAAAAGGCACTGAAAACGTAGCAGCATTTTTGAATACATGCACTTAGGGACTCCAAAATTGAGCGTATTGACAAGATTGTAAAAATAAGGTTAGTATAATGGTCTAACCATTATCAATGGCCGCCGGATAGGGGTTTATTTTATAAAACCGCTGCAGGGAGCGTAGTCGAAGAAAATTTTCCCGACCCAAGCGGGAACTTAATTGTTTACCAGCGTGCGCCGAAAAAGGAGCGTATGTTTCAAGCCGCCAAACAGACCAAAGTCTTTCAGGATGTGGTCGCACAAATTCAGGACGCAATATTCGACGGCCGCTTGAAAACCGGCCAGACCCTGCCGGCCGAACGTGAATTAAAAGCGATGTTCAACATCAGCCGCGGCACCCTGCGCGAGGCTTTACGGGTCCTGGAGCAAAAGGGTTTGCTTGAAATCAAATTGGGCGTCGGCGGCGGTTCCGTGGTCAAAGCGGTCGACACCGAGCAGATCAGCGAAAGCCTGGGACTGTTAATCCGGTCGCAAAAGGTTTCGTTGAATCATTTAGCCCAGTTCCGTGAGGATGTGGAAGGCATTATCGCGGCCCATGCCGCCGAAAAACACGCAAACGATGATATTCGGAAGCTAAACCGCCTGCTGGCCATGGCCCGCGGCTGTGTTGAGAAGGGGAGCTCACAACGCACCGCATTTATAGATATAGACAAACAAATCCACATGACGATAGCCGAAATCACCGGCAACCCGATATACATCTCGGTGCTGCATTCGATCCACGAAAACATTCACCGGTACTATGATCGCTTTCTATCCATGGCGCCGCCGGAACTGGAAGAAAACTATCGCGACCTCTGCGAAATCGTTGCGGCCATTGAACAAAGCCGGGCGGACCGGGCACGCGAACTGGCCCAGCAGCACGTGAAACGATTCAACCGCTACATGAAAAAGAGGGAAGACGCTTCCGCGTCAGGTTGAGCCGGTTCGCCGGTTCGCCGGTTCGCCGGTTTGGCCGATTAAGATAAGGAAATATTTATAATTTAACGACTCAACGGGTGAACAGACTTAACCGGCTCAACGGACTCAACCGGCCAACCGGCAAACGGGCTAACCCGCAAACCGAAATATGGATACGACTCACATGACGCAATACAGAATCCTAAAACACCCGATTCTGGAAATTCCGGAGAAAAGGGAAGTTGGTTTCACCTGGAACGGCGACCCAATGACAGGATATGCCGGCGAGATGATTTCAGCGGCCTTGTTTGCCAACGGCATTCATATCTTCGGGCACCATCCCAAAGACCACAGCCCCCAGGGAATTTTCTGTGCCAACGGCCAGTGTTCCCAGTGCATGGTGATAGCCGACGGCCGCCCGTTGAAAGCCTGCATGACGCCGCTGAAGGAAGGTATGCGCATTGAAAACGTCGAAGGGCTTCCCGAATTGCCCACCGATGACCGCCAACCGACCACCGGGTCCATACCCGCTAAAGAAATTGAGGTGCTCATTATTGGCGGCGGTCCGGCCGGAATGGCGGCGGCCGTCGAGTTGGGCAAACGCGGTGTGGCCGCCCTGATCGTGGATGACAAGGATAGACTGGGCGGCAAATTGGTGCTGCAGACTCACAAATTTTTCGGTTCCGTGGAGGACTCCCATGCCGGGACCCGCGGCTTTGAGATTGGGAATCTTCTAGCAAACACGCTTTTAGCTCTGGATTCCGTTGAAGTTTGGCTCAATACGACGGCTGTGGCGGTATTTTCCGATAAATTCGTGGGGGTGGTCAAAGGCAATCACTACCGCCTAATAAAACCCCGCAAACTGTTGGTCGCCGCCGGCGCCCGGGAAAAGATGCTCTCCTTTCCGGGCAACACCCTGCCGGGTGTATACGGCGCCGGTGCTTTTCAGACTCTGGTCAATCGCGATCTGGTGAAATGCTCCCAAAAGGTGCTGATTGTCGGCGGGGGCAATGTCGGACTGATCGCCGGCTACCATGCCATTCAGGCCGGCATTGAGGTTGTTGCCCTGATCGAAGCCCTGCCCCGGGTCGGTGGTTACAAGGTCCACGCCGACAAGCTCAAACGCCTGGGAGTCCCGATCTATACCCGTCACACGGTGGTTTGCGCCGGTGGGGACCAAAAGGTCGAATCGGTCACCATTGCCCGGCTCGACGACAATTGGGATGTGATGGCCGCAACCCACAAAACATTTAAAGTCGACACCGTCTTGATCGCCGTCGGTCTGGCCGAGGTCAATGAATTTTATCTTAAGGCCCAACAGTTTCAGATGGACGTTTTTTGCGCCGGCGATGCGCAGGAAATCGCCGAGGCCTCGGCCGCCATGTTCACCGGCAAAATAGAGGGCGTTAAAATTGCAGACTCCCTGGGTATCGATACCGGTGAAATTCCAGAAGATTGGAACGAAAAAGCAGCCATCTTGAAATCCAAGCCCGGGCGCGAAAAAAGGCGCAAGCCGCCTGCCAAGGAAGCCGGTGTATTTCCGGTATTTCATTGCTATCAGGAAGTGCCCTGCAATCCCTGCACGTCGGTGTGTCCCGCGGGTGCCGTCAAAACCGAAGGCGATAAAATTACGGGACTGCCGTACATGGCCGACCTGGAGGCCTGCACCGGCTGCGCCGGCTGTGTCGCCGTTTGTCCGGGGCTGTCCGTTACGCTGGTGGATTACAGGGAAGATCCCGACTTTCCCCTGGTCACCCTGCCCTATGAAATCTGGCGCGACCGGATAAAGATCGGTCAAAAAGTTCCGGTCACCGATGTGGACGGCGCCATTCTGGGCTATTATGCGGTCGAAAAAGTTAGGTCGCGACGTAAATACCCCGGCACCCTCCTGGTACAGCTAAGGCTCGACAAGGCCATCGCCAAGGCGGCAGTGGGCATCTGGGTTCAGGATTCGCAGATCGAACCTTCCCGAATTTATGAAAAAACCCCGGCTCCCGATGATGCCGTCGTCTGCCGCTGTGAACGTGTGACGGCCGGGGAAATCCGGCGGGCAATCCGGGACGGGGTCCGTGACTTGAATCAGCTCAAAGCGCTGACCCGGGCCGGCATGGGCGCCTGCGGCTCCAAAACCTGTCGTCCCATGATCTGGCGAATATTTCAGGAAGAAGGGATTGACCTTGAAACGGTGACCGACCGGGTGGATCGGCCCCTTTTAGTGGAAGTACCCATTGGGATATTCGCTGGAGTTGATGAGGGCGGGCATGGTAAGAAATAATACCCTTCTTATCGGGTGAAGAAATCGAAATAATTAAATCCGAATATCTAAATTCGAATTTGCCGGATGTATCGCATCGTAAAAGCCGTTAATTTCCGAATTCGTCCATTTAAGGAGTTATAATTTTGGCATATGACGTCATCATCGTCGGAGCCGGATCGGTCGGGGTTCCCACGGCCATGTCTCTGGCTGAGCTAGGCTTCAAGCCGCTGGTTATCGACATGCATCCCTCCCCGGGGCAGGGCGAAAACAAACATGCCATCGGCGGGATCCGGGCCACCCATTCGACGCCCGGCAAAATTCTCACCTGCCTCCGGTCGCTTGAAATCTTTGCCGGTTGGCAGCAACAGCACGGAGACGATATCGAGTGGGTAAAAGGCGGCTATGTCTATCCCACGTACCGACTGCAGGATGAGCATTTGTTGAAGGGGTTGCTTCCGGTTCAAAAAAAATACGCTCTGAATATCGAATTTGTCGGCCCTCAAAAGATCCAGGCATTGATCCCCGGAATCAATCCGGATGGTTTGCGCGGCGGGACGGTGTCCCCCGATGACGGATCCATTTCGCCTTTGCTTTCGGTCAATGCCTTTTACAAACGGGCGCTGAAACTGGGTGCGGAGTTTCGATTTAAGGAAAAAGTCACTCAAATTCTGTGCGACCGGGGCCGGGTGGCCGGCGTTGTGACCGATAAGGATCGATACAGCAGCGAGGTGGTGGTCGACGCGGCCGGACCGTTCTCAGCGGAGCTGGCTAAAACCGCAAACGTCCGGCTGCCCATTGCGTCCGACTCCCATGAAGGCGCCGTGACCGAACCGGTGCAGCCTTTTTTTGCATGTATGGTGGTGGACATTCGGCCGGCGCCGGGTTCCAAAAACTACTATTTTTACCAGAACAGACACGGCCAGATCGTCTTTTGCATTACCCCGGACCCGCCGATCACCGGAAGGGACAAACGGGAAACGTCGGTGTTTTTGCCCCAGGTCTGCACCCGCATGATCCAGCTTCTGCCCCGATTGAAAAACTTGCGGGTGCGCAGAACCTGGCGCGGTCTCTATCCAACAACCCCGGACGGCTCCCCCTTGATAGGTTGGAACCGGCAGGTGGGGGGGCTGCTGCATGCCTGCGGCATGGGCGGCCAGGGTCTGATGCTGGCGCCCGGGATCAGCGAGGTAGCGGCCCGCATGATCGCCGGGCAATCCACTGAACGCGACAAAATTATTTTAAAGGAGTTTTCACCGTACAGACAGTTTGAAGGACAGGAAGCGTTGAAATAAAGATCATAACCCCTTGAAAGCAAAAATCTTATAAGGAGCAATAACATGCCAGATTGCGATTTAAAATTGGTCAAATCCTTCGACTACAAGCGTCCTGGAGTCGACAGAGGCTATGTCGATCAGACGCTGTACGTGAATATTTCCGACCGGGACATCAAGATCAAGCCGGTTGATCAGAAAACCAAAGATGTATTTGTCGGCGGCAAAGGCTATGACCTTTGGCTGCTTTGGAATGCCGTTGAACCCGACACCCGGTGGAATGATCCGCAAAATGCCGTCTGCATCGCATCGGGACCGCTGGGCGGCACCCCCATCTATCCGGGATCGGGCAAAAGCATTGTCACCACCCTCTCACCGCTGACAGGATCGGTCATCGACTCCAATGTTGGAGGCTACTTCGGCCCGTACCTGAAATTTTCCGGCTTTGATGCGCTGGAAATTCAGGGCAAAGCCTCGGAAGACACCGTTGTTTTCATCGACGGCATCGAGCAAAAAATTCAGATATTTACAGCCGACGGCCTGGCGCAAAATGCCTATGAACTGTCCGCTCAACTGACCTGGCATTTTGCGGCCGGCAAGCCGCGTAACATCTCGGTGGTGTCGGCCGGGCCGGGAGCTAAAAACACCCTGATGGGATGTCTGAACTTTACCTGGTACGACGCCAAACGCAAACGTGCCCGCTACAAACAGGCCGGCCGCGGCGGCATTGGAACTGTTTTTGCCGACAAAGGGCTGAAGGCGCTGGTGGTGCGCTGGGATTCGGTCACAGCCGACACCAATCAGCCGGCGGACAAGAGCGCCTTAAAAGATGTTGCCAAATTGTATTCCCGCGAAATTGTCGAACTGGACCCCAAGCAAAATGAAATGTCGCGTATTGGAACCACCCATCTGGTCACCATCATGAATGACCATGACCTGCTGCCGACCCACAATTTTCGGTACGGTTCGCACCCGCAGGCCCCCAATCTAGGCCAGCAGGTCTTTCGCCGCCTTTTTGATCCCGGCTTTGACGGCTGCTGGATGGGATGCACGGTGGCCTGCTCCCACGGAATCAAGGATTTTGTGCCGCTGACCGGCCCATTCAGGGGCCGCAAAGTTTTTGTCGACGGTCCCGAATATGAAACCATTGCCGGCTGCGGATCCAACCTGGGCATTTTTGATCCGAACACGGTTGTGGAATTAAATTTTTACTGTGATGCCTACGGACTGGACACCATCTCGGTCGGCACGTCCATTGCTTTTGCCATGGAATGTTTTGAAATGGGGCTGATCAACACCACCCACACCGACGGGATGGATTTGAGCTTCGGAAATCGGTTGAGCGCCCTTGAGCTTGTCCACCAGATGGCTGCCGGCAAAGGTTTTGGCCGAATCATCGGTCAGGGGGTCCGCAAAATGAAACAACTTTTTGCCGCGGACTTTGGCGCCGACCCGGCCGTCATGGCTGACATCGGCATGGAAGCCAAAGGCCTGGAGTTTTCAGAGTATATGACCAAAGAATCTTTGGCCCAGCAGGGCGGGTACGGCCTGGCGCTCAAAGGTCCCCAGCACGATGAAGCCTGGTTGATTTTCCTGGATATGGTTCACAACTTTATGCCGACCTTTGAACAAAAAGCCGAGGCGCTTCACTGGTTTCCCATGTTTCGCACCTGGTTCAGCCTTTGCGGACTGTGCAAACTTCCCTGGAACGATATCGTACCCGAAGACAACAAGGACACGGCGGAGCCGGCCAAAGTGATGAAACACATTAACTGGTACGCCGATTATTTCAGTGCGGTCACCGGCCGCAAGACCGCCGCCGATGACCTGGTCAAAATGAGCGAATCCGTCTATAACTTTCAGCGCATCTTCAATTTGAAAATGGGGTTTGGGCGCCGGGCGCATGACGATTTGCCTTATCGCGCGGTGGGACCGGTCAGCGAGCTGGAATACGAGTCCCGTGCTGAGCGCTACGATACCCAACTACAGGAAAAATGCGGCATCGACCTATCCGGCAAAACCACGGCTGAAAAGGTCGCACTCTTGCGCCAATACAGACAGGACCAATACGAAAAACTCAAAGATGCGGTCTACCTGCGCCGGGGATGGACGGCCGACGGTATCCCCTCGGTGGCAAAAGTGAAGCGCCTGGGCATCGATTTTCCGGAGGTACTGGAACTTCTCAAGGCCCACGGAGTCGCATCGTGATCAGGGTCTCGGGCAAAAACATCGACTGGCACGCAGGGATGACCATCACCGATCTGCTCCAACAAATCGATGACCCGCATCCCTATGCGGTCGTGCGCATTAATGACACTTATGTTTCGAGATCCAGCTTCGATAAAGCTATTATTCCGGATGACGCGCAGATTTTTTTGATCTCGATGGTGGCGGGCGGTTAGGCGCTAAGGGACGCCCTATCGACGGTTTGTTGTCGAGGTTGGTTGAGTTGTTGGGGTTAAAGGTTATAGTGGGCGGCTCTTTGGGTCATTGCATAGGGAGTGTTGGAGTGCCGGGGTATTGAATTTATTTCCATCGCTCCAACACTTCATGACTCCAACACTCCAAAGTCGCCGGTGTCAAGCACAGCGTTTTTTTGCATTCAAACTCGGATTTAAGTTTCAGCGCTCCCCAACCGATACAGGCTATGGAGTTTAATTTTTTAAGGGGAGGTAAACATAACGGGGCATTTCGGTTCATATCGGACCCAAGGGCAAATCGGTGCGTTCCGGAGGGCTTACTCTTTGATTTCTCATTAAATTCCTTGACTTATCGCCGAGAATGTAATTTAGTCTAATTATATGTTCGCAGTCCGGATAGTCACCAATGCATTTCTCGATAAGTTAAGAAAAAAGGTGGGTCCTGTATGTTTGTCATCAGTAATTTATTAGCCGCCGTTGCTGAAGTTCTACATTGGGTACTTAACATTTTCATGTGGATTGTAATCGCTCGCGCGATTCTGTCATGGGTAAATCCGGATCCATATAATCCGATCGTCCGCTTCATTCACAACGTAACCGAGCCCGTACTTTACCAGATTCGAAGGAGAATCCCGCTGAACTTTGGCGGGATGGATTTTTCTCCGATCATCGTTCTTTTGGCTGTGATCTTTCTGCAACGATTCGTTGTGGCAAGTTTAATTGAATTGGCCCGATCGTTGCGCTAAACGGAAAGGCAGGTAAATCGATGAACTTCACTCCCCTTGATATCCAGCAGCAGAAGTTTAAAACCAAATTTCGCGGGTTTGACATTCGGGAGGTGGACGCATTCCTCGAGCAGATGGCCAACGCTTTTGAAGGACTGCAAAGAACCCACAAGGACTTGCAGGAAGAGGTCCGGCGGCTTGAGCTTGAAATCCAGGGATACCGCAAACGCGAAGAAACCTTCAAGCGGGCCCTGCTGAATTCCCAAAAAGTCCTCGACCAAATGAAGGACAATGCCCGCAAATCAGCGGAGCTGATTATTGCAGAAGCCGAAGTCAAGGCCGAAAAAATTCTGAACAAAGCCCATAATCGCTTGGCACAATTGCATGAGGATATATCGGAACTGAAAAGACAGCGCATGCAGATCGAGGTGCAAATCAGCTCGATTATTGAGGCCCACAGCAAACTGCTTGAAATCAGCAAAGAGGGCACCAAAGAGATGGATGAGGAGGATGCCAAATTAAAAGTGTTAAAGCAAACCAAGTAAAATTCTGTGACAATCCGTTTGAATCCGTGGTAAAATAGTTTTCAGACCTTAATCAATGTTATTTTCATAGGACTGCCTGAAGCGAAAATTTTCGGCTGACCGGAAAATGGGTTTCCGGGCGAACCTTTTTGCCTGCCGCATGAATTCGCTTGATGCAGTCCTTCCGCAAGTGAGCACCTATAAAGCGCTCAATTTGACTGAATCTTTATTGAACAGCGATTATCTGTCACACCGGGAGTTTTGAATGGCAAAAATTGACGCTTTTTTTAAGTTAATGAATGAACAGGGGGCTTCCGATCTGCATCTGATGGCGGGCCAACCCCCGGCCCTTAGAATACGAGGAGAAATTGAGCGGGTAAAATATAAGGTTCTGGACAATGATGATCTGAGAACCATGCTCTACGAGATCGCCCCGGATCAGAAGATCAAAGGCTTCGAGGAAACCGGTGATATTGATTTCGGCTACGAAATACCGGGGCTTGCCAGATATCGTGCCAATTTTTTTATGCAGAAAAACGGTGTCGGCGCCGTTTTCAGGGAAATCCCCAGCGCGATCATGACCGCCGAGCAACTCGGTCTTCCGCCGGTGGTGTCCAAACTGGCCTCCCTGCCGCGCGGGCTGGTGCTGGTGACCGGCCCCACGGGAAGCGGCAAATCCACCACCCTGGCGGCGATCGTCGATGTGGCCAATCGGGTGCGCAAGGACCACATCATTACGGTCGAAGACCCGATCGAATTCGTACATACCAGCCAGGGCTGCATTGTTAATCATCGCGAGGTGGGGGTGCATACCAGCTCGTTTTCAACGGCCTTGCGCGGTGCGCTGCGTGAAGATCCGGATATTATTCTGGTGGGGGAAATGCGGGATCTTGAAACGATCTCACTGGCAGTCGAAGCGGCTTCCACCGGCCACCTGGTATTTTCGACCTTGCACACCTCCAGCGCCTATAAAACCGTTGACCGCGTGATTGAAGTTTTCCCGTCCAGTGAGCAGCCCCTGATTCGCTCGACCCTGGCTGATGGCCTGCGCGCCGTTATCGCCCAGACCCTTTTTAAACGCATCGACCGCAAAGGTCGGGTGGTCGCGCTGGAGATCCTGATTGCCAGTCCGGCGGTCCGCAACCTGATCCGCGAGGGCAAAACCCATCAAATTCCGTCCATGATTCAGACCGGCAAGAAGTACGGCATGGTCTTGCTTGATGATTCCATTATGGAGCTTTACAAAAAAGGAATGGTCAGCGCCGAAGAATCCTACGCCAAAGCAAATGAAAAGGGCCGTTTCAGACCCTTGCTGACATCACCCCCGACTGATTTTACGGAAGCTTAGCTTTAGAGTTAAACTATGAAAAAACAAGAAATCGACCATATTCTGGTTAGAATGCTCGACTTTCATCGGGATGTCTCCGATTTAAACTTCACGGTGGGAAAACCCATGCAGGTTGAAAGCGCGGGGGAACTTATTCCGGTTGAAATCAAACCCAACTTTAAGTCCCTGACGGCTTTTCAAACTGAAATTCTAGCCTTGAATCTCATCAACCAGGACCATCGATTAACGGAGGCGCTGCTAACTACGGGATCCTGCGACCTTTCCTACGGTTTACCCGGTAAAGCCCGTTTCCGGGTCAACATCTTCTCCCAAGGCGCCAATATCTCCATCGTCCTGCGAAAGCTTGAGTCCAAGATTCCGACCATCGAAGAGCGCAGTCTGCCCAAGACCATGTACCAGATGGCCAAGGAAGTTAATGGTCTCATATTTGTCACCGGCGCCACGGGCTCCGGTAAAACCACCACCCTGGCGGCAATTCTGGACCAAATCAACGAAACCAAATCCGTTCATATCATCACCCTTGAAGACCCGGTCGAATACCAGCACCCTCATAAAAAATCGACCTTTAACCAGCGCGAGCTCGGACTCGATTTTAACACCTATGCCAACGGCCTGCGGGCGGCTTTGCGCCAGGCGCCCAAAGTGATTCTGGTCGGTGAAATGCGTGACAAGGAAACAGTGGAAATCGGGCTCAGTGCGGCTGAAACCGGCCATCTGGTGTTGACCACCTTGCACACGGTGGATGCCGGCTCCACCATCAACCGTATCATCGGTATGTTCCCCAATGAAGACGAGCGCCAAATACGTATTCGACTTGCAGATTCGGTGCGCTGGATCGTATGCCAGCGGTTATTGCCGCGAATCGGCGGCGGCCGGGTAGCCACCTTTGAAATCCTGGGAACCAATATGCGGGTTCAGGATTCCATTCTGCATGGCGAATCAGACGGAAAAACTTTTTACGATATCATGGAGTCCAGCACGGCCTTCGGGATGACAACGTTTGATCAGCACTTGATCGGCTTGTTTGAGGAGGGGTTGATTACCCAGCAAACTGCGATGACGTATGCGTCCCAACGGGGAATTGTCGGCCGTGGCATTGACGCCATCAAAAGCTCACGCGGGGAGACGACCACGGATATCGAGAAATTGGAAATCGATCGCGCATACAACAAAGCACTTTAAAACCGGAAAGAATTATTAAGGTACTTATGGACGTCATCTGCAACAACTGTTCAAGCAAGTTTCGAATTCCGGACGGCAAAATCCCCGACGGACGCATAACCAACATACCGTGTCCTAAGTGCAAGGTCCGGATCGCTATCAAACCTGCTCAAAAAGCCGGCGCGGGCCTCGTTAGCTTTGAGGAAGCTGATGAAAACACCGGCTTCGATGCCTCCGAAAAGCCTTTCGATTTTATGGAGGAAGAGGGCGTGACGGCACTTTTGTGCGAACAAAATCCCATCGCCCGCAATACCATCCAGAACGCCCTGAATTTGATGGATTATCAAATCACGATCTCGGAGAGTGCGCGGGATGCCCTCAAACGAATGCGGTATCATGTGTATGATCTGATCGTGATCGATGAGAGCTTTGACACCAAAAATCCCGATTCCAACGGCGTTCTTATCTATCTGGAACGCTTGAGTATGGCCGTTCGCCGGAAAATTTTTGCCGCCATGATCAGCACTAGATATCGCACCATGGACAACATGATGGCCTTTCATGCCAGCGTCAATCTGATCATCAACATCAAAAACATTGACGATATCGGCAAAATATTAAGCCGCAGCATCACCGACAACGAGTTGTTTTATCGGGTTTACAAAGAAACCCTCAAAGATACCGCAAAGGGGTAAGGTTGGGTGGATGGAATTGGGTATCAGACGGAGGGCCAAAGGCACAAGGCTTAAGGCGCAGAGCGCAAGTTTAAAGGCATAGGGCATGGCACACACAAAAGCATACAGCTGCAGCGACTACCGTGAAGAAATGCGCTTAATTGGTTTAAGAAGACGCCTGAATGAAGAGCATTTGAGCCGGACCGAAAAACAAGCCCTCGAAGCGGAGATCGCCAAACTGGAAAAAAACCTGCAGATGGATTAGCACGGGTTCAGATTAAATTCTGCGCCATTAATCCAAAACCCCCCTTCAATCACCCCGTATGAAACTTCACAAATTTAAAAAAGCGAACCGAAGAATAACGACACCTGAAAACCTGTTATCTATTCGCCGCCATTATGCTATGCTCCTTGCGCTTTGCGTTGACTTTCCGCTTTCCGCCTTCCTCATGCTCGCCGCGCCATAGTCCCGCTTTATCGGACGACGGCGGGTCACACTTCCGACTTCAAACACTTCTGTTCTCTCCCCGCTGTCATCTGACCTCTGTCATCTGACTTCTGTCTTCTGCCCTCCGTCATCTGTCTGCTGTCATTTCTTCTGCATTCACGATGGCATCTATGATTTTAACCGTTGCCAGGGTACCGGCAACATCATGAACCCGCACGATGTGGGCGCCGTTTAATATGGCGGCCGCCGCGGCCGCCTGCGAACCGGTCTCAACGACCGGCAGGTCCGGCTGAAGGTCATTGTCATGTGCGTCTTTGAGGATTTTGCGGATGAAGGATTTGCGGGAAGCCCCGACCAGAATCGGGACGTCCAAGGCGGCAAAGGCCTCCAGGTGCTTGATCAGCAGCAGATTATGCACAACGGTTTTGCCGAATCCGATGCCGGGGTCCACAATTATTTTCGAAGGAGAAATCCCCTGGCCTATAGCTCTTTCAACGGCACCGGCCAGAAAACCATAGATTTCCCCGATCAGATCATCATAGCGGGGTTTCACCTGCATGGATTTGGGCTCGCCCAGCATGTGCATCAAAATCAACGGAACGTCAAATGCGACGGCAACAGCCGCCAGTTCGGGATCATATCGCAAGGCCGTCACATCGTTGATGATCGAGGCACCGGCTTCAAGCGCCCGTCGAGCAACCTCGGCTTTGGTGGTGTCGATGGAAATCGGAATAGAAACACGCTGGGAAAGTTTTTCAATCACCGGCACGACCCGGCGAATTTCTTCCGCGGCCGGCACCGGATCGGAGAAAGGACGCGTGGATTCTCCACCGATATCGATAATGGCAGCGCCTTGCGCCGCCAGTTTTTCACCCTGAGCCACGGCGGCAGCGCAGTCGTAAAACCGCCCGCCGTCGGAAAACGAGTCGGGGGTCGCATTGATGACCCCCATAATGCAGGTTTGCCGGCCAAGCTCCAGGTTAAAGCTTGACCATGACAGTTGATATGCTTGGCGGGTGCTCATCGGATCAGCTCGGTTCGGAAGCCGTCTGTGCCTCCGGATCATGATCTTCTGCCCTTTTTGAGGGCAGTTCGATGCCGGGCCTTAATCCCATAATCAATTCGTCCAGTTCTTTGCCCATGACGGTTTCTTTTTCGAGCAGCTCCGCGGCCAGTTTGTGAAGGATGTCCATATTTTCCTTAAGCACATCCCGGGCACACTGATAGGCATCATTGATCAGCTGGTTTATTTCATCGTCAATCTTCTGGGCGGTAGATTCTGAGTAATCCCGATGCTGGGCGATTTCCCTTCCCAAAAAAACCTGCTCTTCACCCTTCGCATAGGACAACGGAGCCAGTTTTTCGCTCATCCCCCAGTTTCTGATCATTGTTTGTGCCAAATCGGTGGCCTGCTTAATGTCATTGGCGGCGCCGGTGCTGATGCGATTGAAAATAATTTCCTCGGCCGCCCTGCCGCCGAATGCCACCGCCAGTTCACTTTCGAGTTGGTCCTTGAATCTGAAATCGCGCTCTTCCGGCAAAAACCAGGTGACGCCGGCGGCGCGCCCGCGCGGCACAATGGTTATCTTGTTGACGGTATCGGTTCCGGGCAAAAAGCGGGCGACCAGTGCATGTCCGCCTTCATGGTAGGCTGTAACCTTCCGATCTTCTTCTTTGATAACTTTGGACTTGCGCTCCAGCCCCATGTAGACTTTGTCTTTTGACTCCTCAAAGTCGACCATTTCAATTTTTTCTTTGTCCCGCTTGGCAGCCAGCAGGGCGGCCTCGTTGACAAGGTTTTCGAGATCGGCACCCGAAAAACCCGGCGTGCCTCTGGCTAAAATATGTGGATCCACATCCGGGGCGGTGGGTGTCTTTTTCATGTGAACCCTGAGGATTTTTTCACGGCCTTTAATGTCCGGCATGGAAACCACCACCTGGCGATCAAATCGCCCCGGACGCAGCAGGGCCGGATCCAGCACATCGGGCCGGTTGGTGGCCGATATCAGAATAACGCCCTCATTGGACTCAAATCCGTCCATTTCAACCAAAAGCTGATTTAAGGTCTGTTCTCTCTCATCGTGTCCGCCTCCGAGTCCCGCACCCCGATGCCGGCCAACGGCATCGATCTCGTCAATGAAGATAATGCAGGGGGCATTCTTTTTGCCCTGCACGAAAAGATCCCGCACGCGCGAAGCCCCGACGCCGACGAACATCTCAACAAAATCGGAACCGCTGATGCTGAAAAAGGGAACGCCGGCCTCTCCGGCAATCGCCCGTCCCAGGAGCGTTTTCCCGGTGCCCGGCGGACCCATCAGGAGAACCCCCTTGGGGATCCGACCCCCCAGCCGGGTAAATTTTTTCGGATCTCTTAAAAACTCGACAATTTCGCCCAGCTCTTCTTTGGCCTCGTCGATGCCGGCCACGTCTTCGAAGGTGACTTTATCAGATTGGTCGGACATCAGCCGGGCCCGGCTTTTGCCGAACGACATGGCTTTACCGCCACCTGCCTGCATCTGGCGCATGAAAAATATCCAGACGCCGATCAGCACCAGCATCGGAAACCATGAAACCAGCACAGACATGTACCAGGGATTCTCGGCCGGAGGCTTGGCGCTGATGGTAACCCCTTTTTTACGCAGCGTATTGATCAGATCGTTGTCCGGGGGAGCATAGATCTTGAAATGGTTGCGACTGGTATCGGTCACGTACAGTTCCTGCCCCTGGATCACCACATCGGAAATCCGCTCATTTTCTACCATGTTCAAAAATTCAGTGTAACTGATGCTGGTTTCTGCCAAATGCTGCTGGCTGAAAAGATTGTAAAGCATGACCATCATCAACGTGATGACCAACCATAAAGCCAGATTTTTGTAAAACGGATTCAAATGTGTCTACCTCCTGGGCTAAAATTATTAAAGATTGAAAATTGACAACTGAAGATTGACGATTGAATATTTACGGTAGTCGGTATTGTCCATCACTTTGATTATATTTTAAAATTGATCCGCCGGAGGCGGACCTTAAATATTCATTCTTCAATCAACAATATTCCATTTGTTTGTAAGTATCCTGTATCGCACCTGAAATTTCAAGCGACAAATTGAGGCCGCCGGGATCGCGCTATGCGTGGCACCGAATGCTCCCCTTGAAAAACTCGTATAAATATACGCAAAATTAATCATTATAGCGCATTAAGCAAGCAAAAGTTCGGCTTTAAGCACATGCCGGGTATGCGGCCCCAATTTCACGCAATTGTCTATTCGGTGGCCGACCAGCCAGATTATCCTGCCTTCAGACAGCAGCACCGCAGATTTTCTGCGCTGACATGCGGGAATTTTATGGTTGATAAAATATTTCTTTACTTTTTGGCTGCCGTCTAGGCCCAGGGGAGAAAACCGGTCCCCCGGTCGAATACTGCGCACAACCAGCGGAAACTGCAGGCTCGTCATATCAAAAAAGGCCAGCCGACGTCCGATGTTCTTAAGTTCAGGCACATCATCGACACCGATTTCAGTCAGCATGATAAGCACGCCGGCTTCCCGGACGCAAAGGGTGCCCGGTCTGCTGATGGTGTAATGGTAGTCAGCCGCAAGCGGTCCTGCCCGCTTGCTATGGCTGGTTAAGGGCAACGGCCTGCCGGAGGTAATGGTCAGCTGAACGGCATTTCTGGCCGCCTGGATACCCTGGGGCAAATTCAAACATCCGCCGGCCGGCCCTTTTTCCATCAGCGCAATAACGGCATCAACATGCACCAGGGTGATGCGCCGCAGATCCTTTTTGACGGAGAAAATGGCTTTTCTGACAATGCGCCTTTGGGCCGCAGCTGCCAGCTTTCCGAGGCGGGCGATGTCAAGGCTGATGGTGCCGGACTGTTTGACTGCAACACATTCTTTAAAAACCGGGCTGAGAAGGTCTTCAATCCATTGGTCTTCGGCTCGCATGATGGTGCCGAGCCGGTTGAGGGTGTCAACAATTGCAGGGTTGTAATTAGTTTCGAGCTCGGGAATTAAATGGTGGCGGATCCGGTTGCGTCGCAGAGATGTGTCGGCATTGGAGGCATCGGTAATATGGGGCAGCTTTTTTTCCGCGATATAGGCCTGGATATCGGAGCGTTTAAGGTGAATGAACGGGCGCACGATTTTGCCATCCCGCACCGGAATAATTCCGGACAGGCCCAGCGGTCCGCTGCCGCGCAGCAAATTCATGAGCACCAGCTCGGCATTGTCATGGCCGTGGTGTGCCAGGGCAATTTTGTTGAAGCCGTATCGGACGGCAATTTTATCGAAAAATTCATAGCGAACCTGCCGCGCTGCCTCTTCCAGAGAAAGGTGACGGCGCCGCTGAAAGGCGCGTACATCTTTTTTTTCTATATAACCCGGCAAGTTGAGCCCACGGGCAAAAGCGGCCACAAACTCAGCGTCACTGTCGGCAGCCTCCTCCCGCAGGCTGTGATTCAAGTGGGCAACGGCCAGCCGAAGTGAATACTCCCCCGCCAGAGTGATTAAAACCTGCGCCAGGGCGACGGAATCCGCTCCCCCGGAAACCGCCACCAGAACAGAATCTCCCACCGCGAACATCCTGTAGACAGCGACGGTTTCTCTGACGGTGTTCAGAATCATTTTTTCAATGTTTTGCATAATCAACAATACCTGAATGAGCATGCCCAAGTCAACTGTTGCCCCATTCACAATTCGATGTCATTTT
>CAYTBC010000095.1:0-17409 GCA_964435765.1 uncultured Desulfosarcina sp.
ATCAAATTGTTAATGCTCATCAAGGAAAAGGCCGCAAGCTCCAGATCCCCGGCGCCGCCGCCTCGTTCGATCAGCGCAAAATCGCCGTCATTTTGATTGTGTCGGACTTGATAGGAAAAAATCTCGACGGTGTTCATCGCAACCCAACCCTTGGTTAAATCCCAATGCCTGGTTTTCTCAAAAAGAGTGAGTGCCGTTCCAACAAAGCTCTGGAGAGCAAAACCGGCCCGGCCGAAATTAGCCCATTCAGCGTCTGTCAGGTTTGCGTCGGTTTGAATGGAAAAACCGGATGGAATCGAAGCTTTAAGATCCCATGATTTGCCGATGGATTCAAGGTAAAGCACATGGCCCAATTCATGAATGCATAATGAGGCAACTGCACCGGCAGTGAGGTTTAACCAGTTGTCGTTTTGAAAGGAACTAATATTTTGACCGAAAAAATAGAATTCGAAACCTCCCTGGGCGAAAGCCATGTCAGAGCAGAAGATGAATAGCACAGATAAAAAAATGATAATTCTGATTATTTTATGTTTTATGCATGTTTTCATTTGATCAAGCCCGGCCTCCTGATTTCACTATCGTCAAAAACGACTCGAGCCTTAAGGTATTTATTCGAGGGGTTGTGGTTTCGGGAGCCGCAATATTCGGGATTGAGGGGGCAGAGGGTAGGGCATTCTTACGAAAAAAGAACGAAGCTAACGGACTTTGTGTGTTGAACGCGGCCGCATAGATGGATGGCAATGCCCCCAAATAAATATTAAAGCGTGTTGACGAAGGATTACCCTCAATTTTTGCAACCTCGATATTGCATGCTATCAAATCATCAAATCGGAGGCTAAAACTGCCGGATTGTGTCTGTATCTCGATAAGGTTGTCACGAACACTACAGGTTTGAACCTACGCCAAGGGCAATTTTACATTGACAGGTTTCGGTACATAGACCGTTGTCGTTGTCAATGCTTTCACCAAGTCATTCTTGACGGAATCGAAGCTTTGTCCGGGCTATAGTGTTGGACGATAAACAACATATACACCAGAGCGCAAACTCTCAATCGGAGTATTAGAGGTTTTTGTGTTTGATGCCGGCGCGGCGCATCCGAAATATGCGGCCACGATGAAAATTTACAGTCCGAACGAACTCATTTTCTTATTCATACGTATTCCTTCCTATGCCCGGTCTGCGAATTCTACAGACTTGGGCCTTGCTCATTTTCACGTCTGCTTTCTTTTTATCATGAATTCCCATTCATAGATTTTGTCCTGGGCGCTGCGAGCATCCTTGGCGTCGGGTACGAGCATCAGGTACTGTTTCATATAGGATATAGCTGAGTTGAAACGCTTCATCTGCGCTGAAAGAAGCGCCATATTGAAATAGGCTTCCGGATACGAAACAGGGTCCATTCCAACGGCCTTGAGGTATAGCTCAAGCGCCTCAGCGTACCCTTTCTGCTGACTTGATGCATTGGCCTGAACAATCAGCTTCCTCTGTTCCTCTGACACGGGAGGCTTGATTGTGAGTGCACGATATTTTTGCGCTTGTGCTTCAAAAGATGCAAGGTCTTTGTTGCGCTGTTGCAATAGATGTTGCTGGATTAAATAGAGGTTGTCGGATAGCCTTTGTACATCACTTAAATTCTCTCCATTAAAATGAAATGTAATTTTGCCCGGCAGTCTAATCATGTACGGGTATGTCGCATGCAGATCCTGCCGGTGCGTAACCACAAGCGAACAATCCAGTAAATCTTCGTAGCGGAAATGCGCGAATGGAACTCTAATTCCGTCTTGGTCAAGAGGGACAAACTTCGTCCGAATAGCACTTAGGGTGTGCTGGTTTACAAATTCAAAATTGGCAGGATTAGAAGGTAGCGTCCAGTAGTTATGGTTCGGATTGGTGAATTCTTGTATCTCTTTGATTTGAGAGAGGTTGGGAGGAATATTGACTCCCCCATCATATTTGATGTAGAAAAATCGACTTTTGACCTTAAGAAGTTCTGCCAAGTTATTCTTGGCCGCATCGAGGCTTTCAATACCGGGAGGAGCCTTCGGGTGATACGCGGCCCCCATCTCCTTGCTTACTTCGGACTGGCCATTGATGCTGCCGGTACTCATGTTTGATCCCGGCACGGCACATCCGAAAAAAACAGCCAGGATGAAAATATAACAAACAAATCTGAAGCTACTTTTTGTCTGATACATACTTCCTTGCTCCTTTACTCAGTTCTCAAGGTTTTATAAGGTTTGGCACCTCATTTTCACTTCTGCTTTTTTTGTGCCAGGAATTCCCACTCATAGATCTTATCCTGTGCCTTCCGCGCATCCTTGGCGTCGGGTACGAGCATCAGGTACTGTTTCATATAGGGTATAGCCGAATTGAACCATTTCATCTGTGCTGAAAGAAGCGCCATATTGAAATTGGCTCACCGGCACGAAGTATCACTCTGTATGTTCGGTAATATAACAAAATGGGGACATAACCGGTTATCTTATGTTTTATGAATGTTTTCATTTGATCAAGCCCGATCTCCCGACTTCACTATCGTCAAAAGCGATTCAGGCCTTAAGGTATTTATTCTGGGGTTTGTGGGTTCAGGAATTCAGAGATGCGGGGTTGAGGGGGCAGAGGGTAAGGGGTCAATGTTGCGGGGTCATTGAGATCTTTCGTCAGTTGGACTCATTTTAGATTTGATAATATAGTTTCAAATTTGGCGGTCTTCAATAAGACGGGTTCTACACCCAGCGCAGTGCCTTTTCCAGCTCCTGCCGTCTGAGAGTCACCCGGGGGTTCAGGTGCAGTTCGATATTTCTGCCTTCAGCAAGAATCCGTCTCAACTCCGTGGTGACAACCCGCAACCGGTCGTAGGTTATCAGGTCAATATTTTGCTGGCGTGCGCGAAATGATTTCCCAAAGCCCGGCGGTGTTGGTGTTTCTGCGGCCGTCACAATTTCGGCCCGTTCGACGATGCTCCCTTTTTCAAAAACCAGTATGGCTATATTTTTTTCCGGCCGATCATACGCCGTCCAGACCAGGGTTGACTCGCTCAACAGGCAAAACCAGCGGGCGCGCCGAATCAGCCGGGCGCTATGCAGGATCATGCGTTCAATGGCGCCCGCAACCGCTTCCGGGGTCCATACCGGATCGGATTTGGGCTTTTCCGGCTGTCCATCCGGGTCATCGGCATCACTTTGCTGTCCTTCCGCTGTTTGCGCGAGCGCTGCAGCGTCCAATCGTTGTTGCCAGAGCTTGGCGCCAAGCCCGGTCAAAAACCGCAGCGCGGATTGGTTTGGTCGGCGGGTGTCGTGATGCCGGCGGAAGCGGTCCAACCCCTGTTTCAGACAATCGACGTCCGGTGCATACTCCGGGGGGAGGGCGAGGACTGCATATCCCATGCCGGTATCAGTCGTGCCGGTCAGCCGCATTCCGTTTTTAAACCAAACTCCGAAAGCGGCCAGCGCTTCACCGGTTTTGCCGGCCGGAAGGGGTCCGACCGTGCAATTTTGGCTAGCTGCCGGGGCCTGCTGGCTGAGGTCTTTGGCGCAAAACATGAGCTGTCGCTGTCTCCGGCGCAGGGCGATGTTATAGGGCGGCGAGCGGCGTTTGATTTCATCGGATTCCAGTACGGCGGCTTCCAGGGCAGAACCGGTCGGGGTTACATCCAGCCCCCGGGCCTGGGTCAGCATTTCCAGGATGTGTTCGGCATGGGGGGCGTGGCCGCGGAAATAACTGTTGACCCGCTGCTTGAGGGATTTGGCCTTGCCGACGTAAAGCAGATCACCGTTGGTACGCAGCATGCGGTAAATACCGGGTTTGTCCGGCAATTGCCGCCGAAGTAGGGGGTTCATGGGATATGTCCGTTGCGAACGGCCGGCCGGCCTGGTGGATGCCAGCCATTCGAAGAGCTGTCCCGGCTCGGAAATGCCGCAGGTGGTGTTTAACCGTTCGACCATCTTTTTCCAGATAAATGCGGTGGCGGCGGCATGGTCGCCACTGCGTTTGAATTCGGTCAGGCGATGTCCGTAATAGCCGGCGATAGCCCGGATGCCCCGGCGCGGCAGGTCCGGCAGCAGGCGGATCGCAATTTCATGGGTGCAGATGATCCGGAAAGGAAAGGGGCTTGCAGGGCTGAATCTGCGATGGAGATCCCGCAGGAAGGGTTCTTCAAACCGGGCAAAGTGAATAACGAGTGGACAGGCAGCCGCATGATTGCCGGTGAGGATTGCGCCGGCGGCTTGAAGCAATTTGTTCCAGACGATGTCCGCCGGCACCGCCGCCGCCAGAGTCTCGGTGGATATACCCGTGATGCGCTGCACTGCCCGTGGGATGGCCGCTTCGGCCGGTAATCGAACCAGGTAAGTTTGCGGCGCGGGATTCATCGTCTCGGCCGGCACTGAAGCACGGGTAGGCAGCCAGCCGATTTCCAGCAGATGTCCATTTTGTGGGCTGGCGCCGGTTGCCTGACAGTCAAGGGTCAGGATTTTTAGGTCGGCTAGGTGCATATTTAGTTTTTGTTTTAATAATGTCGATATGTTATAAACTAAATCGTGCATCAGAATGAATTTCAACTGCCCATCAATTTGCATGCACGATTTAGGTATTACAATTCATTCGATTTATTCAAAGCGTCATTTTGATTTGCGTATGGGTCTTTGTAGTTGTTTATTTAATAACCCAGCATCCAGTATCGAGTATCCAGTATCAAGTATCCAGGATCGAACACCGAGGATCGACCGGCCATGGAACCAGCCTTCTATGATGCGCTAATGAACCTCAGAAGCCATATACCGCGTCTGGCGGATATGCTCAAGCTTGGAAATGAGGAAGAAATTCGTTTTTGGAACGATGTCGTCGACGCCAAGCTGCTCAGCCGGCTGGCGCCGGATTTCCCGGTGGTGGCTGCTATCTGCGGCGGCGGCTCTTCCGGAAAATCGACCCTGTTCAATACCCTGGCCGGGGGCCACTTTGCACCGACGGGGGGCACGGCCGGGCTCAATCGCCGGGTCCTTTTTTCTGTTCCGGCCCGGCAAACCGGGCAAGCCGGCATTCTCAACGATCTGGCGCGATCGTTTAAAATAACCCCGGACCCCTTAAAACGCAAAGAAGAACTGACGGTCCCCGGCAAACCGCTCTACGTTCTGAACCGTTCGGCGGCCGGCAATCTGGTCATATTGGACACCCCGGATTTCGACACCGGCGCCAGGGGCGCTTACACGAACCGGGAGGTGACCCGGATGGCGCTGGAAGCATCCGACATTTTGATCTACATTTTTACCAATTCAAATTACAATAATCGCGACAACACCGATTTTATTGCGCAGATGCTCACCGGCATCGGCAAAAGAAAATGCTTCCTGGTGTATCGGGTTTACCCGAGTTTTACGGCGCAGGAGGTGCTGGACCACGCCCGGACGGTGGCCGCAGGCCTGTACGGTGAGTTGGCCGATCAATATTTGCTGGGAGTTTATCGCGCCGATGAGGACAACCAGGTGGCTGCCGGCCAGCGCTTCATGACGCTCAAACCGGTTGCGCCTTCAAGTCCACCTTTTCTGGAAGCCCTGCAGTCGATCGATGCGCCTGAAATCAGGCTGGAACTGGTTGCCTCCATTTTAAAAGATGTCTGCAAGCAGGCTGCGGCAATCACTGCACGCTCGGAGGTTTCACTTGCTGAACTGCGCCTGTATTTGAATTGCCTGCAGATGGCCCAGAGCCACTGGGTTCGCGAAGCGCTGAAGCATTTTCCCATGGATCGCATCATGCGGCGGTTTGCCCGGATCTGGTCCGCCTCGGATCCGACCCACGTAAAAATTATGCGCAAAACCGGCAGTGTCGTTGAATTTCCCCTCAAAATAGTGCTGGGCGCCGCAGGCTGGGTCAAAGGCCAAATCTCAACAGAAAAACCAGACGCATCTGCAACCGAAGCGTATGTTCAAAAGGTAGATGAAGATCTGGTGAGCGCCGTGACCAGCATGTACAGCCAGGCGCTTGCTGCCCGGATATCGGTCGACAGTTCATTGAATGATCCGGTGGCCCGTCAAATGTCGGACATCGTTGCCGCGGTTGGAGCCCGCAAAAATATGGAAGAAGGGCACCCCCCCCGGATCGAACCTTCCGGCGACGGCATCGCGTTGAGGTTTGCGGTCGATGCCCACCCTCTGGTCTATGCGGAGCAGAACCGCCTGCGCGCCCGGGAATTTAAATCTTTGCTGCAATCCATACTCGAGGAAAAGGAGGCCATTGTGGGCATATCCCGGGATATGGAAAATGATCTCAGGCAGCTGGCCGATCAATTCCGGGCTGGAATGGGCCTGTGGCGCAAAATCAGCCAGACATTCTGGGCATTTCTCAACGTACTGCCGACAACGGTTGCGGTTACTTATGTACTGTCAACCGGAGATCCTCTCGGGGCCGCCGGCATAAAAGTCAAATTGGCAGGGCTCTTCGGTGCCAAGGATCTGTATGCGCTGTTTGCGATTCCGTTCACGACCGGGTTGAAAAAAGCCGACCGCCAGCAGATCGAGGAAATGCTGCGCCAAATTTTGCAAACTTGGCTGAAAAACAAGTCGCAGATCGTTTCCGACCTGTTTGAAGCCAACATTACAGGAGGGATTATGCAGCGTGCCCGCGAAAATATTGCCGCTGCAGACCGGTTGATCAGCGACATCCAAGACCTGATGCCGACACTTACGAAGGGAGTCGAAACGCGATGATACTCACGCCGCAATTCAGCGCGCTCAAGGCACTTGGCAAAATAGAGGGTTACAAGAACGACCTTCGCATGCTGAGCGCGACTCTCGGCAATTTGCCCCTCTGGCTTCCGGCCGCCGCGCACAAGAAGCAATGCGATGCGGCCCTTCAAATGATAGACGCCATTGGCGAGCGATTCGAACGCAAATTGGTCGTGACCATCGTTGGGCCGTGCGGCGCCGGCAAATCCACACTGCTGGACGCCCTGGCCGGGGTCGATGATCTGTCACCGACCGGTCATGAACGCCCCACGACCGGCCACGTCATCGTTTTCGGCAGCGACGAAGGGGATGCCGCCCAACTGATGGCAAGCCTCGGTCCTGAAGCGGTAGAGTTTAAGTCAAGTCCCGCGGCCGCGCTGCTGGAACACGTGCTCATCATCGATACACCGGATACCGACAGCAGGGCCTACCCAAAACACAGTCCCCTGGTACGCGCAGCCATCGCCCGCTCCGATATGCTGATCTGTGTATTTGATTCCGAAAATCCGAAAAGAAAGGACCATGTTGATTTTCTGGCGCCATTTGTCCAGAAATTTAACGGCGAGTCCCTGGTAGCCGTGATAAATAAATGCGACCGCCAGGACGAGCAGGAACTGCATGCGGCAATATTGCCGGATTTTTTGGCATACCTTCACAACGGCTGGCAGGCCAAGGTCGATCGTCTGCTGTGCATATCCGCACGCAACCATCTGCAGAACCCGAACTGGGATGAATCCGCCGGTCCGAAACATGGATTTGATCAATTCCAGGAATTGCGGCAGCTGCTTTTCGACAACATCAACCGGGCCGGTTATGTGGTCGATCGCCGAATTGAAAATGCCCGCAGCCTGCGGGATTTTGTGTTTGATGAGGTCGGCCGGGAGACGGCCGGTCACAAAAAATCGCTGACTGCGGCGGCGGCGCAGCTGCGGGAAGCCGAAAAGCAAGCTTACCTGGACGCGGTAACTGCCATGAAAAATGACGATTCGCGCCAGCTTTTCGGTGTCAGCCTGATGATTTACCAGAAGCTGGCGCAACGATGGGTCGGCCCCATCGGCTGGATAGTTGCCGTTTGGGCCCGTCTGTTGATATTTGGTGCCGGCATGGCCGCCTTGTTTCGATTCGGCCGCCCGGTCAGTCAGATCATCGGCTTGATTGCCGCCTGGCGACATTTAAAGGACGCCAAATCAGCCATGGCCGACACGCGCAGCGACGAGCGGGTGGGTGCGGGACTGCGAACCTATCGACTTGCCACGATGAGCAATTGGCCGGATATTGCCGAATCCCTGATCGGCGGCGGTTTCGACAGTGCCGTGCGCAGGGTGGAGGACGCCTTGCCGGACGGCAGTCTCATCAGCGAAAAATTCGCCGGGATATGGAACAACAGCTTGGAATCCGAGATGGAACGCGCAGCACGGGGGCTTTCCGGCATGCTGCTGCAAATCGTGTTCAATCTGCCGGTTCTGGCCATTCTGGCATATACCGGCTGGATTACCGTGCAGCGGTTTTTAATCGGCAGTTATCTGGCGGTCGATTTTTTCCTGCATGCGCTCTGGACGACTGGGATTGTAATGCTTTTGAGCTTTTTTCTTTTTCAGGTCTGCGTCCGGCTGGCTGCCAGCCCGGAGCGGGTTACCACCCGAGCATTTGATAAAATGAAGCGCCAGGTCGATCATCTCGATGGAATCACGACCCATCCGGTGCTGGAGCAGCTTGAAACCGTCATCAGGTTGGATACGATGCTGGCCGGGCGGCAAAACGGATGATCGAATCAACCGCGCCGTTCAAGGTTGCAGGCAACGGAGAGTTGCGACGGCATTCGCCCACCAGACCGTCATCCGTCCTGCCGGTTTCGTTCCAGAATTTGCAATTTCTACATACCGCAGTTTAGACATGGTATCGGTGTGACGGGTTGCGCGTTGCGGGATTGCACGTTGCGATTTACACCCATCTGCGATCCTAAAGCAAGCTAACATAAAAGAGCTGAGTCGCTTGACTGAAGTTGCAAAGGAATATCAAGCTGTTCTGGCTATTAAGCTGGTTAACCCTTACAAACAGCTATTTTATTCCAAATACGTCTTCGAAAAATTTTAAGGAGGTGTCATCCGCGATCCCGAATCGCTTCGCCACCTTCGGCGAAAAAATTGCAAAATTAGCGGTGGATTTTGCGCAGGCATCGCCCCTGTCGTTATAGAGGATACCTTCCATCACCGCGTCGTGTTTGCCGCTCACTGTCTGTACCCGGCCTTCGGCCTTCAGTGGATTGCGGATATATACCGGTTTGATGAACTCGATGTTTATGGATTTGGTCATGGTGATGCGTTTTAAAAAATGAAGGGCGGCCCAACTCATGATTTCATCCAGAATTGTCGTGAGAACGCCTCCGTGGGCGATATTGCTCCAACCGCAAAGATGATCCGGTATCGTCACATTCGAGAAAACCATGTCCCGGTCGGCAAAGAATTTCATCCGGAGACCGGAGGGGTTTACGGGGCTGCATCCGAAGCAGTAATGATCGGTGCTGTTGGGCAATTTGCAGTAGTCTTTTTTCGATTCCATGGCTGCTCAATAATAAATGATGTTAAAAAGCTGGTCGGCCGCCTTTAGGTCAAGCTTCTTCAGGATCTTGTACTCTTCAAGTGCTGCCGCTTTATCGCCGCTTTGAAACAGGGCATACCCAAGGTTGTAGTGAGCCGACCCGTAATCCGGATCGGCGCGAATAGCTTCCTTGTATGCCTCAATTTCATCATGGCTCCGTCCCAGCTTACCATAGGCTATCCCCAGATTATTGTGGGCCGGGGCAAACCCCGGATTGATGCGCAGCACGGTCTGAAGGGCTTTGACTGCTTCCGGGTAGTTGCCCAGCTTGGCATATGCAATGCCGACATTGAAATAGGCCGGTGCGGCATCAGGATTGCGCCGGATGACTTCCTCAAAGGCCGCACGGCCTTCCTCCAGACGGCCGATCTCGGTATAAGTAATTCCCAGTCTGAAATAAGCGGGTTCGAAATCCGGATTGATCTGGATTGCCCGCTGATAGGATTCAATGGCTTCTGCCTGGCGCCCCAGTTTAACGTAGTAGTTTCCGAGCCTAAAGTGAAGCGTTTCGTCGGCGGGATTGGTTCTAATAGCCTGCTCATAGGCTTGGATGGCCGCCTGGGGGTCATTCAATCCAACATAGCAGTAACCCAGACCGTTCCAGGCCATGGTGTTTTTGGGATCGTTTGCGATCGCCTCCTCGAAAAACTCCAGCGCCTTTTGATCTTGACCGTTGATGGAAAAGCTGTATCCCTTGCGGCATAGTTCTTCGGCCAGTTTGGGCTGCTGGAGGCTGTTGTTAAACGTCCAGCGTGAGACGGCCAGACCGGGTCCGGTCGGTTTTAATTTAAGCACCGACTTTCCGGCTACCGCGAAGTTAAGGTTTTGACCGCGAATATACTGAAATGTCGCCACCCCGATGCCCTGGCCTTTCAGGTTGATTACCGGGCTGCCGCTTGAACCCGGGGAAATGGGTGCAGACATTTGGAAAAACTCACCGACCTCCGGAATTTCGCGAATCGACGACACGATACCTTCGCTGACGGTTTGTTCGAGCCCCATTGGACTGCCGACGACGATAATTTGTTCGGCAATGGCGGGCAACTCCTGACTTACTTTGATCCATATGATCTTTTTGCGGGGAATATCCACCAGCACTTTTACCAGGTCGGCTGATTTATCATCCGCTACCACCATCTTGACCGGATATATTTGCCCGTCGGAGGTGCGTACATCCGCGGCATAGGATCCATCGAGAACATGGTAGTTTGTGATTAAATGCCCGATTTCGTCCACGAAAAAGCCGCTGCCGATACTGGTAACCTTGCGGTCAACGTCATAGACGATGACGGTCACGACGGCAGGGCGGGTTTTATTCACCAGTTTTGTGAGATCAACCTCGGCTTTTGACTGACTGATCATCGCCAATCCAATAAAAAAGCCAATTATAATTTTTATTCCGTTTTTCATATAAAGACCTTTGAAATGAACCGAGCGATCGGTTAAAATTAAACATCAATATCATAATTTGAAGTGAATGCCAAAATTTTTGCCGATCAACCTAAAGACGGGACAAATACACTATATGTTGATTTTTTTCTTGACATCCAACTACATATTGTGATACAGATAGTTATCCCTCCTTGCAGAAGGACGGTTTCGTCCCCCGTCCTTATAGGCAAAAGGTTGTGCGGACGGTGGCGCCCCCCCGATCGAAAGGTGTGCGCCGAAACTGGTCATGGCGAACCATTATGGTCGGAAGAAACCATTTACCGCTGGGCTGGAAATAAATATCTCGAACCGCTATGACCGCAACTCAACCCTCCCCGGAAGGCTGCAGGCGCTTTCCGGGGGGATTTTACATCTTTGCTAACTCAGCTCCTTTCCATCGTCTTCGAACCGGTCCAAACTTCTCAATTCTCTCTGGGCTTCGACACTGTCGCAATGCCCATTTATTGGCTCGATGTAGTGCATGCACCGATTGCTGACGCTGGACTTTTTGGCAAATTTGCATTTTCTCTGGTCGTGCCAGATCAAGCCGGCGCTGCAGCGGGACATGATGCCGGAAATACAGTAATTGACCTTAGAAAGTTCCGAAGTGCAGTGCGTACGATCATTTAAGCAATTGAAGTTTTTTTCTTTAGCGGAAGCTTCCATTTTATTTGCCGAAATAACAGAGGCTAAGATGGTTATTGTGGCTCACTGGTTCACAACTTTGATCGCGTGTCGGGGCAGGAATGCCTTTGAGCAGGCACACGGGATGCGTGAAGCACGTAAGACTTAAGAGACAAAAATCCCTTTGAAGTTACACCCACGGAAAGCTGCCGCTCGTCCGGATCATGGAATGCACCACGCCGAATTCAACGATCAGCAATGGGTTCGATACAGGCTGCAGAATTATTTTGTACCCGATTGACCCAATCGGAGACCCGGTGATATTGCATCGCACGAACATGCTGATGCCGTAATATATCATTGAGCCGGTCGGCTGCTTCGATCCGGGGGTCGAGCCAGACGGTATATGCTTCGGGCTGGAGTATTACCGGCATCCGGTGGTGGATGGCTTGAAATGATTCACTGGCGGCGGTCGTGATAATTGCACAGGATTTGTATTCGCGCTCCTCATCGCCGTCCATTCCTTTTAAGGCTTCCCACAAGCCGGCAAAAGCAAAAGGCCGGCCCGATGGTAATGCAATGAAATACGGCTTTTTACTTCCTTTTTCACCCTTCCATTCGTAAAATCCATCAGCCAATATCAAGCAGCGGCGCCGTTTGAATGCCGCCCGAAAGCTCGGTTTTTGGGCCACCGTTTCCGCCCGTGCATTAATCAGCCTGGAAGCGCCGGATCCGTCTTTGGCCCAGGATGGTACCAGGCCCCAATGCAGCTTCTCCAGCCGGGGGCCATTGTCCTGAATGATGGCCAGAACCTGCTGGGTTGGTGCTATATTGTAACTTGCGGCAACATCAGCGCCGATCGTTTCAATTGGGAAATAACTTTCCAAGGTTCGAAGAGAGCTAAACTGCACGAAACGGCCGCACATATCGATGCCTATTTGTCCTCGACCGGATAACCTTCCCGTAACCAGGCCTTCCAGCCGCCTTTTAGTATGAATACCTTGTTGTAGCCTTTTTGCAGGAAATAACCCGCCACACGGGCGCTGGTCCTTTCATTTTTTCAGGCGCAATAAAATATCAGCGTCCGGTTTTTAGCATATTTCGGTGCCCAGTGATCCACCTTGGCCGGATTTTCGCGGACGGCAGTTGGGATTTTTTTCTCGGACCGCCACCAACTGCGGGTCGTGCGGACGTCAATAATGACGGTATCCGGTTTGCCGAGCATGTTTTTAAGCTGCTGCACAGAAATTTCGGATACGTTTGGAGGGTCGTTGGCCGCCGGAACCGACGCCGGGCAATAGCCCCATAAGCCAACCAGCAAAACAGCGGTGATCCAGATGTGTTTTTTAGCGGCCATATAAATTATGCAGCACTATGAACAATAAAGTCGAAGCGTTTGCGAAGTTGGATATTTTAAAAACCTTAGGTATCGATTATACAAAGCGGAAAAAATGTCAAGGACAAACATCGCCCGCCGAAACATGGCGCCGGATGTGCAGTGGGAAATCTAACGGCAGATTTATGGCGGCTAAGTTTAAACCGGTTCGGACAAAAAAATAGGGGCAGCCCCGATTGGAGCCGCCCCTCACCCTAAGGAATTATATTCAACAGTGTGCCCGCCAGCACACTGTTACTGTCTATATCGGTCTGCGAACCAATAACTTTAGCAAAAAAACGGAGCACATGTTCCTAACTGTCACAACTATCTGAAATTTTTATATCTTTAATTTCAACAGAATCTTTTTGTTTGTAAAGCTGTTTGAGCCTTAATAGTATATTTTTGGTGTCAGCGCGAAGGGCGCCGGGTTCACGAAAAAATCATTAGCTCATCCATTCATTTTTTTACTTTGTGCACTTCATGGTCTTCGTGGTTTGATTTCATTTTGGTTTTCTTCGGGGTGCAGGCTTTGGGCGCCGGGTCCGGCTAGTCCGGGATCGGGATAAGATAAAAAAAGCCCCCGGGGAGGGTCAGGCCCCGGAGGCAACGAAAGGAGGAGTGCTCCGGAGTTGATCAGGTCCTCCGGAACTTTCGGCGCATGTAGTCGGACTGGATGCCCATGCGTTCGAATGACCGATTAATAATACAAAATTTATGCCAATATCTTAATTATGTAATAATTATATTTTAAAACAGATAGTTAACCGGAAATGGCGTAATGGATTCGCGGATCAAGAGGCGGCGAAATGCCGAAAATTGTCAAATTTTTGACCCAAAAACGACTAAATATTCCAAGTACCCTTTCTTGACATAGACGAATTTCAGAGGTACAAAAGAAAATCAGAAATCCTTCAACGCCCTGGGTGCCATGCTAAATTGGTTCGTGAATATATGGGATAAATTCAGTTTGTGGGTGACCGGACAGCCTACCTTTGTGGAGGTGGCCTTTGGAGTCGGGTTATTTTATGCGGCTTTGCAGATCGCCAAAGCTATTTTTAGACTGATTGCGTTCCTGTTTTCCAGTCTTTCCGCAGCAACCCCTGCGCACTTTAAAAAACAAAAGTCGCAGCGTCCCCGGATACGAAGCCCCAAAAAGCCGCCGCCGGATGACGAATCCCCGCCGTTTGTTTTCAGATAATCGAGATAACCCGGACAAGCCGAGCCAAAAAGGATAAATTAATCACGAAAGCACGAAAGGACGAAAACACGAAAAAGAAACAATAAAAATTTCGTGTTTTCAAGATTTCGTGTTTTCGTGATGAAAATATTTTTTTATAAAATGCAAAGATTTTATAATTAAGACTAAACAGCCCGCCGAAGTATTTCCAACAATTCCGCTGCCGTCAGAACTATCGGGTTGCCCTTCATGCTGCTGGCTTTTTGAGATTGCGCCACAACCTCCTGGAACTGCGAGGCTTTGAGCCCGTAAACGGCCAAGGGCGGGACCTGCATTTGTCTGCACAGTTCATAAACCCAGGTGATGCCATCGGACGCACGGGCGGTGGGCGCTCCCGTGATAATGCGGGCGACTTCATCATAACGCTCCAGGGCCGGCGATTCCGGAGCCCGGCTTTTTAGCGCCGCGACGTTGGCTTCCATGACATAAGGCAAGAGTCCGGCACACACGGCGCCGTGGGGCGCCTCGTACATTCCGCCCAGAGGGCCGGCAAATCCGTGGACTGCACCCAGCTTCGCGTTAGCCAGGGCGAGACCGCCCAGGAGGCTTGCCAGACTCATATCCTGGCGAGCGGATGCATCACTGCCGTCCAGATAAGCCTTTTTCAGAGAACGCGCCGCGCGCGCCAAACCTTCCCGGCAAATGCCGTCCGTCATGGGATTGGCGTGTTGGGAGACAAAAGCTTCAAGCAGTTGGGTAAAGGCATCAAGTCCGGTGGCTGCAGTTACGGCGGGCGGCAGGGAGTAGGTCAACTCGGGATCGACCAGGGCCACATTGGGCAGCATCGACAGACTGCGCATGCTGACCTTGACACGATGCCGGGGTGAATCGAGGACTGCATTGCGTGTGACTTCGGCGCCGGTGCCGGCGGTGGTAGGAATCGCCATATACGGCGCAGGCTGCCGGCCCAGCGGTTGACCGCGGCCGATGACTTCCAGATAATCCATCAGTTCACCGCTGTTGGCCAAAAGTGCCGCCACGACTTTTCCGGCATCCAGCACACTACCGCCTCCGAAACCGATCACGAAGTCACAGGCTTCCCGCCGGGCCTTTTCGACCGCGGCCAGCGCCAGGTCGGTGGTGGGCTCTTCAGGTATGCTGAACCGGGAGTGTTCCACGCCCTGCTCTTTTAAGAGATTCATCAGCGGAGCGGCCCGTTCGACGGTCCGGCCGGTAATGAGAAAAGCCCGGCGTCCCATTTTGGCTGCCAGAACTCCGGCCTCTTTTATGGTTCCGGTTCCATATATAATTTGAGTTGCGGTTGCAAATTCAAAGCGCATCGAGTGTACCTTCCTTTCCGTTCAGCCGGTTGTTGCCGGCTGAAAAGCTGACAATTTGGGGCAAAAAAAATGACAATAAATGTCAATTTTAAATATTTCAGCTTTTATAGAAGAATAGTTAACTATCTGAAATTCTAAAATTTTCTATTTATATTAAAAATTGGCACATAATTTGCTTTTGGAAATGACCACTATCTTGCGATAGAAACTAAAACTTCTCAGATGCGCGTGCATCTTCTCCGCCGGGCTCTCACTACTAATAAAATGAGGAATCGCGCCGCACGAGAAAAACGGCATTCAGGGAAGTTTTAATTTTAAAATTCGCTTCGACAACCGGATCGCCTTACTTTGATCCCGGGACGAGGCCTGCAATAAAATTGACGTTTCTTGGATTGCGTCATTCCCGCCATGTTATGTAGATCCGTTTGGCGGGATTTTATTTTTTAAGGGGGGCGATGCCATGATCTTATCCGCCAGCAACACCATTTCGGCCCTTCAGGCTTACAAAACCCAGTTGAATGTGACGGCCAACAACATTGCCAATCTCAACACCGAGAATTTCAAAAAAAGCAAAGCCACTCTGAAAGAAGGCGCCAACGGCGACGTGCAGGCGGATGTTCAGCGCATGGACACTCCCGGCCGTCGTTATCAGGAACTCGAAGGCGATCGAATGGTCGAAAAAGAGACCTCGAATGTGGATCTCTCCGAAGAGCTCCCGCAACTGATCCTTACCCCGCATGCATACAAAGCCAACATGAAGGTGATGCAAACCCAGGATGAGATTTTGGGTACCGCGCTGGATATTATCGGATAGAACCAAAGCCAGCCCTGCTCCCTCATTCACCTGAAAATTCAACCTTAGTATGTCGGTTTTTCCCGGCTTAATCGGCCTCGGGCTGAAACTTTTGTAGCTGAATTATTCCCCCCTGGGTCCCCGGGAAAAAAAGCTCACGATACCCCATAGAACATTTAAAAAAATCTGTAAATGAAAAGAAACGGCTCCGGGTCATAGGGTTTAAAATATTGCAGCCGTCAATGGGATCAAATTTCAAAGATTTTGGGAACCGTATTTAACCACGACCTTATTTCTTGTTATGGCTGCAAGGTTCTGCTACATTCGAATCGCACGCCTTTTATATCAAAGGAGGATATTAATGTCTGAAAGGTCAAGGAAAAAAAATCCGTTTCGATCGGCCCAGGAAGCCGCAGAGTCTGCCCGGCATCCCATTGATTTACCGCAATGCCGGTCGGCTTCTTACCGGTTGGCATTTCAGGATCCGGAATTTCTGCTGCTAGACGCCCTGCGACCTGTGCGGCTGCAACTGGAGTTGCTTAAGCCCGAGCTGATATTGCAGGAGCAGCACATCGAGTCAACGGTCGTGGTGTTCGGCAGTTCCCGGATTGCGGACCCGGAGACCGCCGAGGCCCGTTTGGCATCGGCCCGGAACGAATACGACCAGAGCAACGACGATCCGCTGCTGGCTCAAAAAGTTGCCCTGGCCCGACGGGTGCTTGAAAACAGCCGATATTATGAAGAGGCGCGCAAATTGGGCCATTTAATCTCAAGCAACACCGGCAAAGATAAGATGGTTGTGATTACCGGCGGCGGACCTGGGATTATGGAGGCGGCCAATCGCGGGGCCCACGAGGCCGGCATGCCCAGCATCGGCATGAACATCGTTTTGCCCTTCGAACAGATGCCGAATCCATACATTACACCGGATTTAAACTTTCGATTCCATTATTTTGCGATTCGCAAAATGCATCTGTTAATGCGGGCCAAAAGCCTGGTCGTTTTTCCGGGTGGTTTCGGCACCCTGGATGAGCTCTTTGAAACCCTGACCCTCATTCAGACGGGCAAAGTGAAGCCGATTCCGGTGCTGCTGTTCGGCCAAGCCTTCTGGGAACGGGTCATTAATTTTAATGTGCTGGTGGAAGAGGGGACCATCAGCGCCAGGGACCTCGAACTGTTTGTTTATGTTGAAACCGCTGAGGAAGCCTGGGAGCTGATATCTGCGGCCAACGGCCTTTAGGGCTCACTCAAAAATAACTTCACATTTTATACGCCGATGCATCCCGCCCGGCTGCGTTGCGAAAGCTCGGAATATCCAGATATTCCTGCGTTTTCGCGCCTTGCCGTC
>CAYTBC010000096.1:0-17286 GCA_964435765.1 uncultured Desulfosarcina sp.
TCATGTCGCGCACGGTGAAGTCTTCCGGCTCACCGGGTTGAATGCGATGACGCTCGCGCAGCACGGCCGTGATTTCTCTGATGGCGGTTTCGGTCTCAGCGGTGCTGCGCGCCGCCGTATAGATCTGGTCAATGTTGGCAAAACGCACCGGCATGGGATTGTCGGCTGCCTGAACTTCGGATCTTGCGGGATAGAGGCTGGGCGCATCGCCGGGATAAAGGTTGCTCAGGGTGTTGACCGAGCCGGAGGCGGTGCCGCTGCCGGCGCTTTGATTCGCATTTTCCAGGGCGGCGCCCGTCACGCGGTACTTGATCGTTGTCCAGGGCGCCAGGAGAATGTCGTCCTGGTCACTGCCCATCATGTTGGCCCCCTTGGCACTCAGGACACCCACCACCCGAAAGGGAACATTCTTTACCCGGATCTCCTTGCCGATGGGAAACTCCCCCTGAAACAACTCCCGCGCCAGGGTCTGTCCGAGCACGCAAACCTTGCCGGCGGTGAGAACGTCGCGATCGCTGAACATCTCGCCTTCGGCCAGGTTGTTCCATTCCCGTATTTCCAGAAAAGACGGGGTCGTGCCGTAAATGGACGAAGGCACCCAGTTGCGGCTGCCGTAAACCACCTGGGTACGGGCACGCACAACCGGGGCAGCGCTGCGAACGGATGGACACTCGCGCAGGATCGCCTCGTAGTCCTGGGGCGTCAGGGTGGTGACGGAACCCGCCCCGAAGCTGATGCCCCCGCTGGCCGCCGTACCGGGCCTGATCATCATAACGTTGGCACCCATGCTGGCAATGGTTTTCTGCAGGGCCGACGAGGATCCGGTGCCGATTTCCATCATGGCGATCACCGCCGCCACGCCGATGACGATCCCGAGCGTTGTCAGCATGGCGCGCATCGGGTTGCGCTGCAAGGCCTTCATGGCCGTTCGGACGATGCGGTAGGCTGTCATCGGACACCTCCCATGGCCGCTGCTGCGGGCTGGACGCCTATCTGCGACGCGCCGGCTTTCGAACGGAGGCCGAAGCTTCCGTCCATGATCACACCGTCGTGGATGGTGATGACACGCCTGGAAGTGCGGGCCACATTGGCGTCGTGGGTGACCAGAATGATGGTGATGTGGTCCTGGTCGTTGAGTTCTTGAAACATGTGCAAGACCTCCGCGCTGGTGCGTGAGTCGAGGTTGCCCGTGGGCTCGTCGGCAAATAGCAGCGCCGGACGGTTTACGAGCGCGCGGGCAATCGCCACACGCTGCTGCTGGCCGCCGGAAAGTTGAGAAGGTTGGTGATCCAGCCGGTCTTTCAGTCCGACCCGGCAGAGCATTTCCTCGGCCCGGCGCCGGGTCTCGCGATCGGAAAGGTGTTCGGACCCATAGGCCAGCGGCATAGCCACATTCTCCCAGGCGCTGGTGCGCGGCAGCAAGTTGAAGCTCTGGAAAACGAAGCCGATTTTGCGATTGCGTTCAAGGGCGCGCTGATCGGAGGGCAGCCGGGACATTTCAGTGCCGTCAAGCCAGTATTGGCCGGAACTTGGCCGGTCCAGGCACCCGAGGATATTCATCAGCGTACTCTTGCCGGATCCGGATGTACCCATCAAAGAAACCAGCTCTCCCTGGGCCACGGTCAGCGATACGCCTTTGAGCACCGGAACGTCGATGTCTCCCAGGTGATAGGTCTTGCAGACATGATGAAGTTCAATTAGTTCCATGAGATCGTTGCCTCCTATGAGCCGGACGTCCGCTTGGCGCCGCCGCTGCCGCGCCGCGGGATTTTGGGAGCGAACGGGTTGGTTGTGTCACTGCCTTCGGCGGCCTGGCTTTGCAGTCCGGTGACAATTTCAAGCCCTTCCGCCAGCTGTTCGCCCTCGACTTCCGTCATGCCGCCGTCGGTCAGCCCCAGGCGCGCCCGCAAAGGCCGCACCTGCTCTCCGTCCGGAATCCAAAGGATCCCCCGCTGGGCTGCGTCGCCCCGAGACGGCTCCGTCTTTGAGAGGGTCGGCCCGGGCCGGGTGCCCTCGGATGCATCCTGGCGCTCGGCGTTGGCCGCCAAAGCCTCCTGAAACTGCGGTGCAATTTGCTCGCGCGACGGCTGCCACCGCAGGGCGGCGGTCGGCACGAGCAGGACATCGCTGCGGCGGTTCAATTCAAACTGCACGTTGGCACTCAGGTAGGGCAGCAGCCTTCCGCTGCGGTTGTCGGTGACGATTTCCACCGTGTAGGTCACGACGTTTTGGGTCATGGAGGCGTTCAAACGGATTTTGCCGACCTGACCTTGAAACGTCTCGCCGGGGAACGCATCCACCGTGAATGTGACCGGCTGGCCCTGCTGAATCTTGCCGATGTCGGCCTCGTTCACCGCCACCCAGACCTGCATGCGGGTGAGATCTTTGGCAATCAGAAAGAGGCTGGGAGCATTCAGGCTGGCGACGACCGTCTGACCGATATTGACCCGCCGATCGATAATAACTCCGCTGACCGGAGAGGTGATCGTGCAGTAGCCAAGGTTACGCTGCGCCCGCCATAAAACCGCCTGCGCCTGGTCCAGGCCGGCTTCGGCCTGCAGGATGGCCGCATTGCCGATTGCCACGTTGGCAACTGCAGTCTGATAGGCCGCCTGATAGGCATCGTAGCTGGCTTCGGCCAGGGCTTGGGAGGGTCCGAGCTTCTTGGCGCGCTGCCAGTCGCGCTGGGCCTGGTGAAGCTTGGCATTCAATTGCTGCAAATCGGCTTCGGCCCGCTGCAGATTGGCCCGGGCGGCCTTAACCTGCGCCTCTGCCTGGGCCGCCTCCGCCGTATACAGCGATTCATCGATCTTAGCCAAAACCGTACCTTCCGTGACCTTCGAACCGTAATCAACGGGCTTGGCGTCTGCGTCCCGGCCGAAAGACAGGATTTGGCCGGCGACCTGGGCGCCGACGTCGATTACTTCTTCGGGCTCAACGGTGCCGGTGGCGCTGATGGCAACGAGCAGATTCCCGCGCGTTACCTGGGCCGTACGATAGGCAATTGCCCGTTCGCCGCGGGGGCTGAGATACCAGCCGCCGACAACAGCAGCCGTTGCCAATACAACGATTGCGATCACCGCTTTTTTAATCAGAGTCTGCATGAGTCGATCCTCCCTGAAAAGCATTTGACAGGCTTTGGGTATTTCAAAGTTTAATTATAGTATAGCAATCAATTGTGGAGGAAATATGAAGCAAACGTGTTAAAATTGTAGAGATTGAAGCATCGCCGGAACTGCGGATGTGGAATGGACTGCGTGCGGATTGCCGCCTGCCTAAGTTTTCGAGGGAGGGAAAAATTCAGGTAACAATTTTCACCACGGCCAGGGTAACATCGTCTTCTTGTTTGGCGGATCCGCGGTAATCTTTCAACGCGGCAATGACGGCCTGGAGCAATCTTTCGGAAGAAAAGGCGGCATGCTCACGGATGAGAGCGGCAAGGCGCGTTTTGCTGAACATCCTGCCCGATTCGTCTTGGGTTTCCCAGACCCCGTCGGTTCCGATTAGAATGATCTGCCCCGCGGCCAAACCTGTTTTGACATTCTGCCGGTAGGTATAGTTTTCATCAATCCCGATGGCCATACCTTCTCCGCGCAGCTCCTCGATGCTGTCCGCAGTCGGGTCGTACAAAAAGGCGGGATCGTGACCGGCCCGCACCCAATGCAGGGTTTTTGAAGAAGGATCAATTTCAGTGTAGAATAGGGTCATGAAATGTCCGCTCTCACGCGTATCGGCGGTGACCAGACGGTTTACATCCGTGATGATTTCAGCGGCGCCGCCGGGTTGGATCACCCGACACCTCAAAAAAGCTCTCACCGAGGCCATCAGCAGGGCTGCCGAAATCCCGTGGCCCGAGACATCGCCGACGGCCAGTCCGAAGTGGTTCGAATCCCGGCAGCCGAGCTCCAAAAAATCATAGTAATCCCCGCCGGTTTCATCGCAATAAAGGCTGCGCCCCGCGATATCCAATCCCGGTATGGCTATAGATTGCTGCGGAAGCAGATTCTGCTGAACTTCCATAGCCAGATCCAGGCCCGCCTTGAGCTGGATTCGCTCCTTAAGCTGCTCCATCATGGTGTTGAAATTTTGCATCAAGTCGCCGACTTCATCCCGGGTTTTAACCGGCAGCGGATGGTCAAAATCACCCCGGGCGATCCGGCCGGCCGCCCGGGATACTTCCTTGATCGAAGCGACCGTCCGGCCTGTTACCAATTTCATCAGCAGCAGAATTAAAAGAATAAACCCCGCACCGGTAATGAAATAGTAAAGTCGGAAGCGCACAATGGAAGCCAGAATTTTTCGCCCCGGTGCAATCATCACCAGGGTCCAGGGGGCTTCCTGCAGCCTGTAAAAACCGCTCACCTCCGAGGGCGGATGACCGCTGCCGAGCAGCGTCCCATACGGTCTTGATTTGATGGCCTTTAAGGTTGCCTTTTCAAGGGGCTCATCGGATTCCGCCAATTCAATTCGATTTCCCGGAACCGTGCTGGTGAGTATTTTTCCGTGATCATCCACCAGAAACCCCTCGTTGCTCTGCCACCAGCTGCTGGTGACGACATTTTTCACCAGGTAATCAAAGCTCAGGACGACTGTCAGCCGGCCGATGGTTTTGCCGTTTTCATCGAACAAGTCCGATACCAGCGATACCGTCTGATACTCTATGAGGGCATCAAACCGCGGGGGCGTAATTTCGCCGATGCGGGCCCGGTAGAAACGCCGCATCTGCCTCATCATTTCGGCCATGCCTTCGCTGTTGCCCATACGGTCTGAGCCCATGCCGGATCCGGGTCCCATCATGCCCGGCGGCATTGGCATCATGTCATTGGAGGTATCTTTCTGCCAGGTCAAGTCAACCCGCACCACTCCTTCCTGGGCTTTCAACTGATCCACCACCCACTGGAAAATGGTTTCAGGGCGGCTGCTTTCTGCCGCTGAATTCAGGGAATGAATCCAATTCCGGATGCGGCTCAGATGCATATCCACCAGATGGGCACCGCGCTCGAGTTTCAGGACGGCGGCTTCCTGCCACTGCGAAAGCAGCGCATCCCTGCCGTAAATGAAGCCGGCCATACCCATGCCGATCAGCAGCATGGCCACCGGCAAAATCATAAACAGCAAAAGACGTTGCTGCAGGCTCTTTGGGCGTATCACGATGAAGTTCTCCGATTTTTGGCCGATGGTTTTTTCCGGATTAAACGATTTTGTAGAAATAAAATATTATAACAATATATGGGATCATGCAGCGATTTTCAAGTGATATCGCAATATGGGAAAAGGCCCGGCGTCCGAATTTTATGATTTCCGATTTACTGTATTCTAAAACGCCTTATATTCTAAATGTTGACCGCTTGTGTTGAGCGAAGTGTTTTTTTAACCCATTCCGTCAAAGAAATTCGGCCCCGAAGAACAGGTTTTCAATGCCGCAACAGAAGAAATCCGTATGAAGGAGAAAATAAGATGAAAATGCATGTTGGATCCGCCTGGATCGACAAGTCGGAAGTCATAGAAGTTATCAACCCGTACGACGGCAGTGTGGTGGATACCGTCCCCAGATCAGACTTAAAAGACGTGGAAACGGCCATTGCCGCTGCTGTGAGCGGCGCGAAGATAATGGCGCAGATGACCGGTTACGAACGCTACCGTCTTCTCCATCGAGCAGCGCAGCTTTTGGAAGAGCGCGTCGAAGAGTTTGCGCAGACGATAACGCTGGAAGAGGGAAAGATTCTGGCCGAAGCCAGAATTGAGGCCGGTCGAAGTTCCGAAATATTGAACCTGTCAGCAGAGGAAGCCAAGAGGCTGTACGGCGAGACGATTCCTTTGGACGGAGGACCCGGGGTTAAGGGAAAATTCGGCTTCACCGTCCGGGTACCGTGTGGGGTTGTCCTGGCCATCAGCCCTTTTAATTTTCCGCTCCATCTGGTGTGTCATAAGGTGGGCCCGGCTCTGGCAGCCGGCAATTCGGTGATTGTAAAACCCGCGACCGACACCCCCCTGTCCGCCCTCAAGTTGGTGGAACTCCTTTTGGAGGTAGGATTTCCGGAGGAGGCCATCCAATGTTTAACCGGGTCCGGCGGAGAAATCGGGGATGCCTTGTGCGCCGATCCACGCGTGCGCAAAATCACTTTTACCGGAAGCCGGGATGTCGGCGAACATATCTGCAAAACGGCGGGACTCAAGAAAGTGACCATGGAACTGGGCTCCAATTCTCCGCTCATCGTCATGCCCGACGCCGACTTAGACAAGGTTGCCGCCATAACGGCCGCCACTGGTTATTCCAACGCCGGCCAGGTTTGCATCTCCGCCCAGCGGGTAATGATAAACGACCGAATATATGACGATTTCCTCGAAACTCTCAGGCTGAAAGTCGAAGCCATTACGACCGGCAACCCCCTACAAGAGAATGTAAAAATGGGGCCCATGGTTCGCGAGCAGGATGCCGTGCGGGTCCAGGAATGGGTTCAGGATAGCGTCAAACAGGGTGCCCGCTTATTGGTGGGCGGCGAAAGACATGGGACGATGTTGGCTCCGACAGTCGTCTCCGGTGTCAAACCCGACATGCGTATCTCCCGTGATGAGGTCTTCGGCCCCGTTATCGGTGCCTCCCGCTTTGACAATATCCATGAAGCCATCCAATATGCCAACAATACCAATTATGGTTTGAGCGCGGCCATTTTTACCCAGAACCTCGATTGGGCGATGAAGTTCATCCAGGGAGTTGAATCCGGAAACATCCACGTTAACTGGGGTCCGCAATGGCGCACCGACCTGATGCCATACGGCGGGCTGAAGGAAAGCGGCATGGGTAAAGAGGGGCCTCGCTATGCCGTGCAGGAAATGACGGAAACGAAGATGGTGGTCATGCACCTGGAATCGTAAAGTGAGAGAACTTCTGACCCCGGACCTTCTGCAGATTACGGAAGCCTTCTACCGGAAGTGCATCGAGTCGGGTGAGTCCGGACTTAATACCTAATCCGGATGAACCGGAAACAAAAAGGTCTCTCGCTAAGACGCAAAGACGCCAAGATTACCTTAATAATTTACCTTTGCGGGCTTTGCGGCTTTGCGAGAAAATTTTTTTATCACAAAATGCAAAGATTTTACTTTTAAGATTCTAAGAACCCAGTCTCTTTTTCGGTGAGCGAGGTCTGGCGTCCGGGTTCCGTTCTCTTCGCAGATCCCGCAAGGTTGTCACGAGGAATATAGCGAATACCGCAATGCTGCCGAAGGAGAGCATTGCAATCGCGGCCCACGTCCCGATGCGGTAGGCAAGCATCATGCGCGTTTGCCTCCCGGCAGAAGCTGGGCCGCAATAAAGATGACGATGACGGCGGGCAGAATATAGAGGATGCCGTGATCCTGGTTGAGGGTCAGGTCCCAGGCGAGGATGCGCCCGGACCAGATGTAGGCGTACTGGGCTTCATCCCAGCCTCCGGCCAGACCGGTCAGAAGATAATACCCCATGACCAGACCGAAGCCCGTCAGCGCTGCCGCCTGCCCTGCCCGGCGCTTCACGTTCGGCCAGTAGAAGGCCGCCATCACGGGTACCAGCGCCGTGCAGATCAGAATCGCAGTGATGAAGATCCACAGCCGCTCCACGTTGCTGAAAAGCAGACAGATTCCGATGTTCGCCGCGGTAGAAGCGACCAGCGTCACCCGTGTCCATCTCAGGAGCGACGCATCAGACATCTTTCCGCCGCGCAGCGGATTTAAAATGTCATAGATCAAATTTGTCGATGAGATCAGCAGGTAGCTGTCCAGCGTGGACATGGCCGCAGCGGCCAGCCCCGCCGCGAAAAGACCCGTCAGGCCGACCGGCAGCACGTGGATCACGAAATGGGTCACGGCCTGATCGGGGCCGCTCGGCGCCGAGAGGATCCCCTGGATAGTGGCCGTGTGTGCCGCGATGCCCAACGTCGTGATCACCCAGTCGTACGACATCCACAACAACAAGCCCCCCATCATCGCCACGACGACCGCGCGCCGGCTCTTCGCCGCCATAATGCGCTGATAGAACGCGGGTTCGATGAAGACGCTCAACGACGTCAGGCCGTAAACGAGAAGCTGGCCCGCGGGTCGGCCGCCGGTCGGCAGAAAGTGATCCGGCAGAACGCGCCCCATCTCCTCCACGCCGCCCACCATCGAGACGCCGATCGCCGCCGCTACAGCCAGCGTCACGGCCATAATCACGAACTGGACGGCGTCCGTCAGCGCTACGGCCATTAAGCCGCCCAGTACGGTGTAAATTAGCGCCACAGCGCTGCCAAGGATCAGTCCCCAAAAGAAGGGGACATCAAAAAGAAGCACGAACAGCCCGCCGAGCCCCATGATCGAAAACGCCGGCAGGGAATAGATGAAACTTGCCAGTGCTGTCGCGACGCGCGCGGGCAGACCGAAATGGGCGTAAACGATATCCGGCACCGAGCGAAAGTCGCGCCCCCGGATTTTGGGCGTCAAAACCAGAGCGGTTATTAAAATCATCACGTAGGCGGGCGCCGTGTCGAAAAACCAGTTCACCACGCCCGCTTCATAGCTGATCTCAGAGCCGGCCAGCAGCACACCCAGCCCGTAATAGGTCGAAACCAGCGTACATATCAGAAGAGGCGCAGTCATCCTGCGCCCCGCAACCAGGAAATCATCGAAAGACTGCATCCGGCTGTAGAGCAGGACGCCGATTCCGATCATCGCCGCAAAATAGACGACGATGATTACTTTATCGACCAGGTGAAAAAGCCCCGCTTCCATTTCCCCTCAACGCAAACCACGGCGGTTACGCAACGGTTAATTGGCCTGCTGCCTAACAGCCGCGGCGCATCCTGTGCTGCAATGTTTGAACCAATTCTTTGACAACTGGCGAAATAGATAGGTAAGGAATTGAAGAGGTCAATATAATTAAACCCTGCGACGGTTGGAGGCTGATTGGATTCTGACGGCCCGACTTTTATGCCATCCCCAACCCGGCCGCCTCAAAAATCGGTCGCAGGTATTCCAGGCTTTCTTTGCCGGCCTCTTCAGGGCTGTCCTGGTAGGTGTACAGCTCCAGGCTGATATCGCCCGTATAGCCGAGCCGAGCCATGGCGGCGAAGATCTCTTTAAACTCAATGGCGCCCCGGCCGGCGATCAGGTGCTTATGCTCCCGGTTGCGAGCAATATCTTCCAGGTGGACATGGCCGACCCACTGAAAAAGGTCCTCGAACGCCTTTTTGGGATCTTCTCCCACACAAAAAAAGTGGCCGATGTCAAAATTAAGGCCAATCGACCCGGACCGGACGTCCTTGATGAATTCTTTAAACTGCGCGGACGTTTCGATCATAAGATCCGGCTCCGGCTCCACCAGCATCAGCACCCCCAATTCTTCCGCCAGGGGTATCACCCGCTCCAGCCCCTGGTGGAACAACTGCAGGGCCTCCCTCCGGGGGCAGCCGTTTAAAGGGCCACCCGGCGGAATCGAAATATTTCGGCACCCGATGGATTTTGCAATCCGCAGCGAATCAAGGGTGTGGCGGATCCGAATCTCACGTCTGGCTTTATCCGGCTCGATCCAGGAGGGCAGATAGGTATCGCCGACGGCAAACAGGGTGAAGCTGTTCAGGTTGGTCACGACCAAATTGTTTTTTTGGACTAGCTCGTTGAGCTTTTTTATTTGGGTCTCACCGAAATCAGGCGGATACAAGTGAGGTCGATCGCCCATAATCTCAACGCCTTTAAATCCGAGCCCGGCAATTTTTTCAATTGCTGCGGCAAGGGAAAATTTTTTAAAGGCGTTTGTGCTGTAGCCAAATACCATGATCAACTCCTTATCGAGAGATTTTCTCTTCGCACTCCCTTTCCAGGCGCGTCAGGGCGATGATCTGATCCTGAAACGTCAACGGCGGCGAAGCGCCCACAGTGTTCTTGAAATAAAACCCCAACTCCGGAACCGGGCCGCTGCGGCCGGCCATCTGCAGGGCTGCCGCCCAACGCGCCAGATCTAAAGCCAGGGGCGCTGCCAGGACCGAATCCCGGCCCTGCAAATTTAAGCGGATGCTCATCGGCAGCCCGAACAGGCCTTTGAAGTCGATGGCATCCCAGGCTTCCTTGGCATCACCGCGGGGCGGGTAATAATCGATACGGACCTTGTGGGTCGGCGAGCCGTACTTTTCACCGACCTGGTAGCCTAAAATATCATCCAGCAAATTGGTTTTGTTGCGTAATTTTCCGGCCGCGCGGTTCGGGTCCATTAAATTGGCCCCATCGGCATTACCGAGAATATTCAGACTATACCATCCATCCACCAGTAAATTGCGGGCTTTCAAGGCCGAAGCCAGGACCACTTTCAAGTAGGTCTGTCCGGTTTTGCCGTCACGCCCGGCAAGCGGGACACCCTGTTTAACGGCTGAATTCACCACCACCGGAAATTCAACGATGTTCGGCGTAAAATTCACCACCGGCAGGCCGGATTGAACCGCCGCCACGGTGTAGGCCAGATCCGGCAGTATCCCGGCATCCGCCGCAGCATAAAGCTCCTCTAAACTCTGACAGCCGGCAAGATTCTGGTAAACCGTCGAAGGCAGAAGATCAATGAATACCGGACGCGCGCCGGGATGCCTTGATTTGAAACCGGCGATATCCCGCAGCAGCTGCGCAACCTGACCTTCAAATTCGACGGTCGCATCCGGGGCTTTAGCCACCTGAATTTGTTCGAGTTCATCGAAATGGGGACGCCAGATGCTGTCGGGGAGCACGCCGTGCTTTTCAATGGCAGCACCCAGACTTTCATCGCGGGTGTCCCATCCGGCCAGCCGGGTTTCCTGTAGGGGACCGATCCCGGCGAACATATGCCCGGTGGTCAAACTGGGTAAGACGGATGCCGGTTCACGGCGCATGGCCGCCAGCGCCACCGCCAAAGTGGAGGCCACCGCCCCCTTGGCTCCGGCGACCAACAGGAGCAGAGAACCGCTGTGAATATAATCTGATTGAGCCATTAGATAATTCCTGAATGAATAGCCAAAAAGGCCGATTGGTTTAAAGACCGGCAGAGTATAAGGAAATGATTGCGGGGTGTCAAGGAGGTAAATGCTGGTGATTTATCCGGGCAGTTTAACGTCTTTGCCCAGGACCAAAAATGGCAGCCATTGCTGCAATGAGCCACTCTGGGCACTGCGAACCGTTTCATTCGCTTCACCTCCTTCCGAATTCCGCATTTACCCTTCCGCCTTCAAAAGCCTGTCTATGGGCTCAGCCCGGATCAGCTCTCGTGAAATTCCGAAATCGCCGCATGGTTGTCGATCAGGTACTCAAACATGGCGATAGACGCTTGGCTGTCCCACTCCCGCGGCCCCATGACGGTGCCGATCATACGGCCGGACTTATCAAGGATAAATGTGGCGGGAATTGCACGCAGGCCGAATCCGCCGACCGTCTCCCCGGTTGAATCCAGGAGGGCCGTGAACGTCAGTTTATTGATGTTGAAAAAGCTCTTTACGCGGGCGGCCGGCTCCTGGATGCTGATGGTCACCATTGCAAAGTCTTTATTCCGAAGCTTTTGGTGCAGCTTTTCCATCGCCGGCATTTCAACCACGCAGGTCGGGCACCAGGTCGCCCAAAAATTGAGAAAAACAATTTTGCCTCTGAAATCAGCAAGATCAACGCTGGTGCCGTCTATATCCGGCAGGTGGACTTCGACCGGCTTCAAACCGCCGGGGGCTCTGACGACTTGCATCTCATCGAGCAGGCGGTCCATCTGCCGGCCTTCCGGATTGGCGCTTGCCAGGTAATCGGCAGCCAACATGTAATAAGCGGCCAGACCTAAACCCGAACATACCAGAAGAATGCCGATAAGCGCTGTTTTCTTTTTCATAAAAGGACCAATATGGCGGCCACAATCATCCAGTATGATGGCTGCCAGCCATTGCGAATTGTTTGGGGTTGAGAAGCGGATCTGTGTTTACTTCAATTTTTTGCCATTTTTCGATACTCCTGATATTCGGGACGTCTTCCGCCAGTTTGCCGTCGGAAACCCGCAATACACGCCGGGCATAGTCCGCGCAATCCTGACTGTGGGTGACCATGATGATGGTCATGCCGTCGCGGTTCAGCTGGCACAGCAGTTCCATGATTTCGCGGGTGGTTCTGCTGTCTAAATTGCCGGTCGGTTCGTCGGCCAGCAGCACCGGCGGTTCGTTGACGATCGCCCGGGCAATCGCCACCCTTTCGGATTCACCCCCCGAAATTTGACTTGGAAGGCGATTGGCCTTACCCCCCAAGCCGACCTGAATCAACGCCTCCTGGGCCATTTCCCGCTTTTTCTTTTTGCCGGCCTTGGCAACCGCCAGCGGCAGCATGACATTTTCAATCACCGTCAGGTAGGGCACGAGGTGAAAGCTCTGGAAAACAAATCCCAAAAATTCTCTCCTAAAATCAGCCTGCTGCTCGTGGCGCAGGCTGTAAATGTCGATCTCATCGACAATCAAGCGGCCCGAGGTGGGCGCGTTCATGGCCCCCATCATTCCCAGCAGCGTGGATTTTCCGGCACCCGATTCACCCATCACAGCGACGAATTCGCCTTCCGCGATCTGGAAACTGATGTCATCAACCGCTGATACAATGGCAACTCCACTGCCGAATTTTTTGCTCAAATGGTCTGCAATGATGTAGCTCATATTTTAATTCCTCATATGAATTGACTTTCGATTAAACAGAAAATCCAAAGCCCGCAGGATTTTCTAAAGGGCCCTCAGCGCCTCATTCGGATCCAGCCGGGCTGCCATAAACGCCGGATATGCACTTGAAATCAATCCGACGGCCAGGGCGGTAACCACCGCAGCCCCCGCCAGTTCAATACTGAAGGGAACCATGGCAGCGTGGCTGTCGCCAAATACCATCAGGCCGGTTTTGGTGGCTGCAAACCCCACAAAATAGCCGATGACACCGGCCAAACCTGAAACGATTGCAGCTTCCATAAAAACGATCCGCATAATGTGCCGTTTGCGAAAGCCGATTGCGCGAAAGATCCCGATTTCATCGGTGCGCTCCCGGACGCTGCCCATCATCGTCACCAGCACAACCAGGCTGCCGATCAAAAGGATGACGCCCGAAATGCCGTAGGAAAATTTTTTGAGATGGTCCAGGGTCTCCATGCGGCTTTTGACAACCTGCTGAATGGCCATCACCTTGGCGCCGGGCAGCGCCTCGGAGATCTGAGCGACCATGGCATCAATCGGGCAGTCTTTGCAAAGCGCCGCAACCTCAGCCATGGAAACCTGCCCCTGCTTGCCGAAAATCGCCTGGGCCGTGGCCAGCCGCGTAAACATCAGCTGGTCATCCTGAGACCCGGTGGGCTGGAGGATGCCGGAGACCAGCAGGTCGTGATCGTTGATCTTCAGCCGGTTGCCGGCCGCCAAATTGAGCACCCGGGCGGCTTCGGCACCGAGAATGATTCCATCCGCCTCCGGCAGGCCGCCCTGCACTTTCCACCAGGGCTTTAAGATAGCGGCTGCCTTAAAATCGACGCCCGCCAACAGGACTTTATGATCGCCGACCTTGGCCACACCCAGGACCAGCGGTCCCAAGGCGGCGATATTGCCCGAATTTTTAATTTTGTTCACCCGGCTCAAATCCGCCTGGCGAATTTCTTCCATCTCAAAGGACACCCCTCCCAGTGAAAGTCCTCCATAGGAGAGGGCCAGGTTCTCGGTTTTGGGTACAATCAGGATGTTGGCACCGAACTTTTCGAGTTTATGGTTGATGTCGTCGGTCATCGCTTCAATGTAGCTGATGATTCCCACCACCGTGGAGACCCCGATGACCAGACCAGCAAGCACAAATGCGGCTTTGCCCTTGCGCCGCAAAAGATTTTTCATTGATATGGAATTAAGGTTCATAATTAGGCCTTTCCCTTCAGGTCAAAATATTGCCGGCCTTCCTGGATATCCTTGATCTGGATGGTCAGTTTTCCGTTTTCCATACTGCGGCTTAAAGGCGCCGGATTGCAGCCCCCCTGGACCTCGTTGACCATAACGGAGGCAAACCGGCGGCCACAGTTGCGGCATACCATGAAATCGCCATCCTGGTAATAGCCTTTGCCGGCCGGCCAGCAGACATCACAAGCATCAAATGCGGCCCGGATGACGCCGTCTGAGCTTTTGAGAATGAAGTAGCGAATGGTAAGATTGCCGTCAACGTGCTCGAAATGACGCGCCTTGCCGTCTTCAAACAGACTGGCGGGAAACGTGACAAAGGTGCCTCCGGTGGCCACGGGATCGGAGGCAACTGCTGTCGAACTGTTGCCGCCCCGGGTCATATAGAAGCCAGCCGCTGCGGCAATGATAACGACACCGACAACGGCGATAATCAGCGGCATTCGATGGGTTTTCTCGGTACCAAGCACCGCGGCCTTTTTTAATGCGATTTTATCCAGATTCTCTTTTTTTCTATTTTTTGACATGATGACTGCTCCTTTATATTTCGATTGATTCAATCCGTCTTTGTTTTCGACCCGTTTAACCGTGCAATAAACCTATCAAACTGAATTCGATGCCGGCCTTTTGCGCGAGTCCGGTTGAAAAGCGGGTGAAGCCCGATTGCAGGCCACTGCCAGCTTTTGCATTCAGTCCGGACACAAAGATACACCGCTTGTAAATGATGTTGGCTGTTGAATTAAAAACCAGGGGCATTCGGCTGACGAAACGTCAGCCGACCAAGGGGGATTAAATGAGAAGTGATACCTTCTGAAGATAGAGGGGTGGAGAACGGAACTTCTGCTCTGAACGCAAGAAAATAGAATCACCGCCGGAATTTAGCCGGCTGTCAAAGGTTTCGACCGGGGTCAATGCCGGGCCGAATGCACCCGGATGGAATCTGCCGCTGCAAGACGAAGCAATGACCGGCAACTCAAAGTGCCGGATGGATTTCAAATCGCAAGGCCTTGCGGCAAACCCGGAACAGCAACCCATCTGCGATCGTATCTGTTTTTCAACGGCAAGCTGTATGTTCATCGGCGGACCGGCCTGGCAGCAGCACTTCACCCTGCACCCCCCGGACGCCAGTAACACGGTGGCAAACACACTTCCACCCAGAATCAAGGCCAGGGAAATGCAGACTGCCTTCATCATCATTGATCGATAGCCGGTGAAGATCTTTTTCATGGTGAGGCAGTATATAGAATACCACATTGTGATGTCAATAAAAATGATCGATAATTCGGCGAGTCTATGAAGAAAAAATAAAAAAATATATAACTCGTTTAATTTTTTAGGTCTTTTTGATTTTGTCAGCCGTCAGTTCGCAAAGAAATCTGTCCATAAATTAAATCAATGATCGGCTACTCAGCGTCCCAGAGGCAGCCCGGGACGACCCGACAGCAGGGATCAAGCCTCTTTACAAGATCGGTAATCGTATGTATATTTACAGCCGATTTGCTCCCGGCATCAAATTAATTTAAATCACCGGCCATCGGCGCGTGGCCGCCGGCAGAAATTATAAATTTTGACAGAAAGGATCAAAGATGAGCTACGATTTCAACGCGGACGATGTATTTGAGATGGCTGAACAGATGGAGCGCAACGGCGGGAAATTCTATCGAACGGCCGCGGAAAACACCCAAGATCCGGCCAACAAAAAATTTTTGTTGGAACTGGCGGCCATGGAAGACCAGCATGAGAAAACTTTCAAAGCCATGCGGGCCGAATTATCCGCCAAAGAAAAAGAATCGACCGTATTTGACCCTCAAGGCGAGGCAGCTTTGTATCTGCGCGCACTGGCCGACACCCGCGTCTTTTTCGAAAAAGAGATTGATGTGTCCTCAATGAAACAAATTCTCAAATCGGCCATTGAGGCTGAAAAAGACTCCATTGTTTTCTACCTGGGAATGAAAGAGGCGGTACCGGAAAGCCTTGGCAAGGGCCGCTTGGACCATATCATTCAGGAAGAGATGGGGCATGTCCGGCTGCTTGGCCGGAAACTGGTGGAGCACAAAGGCTGAACCCCCTATCACTCCATTTCCCGGCCGTATTCAGCCAGATCTTCCAGCCCGCTGCGATCAAGCAGGGTGATCGTTTTGCCCTCGACGCGGATTAAATTCTGACCGGACAGCTTGGCAAAAACACGGGACAATGTTTCCGGGATCGTGCCCAGGATGCTGGCCAACTGACCTTTTGAAATTCTCAGCGTGACGGCTGCTTCACTTTGCTGTTCTTGTGCCAGGTAGATAAGATAAGATGCCAGCCGGGCCGGCATTTCTTTGAGGGAGAGGTTTTCGATCTGAACGGTAAACTGACGAAGTTTTTTGGACATGACCGCCAGCATATTCAGCGCCAGAGAGGGGTTGGCGGCGATCAAATCCACAATGGCGACCCGGGGAAAAAACAAGACGCGGCCTTTGTCGAGCGCCTGGGCGTTGGCTGGAAATTTCTGGCCGGCAAAGACGGACACTTCACCAAACGGTTGACCCCGGCCTAGAATGTGCAAGATCTGCTCTTTACCTTCGGGGGACACTTTAAAGACTTTGACGCGGCCTTCTGAAACGACATAGAACCCCCTGCCTTCATCCCCCTCGGAAAAGATAATTTCCCCCTTGTTGACCGGCTTCTCCAAGGCGATCTGTTTGATGGCGGCCAGTTGATCGTCGGGCAAACCGTTGAAGATCGGGATGGCAGAAATAATATCGAGTATTTTCTTCATAATTAATCCGCCCTGATAATTGGATAATTCAAAGTTGTCGACTTTTATCAGCTCATTTTGATTTAAGTCAAGGCATTATCTGAATGGATGCGGTAGATTGGGTTCAAAGCAGGCAATCAGGTGCTGCCGACAACGGCTTGCGAGTGCAAAACGAAAGGATATCAACCATGAAATGTCCCGGACAAGACACCCAATACTGGCAACCGGGGGCAATCTTCGAAGTGAAATGCCCGAAATGTGAACAGACGGTTGAATTTTTCAAGGATGACACCTCGCGCAAATGTGGAAATTGCGGTCACCGGTTTGTTAACCCGAACATGGATTTTGGTTGTGCGTCCTACTGTCAGTATGCCGAACAGTGTATCGGCAATTTGCCGCCTGAACTTCTGGCCCAAAAAGAAGATCTGCTCAAGGATCGTGTGGCCATTGAAATGAAACGCTATTTTACAGGCGACTTTAAAAGAATCGGCCATGCCACCCGGGTGGCGCGCTATGCCGAACGCATCGGCAAAAGTGAAGGCGGTAATCTGGCTGTAATCTTATCGGCAGCTTATCTGCACGACATCGGAATTTTAGCCGCCGAACAAAACCACGGCAGCACGGCCGCAGAATATCAGGAAAAAGAAGGGC